>JACQVR010000115.1 GCA_016209705.1 Planctomycetota bacterium
ACCTCGCCGCCCGGTCGGGCCTGCGCATCGATGCTTCCGCGGTCAAGCTGGAGGGCGAGACGGCGTCGCTGAAGCTGGAATCCGGCACGGCGATGCAGGCGCTCGACCTCCTGTGCGCGGGACGTTCGAACCTGTCGTGGGAATGGAAGGAAGGGGGCGCGGTCAAGATGACGTCGAGCCCGCACGTCGCCTATCCCAGCGTCTATTCGGGTCCCTTCAAAGTGTACATCTCCTCCCTCAACATCGTCCGCCATACGAATTTCAAGGAAACGACGGCCACGCTGAGCCTTGGGATTTCGACGCTGTATGAAACGCATCTGAATCCGATGAAAGGCGTCAAGTTCGAGTTTGGAAAAGGCGTCGATGATACGGGTAGCGAGCTGAGCGTCGAGACGTCGGGGGAACAAATCCAGGCCGGCGCGGGCGGCTGGGCGATCCAAGTGGTTCAAGGCGCACTCGGCGGCGGGGGCGGAGGGCCCACCCCGGACGCCTCCGCGCAGGTCTTCAGCGTGAAAGGATTGGCTCCCGAGGCGAAGTCGATCAAGAGCCTGCCCGGCACGGTGACGTTCTCTTTCCCGCTCGAACATACAGAAATCTCTTTCGAATCCCCCAGTCGCGGCGATACCAAGGAATCGGGCGACTTCGTCTTCCGGATCGAGAAAATCGAGAAAAACGGCATCACGTTTAAAGTCTCCTCGAAGAAAAAGGACGGACCGGCCATCGACATGGCGCGGCTTCTGGATTCCGAGTCGGCGAAAGCGGTGGACGACGAGGGCAAGACGCACAAGGCCGACACGCTCGCCCTCGCTCAAACCAATGAAGGAGGAATGGTCATCCGCATGATCGGCGGCGCCGGCGGCGTTTTCGGCGTCGAATCCTCCACGGAAACGCTGTATCGCGCTACGTTTTCCACCGTGAAAGGAAGGGATATCGAGACGTTCACCTTCCGTTTCATCGATCGCACGCTCGAAAAGGTGGTGCCCTTCGAGTTGCGCGACGTGAAGCTGCCGTGACGCTCGCGCCTGCCCGTTTATCGATTTTCATGAAGAACGGGCGGGGCTCGCTTCTGGCGGGGCTTACACCGCTGTGAAAGGAACAAGACCGTTATGTCCAAATCCGTGGCCTTTGTCCTGATCGTCACCGCGGTCGTGGTCGGATGGATCTCGGGATTCGCGTCCGCTCGAACGACGCGAAACGGCGCCGCCGCGGATCTTCCCCCGCCGAGCCCCGCGAACAAGCCTGCCCGGCCGATTTCCCCCCTCGAGCACCCGATTCCCGAAGCGGCCAAGACCCGCATCAAGGAACTCGAGGCTCAGGTCGGTAACCTGCGCAAGGCGCATGAAGCGTCGCTTCGGACGATCCAGGAGCTGTGCGATCAGGTCCAGGCCGGGAAACAGGACGGGCGGGGAGCGGCGGAGCCGGCCGACCAGGTGCAACCGCCTCTCCCCTTGGGCCGGATGGCTCGGATGAACATGGGCATCGACGAGATCGCGGATCTTCTCGGACTCGATCCCGGCCGCGCCGCGCTCCTGAAGCGCGCCTACGAGGACGCGCAGAGCAGAATGCGCCAGGTGGAAAGCGAACTGGCCAAAGTCGAATCGAAGGATGGGGGGACGCACATCGAGATTCCCGCGCTGGGCGACCGCGGAAAGCTGCTCCAGGAGGAATGGAATCAAAGCGTGGCGTCGCTCCTGACGCCGGCGGAGCGCGAGAGGTACGTCAAGCACGAGATGGACAGGTCGCTCTTCCCCAACGGATTCGGCGAGCAGCCGCGGAACATCGATCTGCGCCGCGAAGGCGACAAGACGACGATCGAAGAAGCGATCGGACGGCCCGACTCGCCCAATCAGACGAGACTCGTGTACGACCTGACGGGTGACGGGGCTTCCGAGCTGCTGCGGAATCAGTACGGCCATCTGATCAGGTGAGCCGGGCGAGGGCTTGATTTCGCGCAGTATCACGATACGTTCGCGGGCGCTTATTTCATCCTGGAGGGGGATCGAGTGCTCATTCTCAAGGTCACCCCGGGGAACCGGATTTACTGGAAGGTTTCAAAATGATGCTAGAGGAAAACAAGCTATGAAACTCGGCATGCTCGTGCTTTTTAGCATTCCGGTGGCCCAAGAGGGGCAAACTACGCTGACGACCTCGGAAGACTTCCGTTATGGGGAAAGATCCCGCGAAGTCCACAGTCCATAGTCCACGGTCCAGAGTCGCCGGAAACCGAGCAGCCGACTTCGGACTCTGGACTATGGACTACGGACTCCCAGCTCGGCGAAAACCAGCGCAGGAAAACATTGGGTTGCGGCTTCGCCGCGCTGGGGGGTGGTCAATCTTGCAAACCCTCAGGCGAGCTCCTTCACCAGGGCGATCTGGCGGTAGACCCGGTAGGCGGGCTCATAGGAGCACCCTATGGCGCGGGCGATGGCGGCGGGGCTCCGCAGCCCGCATTCGAGTGCCGTGACGATGTCCGCCCGCCAGGAGGGGCCGTAGAGACAGCGGTTACGGTACTGCCGATTCCGCCGGACCAGCTCGCCAGGTTTCAAGACATCTTCGTCGCGGATTCGCAACGAGCCGTTGGGCACGCAGAAATTGACCTTCCGTAGCCATTCCACGGCGCTCTTCATACCGACCGCGCTCTCAGTCACCTCGCGAGGAAAAAGATATTCGATTTCCTGGGCTCTCCGAGCGAGCGTTTTCCAGCGGTGATCGCCGTGGGCCACGGCAAAGGACGCGAGGGCCGCAAGCCAACGCGCGGAGCCCGGCTGTGCGTTCTCCTTCCCTTTTGCAAGCTTGCGCAACTTTTCCACAATGACGAAGGCTCCATGAACGTTGATCCAGCTCAGTAGGAGCAAAGCAAGGCGCCCGTCTCGAGGAAGCTCTCCGACCGCCTCGAGAAGGATCCTCTCGATATCCGCCTCATGGCTATCCCAAACGCGGACGGCGCCCCCAAGACGAACGCCGATGGCCCGCAGTCTATCGTTCAACGTAAGGCTCTTGCCGACCTTGATCAGACTGGAAGCGCGAGCTTATTGGCGGCGATACGCTACCGTCGCGCCGCTCACGTAACTGTTCCTCACGAAACGCGGAATCTGTAGCATGGTCCACCTGCTACAGGAGGCGATTCAGTCCATGCCCTATCTCCGCCACGTTCCCCCCATGGGGATCTACGAGACCCTCTACGCGTTCCGGGATGCGTTCGGTAAATACATGGGCGAGCCGGGAACCCATCCGTGGAGCCAGGGCTTTCCCCGGACGGTGCAGCTCCCCGGCGGTCCGCCGATCCCGACCGCCATCCGCGTCACCTCGGATCACCTCAAGTATCCCAAAGCCTGGGGGATGCCCGCCCTGCGGGAAGCGGTCGCCGCTTATTACCGGCGGCACTACGGGACCGACATCACGCATGAGAACGTGATGATCTTCGCCGGAGGACGGCCAGGTATCGCCACCGTCCTTCTCTTTTTGGAGCCGGACATCCGCATTCGGGTCGCATCCACCGAGTACACGCCGTACTTCGACTTGCTGCGCCTCCTGGGGTGCCCCTTCGACACCGTCGACAGCGGGCCGCACAACGGGTTCGCACCGCCGGCGGAAAACCTTGTCCGTGCGGAGGCGCCCGGCCGATACCTTCTGCTTATGAGCAACCCGTGCAATCCGACCGGGGTCACCCGCTGCGGCGCCGATCTTGAACGGATCGTGAACGCCGCCCGGTCCGGACAGATCGGGCTGCTGATCGACGAGGCGTACGAACTCTTTCACGACGAGCCGGTGAGCGCCCTCCGGTACGTCCGCGACGTCGACGAAACCGACATCTTCGTCGCCGGAGCGGCCACGAAGGGATTGCAGGCTCCCGGCATCCGCATCGGATGGATCGTAGCCTCCAGGCGGAACGTCGAAATTCTCGGGAATTTCTCGTCATTCGGGATGGGCGGGGTATCGCACCCCTCGCAATGCTTCGCCCTCGAGCTGCTGGCGGAGGAGCGGGTCGCTCTGGCCCGACGGGCGGTGCCCGACTTCTATCGAGGCCAGCGGGAGAGGTATGGGGAGGCGTTCCGGCGGCTCGGCCTCGAACTCTTCACCGGGGACGGAGGTTTCTATCATTGGTGCCGGCTTCCTGGAGGGATAAGCGCCGCGGAGCTGAACCGGCGGCTCTTCCGCGAAGGGGCGGCGGTCCTGAAGGGGACGGATTGCGACATGCTGCGCCGGGGCGACGCCTCGCCGCTCGTGAACTTCTTTCGCTTCTCCTTCGGACCGCTCGATCCCGAGTCGTTCGAATCGGACATCGAGATCCTCCGGCGCGCGCTTGGATCATAGAAAGCGCTTGCCCGGCGGGCTGTGAAACCTTATGCCCGAACTGCCCGAGGTGGAGACGATCGCCGCCGCGCTGCGCCAAGGAGGTCGGGACGGGCCTCCGATCACGGGACGCCGCGTTGTGGACGCCCGCGTTTTTTGGGCGCGCACGCTGGCGCATCAAACCCCGAACGCGTTCCGCAAACGGGTGGCGGGGCAAGTCATCCGCGAGGTACGCCGCAGAGGAAAATTTCTCTGGCTGGCGCTTTCCCGGGATGCCTTGCTGATCCATCTGCGCATGAGCGGCGACGTGATCGTGGCTACGCGCGACACGGCGCCGCGCCCGCATGATCGGTTGGCGCTCGGCTTGGGGTCCGGCCTGCGCGTGGTATTCAACGATCCGCGCAAGTTCGGCCGAGTCTGGCTGACCGATGATCCCGAGCGGATCTTTGCCGATTTGGGTCCCGAGCCGCTCGATCCCGGCTTCACGCCTCGGGAATTCCATGAACGCCTGCGCGCGCGCCGGCGGCGGCTCAAACCTCTGCTGCTGGACCAATCCTTCCTCGCCGGACTCGGCAACATCTACGCCGACGAAGCCCTGCACGCGTCGGGATTGCATCCGTTGCGCTCATCGGACAGGTTAAGCTGTTACGAATCCGAAAAGCTCCTGTCCGCCATCCGCCAGGTTCTTCGGGAAGGGATCCGGCGCAACGGCGCCAGCATCGATTGGGTGTATCGCGGCGGAGACTTCCAGAATCATTTCCGCGTCTACGGGCGGGAAGGCGCCGATTGCCCGGCGTGCGCGTCGGCGATCGTGCGCATCGTCGTCGGCCAGCGCGGGACGCATTTTTGTCCGGGATGCCAGAGCTTGAACGAAATGCTCTGATTTCTGGATAAACCGCCAAAACGCCATCAGAGTCTCATTGGGAAAAAGTCTCTTTCGGCGATTTTGCGCTTTGGCGGTTCATCCAACGGATCCTAAACTGGGGGAGTGTCAGGACGCGTCAAGCTCAAGAACGTCCGCAAGGAAGCGTGGGCGCTGGTCGTCGCGCACCGGCGCCCGCTGCTCGTCGGCCTCGTCCTCATGGTTGTCGGCCGGCTCGCCGGCTTCGTCCTGCCCGCCTCGTCGAAGTTCCTGATCGACACCGTGCTCGGCCAAAACCGCGGCGATCTCTTGCCGCCGCTCGCGGCCGCGGCCGCGCTCGCCACGATCGTCCAGGCGGCCGGCTCGTTCGGCCTGTCCCAGGTCGTGAGCATCGCCGCCCAGCGCGCCATCCGCGACATGCGCAGCCTCATCCTGGCCCACGTGATCCACCTGCCGATCCGCTTCTTCGATTCCACCAAGAGCGGCGCCTTGATTTCGCGCGTCATGAACGATCCGGAAGGCATCCGCAATCTGGTCGGCACCGGCCTCGTCCACCTCGTGGGCGGCCTCTTCACCGCGTCCGTCTCCCTCGGCGTGCTGATCTGGCTCAACTGGAAGCTCACGCTGGGTGCCCTCGCGCTGCTTCTCGTCTTCTCGGGCATCTTGATCTACACGTTCAAAAAGCTGCGCCCGATCTTCCGCGAGCGGTGGAAGATCCAGGAGGAGGTGACCGGCCGGCTGGGCGAGGCGATGGGCGGCGTGCGTCTGGTCAAGGCGTATACCGCCGAGCCGCGCGAAGAGCGCGTCTTCCACGAGGGCGTCGATCGACTCTTCCGCAACATTTCCCGCACGATCACGGGCACCTCGGCGGTGACCGCGCTGTCGGCCGTCATCGTCGGCGGCGTCGGCATTCTGATCATGGTCGTCGGCGGCCGCGCGATCCTGGCCGGCTCGATGACGCTCGGCGATCTCATCATGTACGTTTTCTTCGTCGGCATGACGGTGGCGCCGCTCGTGCAGATCGCGTCGATCGGGACCCAGATGAGCGAGGCATTCGCCGGGCTCGACCGCATGCGCGAGATTCGTGAGATGACCACGGAGGACGACGAAGACCGCGCGCGCGTTCCCGTCGGCGACCTGCGCGGCGACATCGTCTTCGAGAACGTGACGTTCGGATATGACCCGGCCAAACCGGTCCTTCACGACATCATCCTGCATGCGGCCGCCGGCACGACCACCGCGCTGGTAGGTCCCAGCGGCGCCGGCAAGAGCTCGCTCATCAGCCTGGTTCTGGGATTCCACCGCCCGCAGCGGGGAGGGATCGCCATCGACGGCAACGATCTCGTCGGCGTGCGGTTGCGCGACTACCGCCGGCGGCTGGGCGTTGTCCTTCAGGACAATTTCCTGTTCGACGGCACGATCCGCGAGAACATCGCCTACGCGCGACCGGAGGCCACGGACGCGGAGATCCGCGAGGCCGCGCGCGTCGCGCATTGCGATGAATTCGTCGATCGGTTCGAGAACGGCTTCGACACGATCATCGGCGAGCGCGGGGTCAAGCTCTCGGGCGGGCAACGCCAGCGCGTGGCGATCGCCCGCGCGATCGTCGCGGACCCGCGCATCCTGATTTTGGATGAGGCGACGTCCAGCTTGGATAGCGAGAGCGAGGCGATGATCCAGGACGGATTGCGCACGCTGCGCGCGGGACGAACGACGTTCGTGATCGCGCACCGCCTTTCCACGATCCGCAGCTCCGACCAGATTCTGGTGATGGACGGCGGCCGCATCGTCGAGCGCGGCCGGCACAGCGAGCTGCTGCTCAATGGCGGGCTGTACCGCCGCCTGTACGAGAAGCAGCGCGGATTGGAGAGCGATCTCTTCATCAATCCGGGCGAGGATCCGGTTCCGGAGCCGGGGTTCTCGAAGGACGCCGTGCGCCCGACCTCGCCGCTATGATTTCGTGGCGCTTCCAAGTCATTAGTCTCAAGCTGGTTGCGTTTCATCCCCCGGCATACTGACTTTTCATGTTAAAATAATATTTTTGTAACGCCTTTTTGTGCGCGCATCCGGGCTGAAGCGACGACCGCGGGATCGGCTAATCGTCAGGAGCCGGCCCACACTTCGGGAGGCGCCGAAAGAAACTCCTCCAGCGGGATGCCCTGTCCCCCGACGAGTAGCTTCTTTTGCGGGCGGAACTCCTTGGCGAACTCCGCCATGCCCGGCCGCGAATCTTTGCGGCGCGAACTGGTCACCTCCAGGGCCGTGACGCGGCCCTTGCCCTTGAGGACGAAATCCACTTGGCCGGCCTGGCGGCCGGATACGAGCTCGATCGGGCGGGCTACGACGTCAATCTGCTTGAAGCGCAAAGCCGCCCCGGCGGCCGCGTCTTCACGCAACGCGATCCTTTCGCCGACGGCCTCTACGCCGAGATGGGCGCCGAGTACGTCGACGCCAAAGATGAGTATGTCCACCAACTTCCCAAGGCGTTCGCGCGGAAGCTCTCGGACAGGATTCTCTACCGCCGGCCGGTCCGCCGTATCGCGCATGACGCGAGCGGAGCCGAGGTGTGGTTCGAGGAAAATGGAGAGCTCCGCTCGCTGCGAGCGCCCCACCTCGTGGTCACGATCCCCTTCTCGGTGCTTCGCCATCTCGAGATCGCGCCCGCGTTCTCCCCCGCCAAGATGAAGGTGATCCGCGAGCTCGCGTACGGCCAGGTCATGAAGATGGCGATGCAGTACGGGAAGCGTTTCTGGGACGAGCCGGGCAGCATCGGCCAGCGCGTGTTCACCGATACCAAGCTTCGCCGTGTGTATCACATGTCCGTCGATCAGCCTGGCCCGCGCGGCATCTTGATGAGTTTTACGTCCGGCTCGGACGCGGCCGACTTGGGCACGCGCTCGCACGAGGACCGCCTGCGCGCGGCTCTGGCGGATACCGCCCGAATCTGGCCCGAAGCGCCGCGCCATTGGGAAGGGGCCGCCGTAAAGTATTGGAACGAGGATCCGTGGGTGCGGGCGAGTTATTCATTTCTCGGAGTCGGCCAGGCGGCGGATTTTCTGGCGATTGCGAAGTGCGCCGAGGGCCGGGTGCATTTCGCCGGCGAGCACACCGCGATGGGCGGCATGGACGGCGCCATCGCTTCGGGCTTGCGGGCCCCGGAGAAGATCAAGAAGGCCGGCGGTTTGTGAGCGCTTGGAAACCCTACCGTTTCGACACGAAACGTTCTCTCATCGGTTCCGATCAGGGCCACACGACCTTCTACCCCGCAAGGAATTGGAATCGACATTCTGGCTCACGAGTTGCTCCATCCCGATGGCGGTCGGGGACTGCGGAGGGTAGAATGACGTCGATGGCCGATTTGAAAACGAGACCCCGGAAAACCGTCGATGACTACATGAAGCTCCCCGAGGGCACGCTGGCCGAGCTCATCGACGGGGAAATTCTCATGTCGCCTTCTCCGACTTCGCGCCATCAGATCGTGGTAGGCCGTATGTACGAAGCTCTTTCCCAGTTCGTCCATCCTCGGGGCCTGGGTCAGGTTCTCCTCTCACCCCTGGATGTCCACCTTCCGTCGGGGGACGTCGTCGAGCCGGACCTGATCTACATAAGTTCGGAACGGCGGAACATTCTCCAGGACTGGATTCGCGGAGCGCCGGATCTGCTGATCGAAATCGTGTCGCCTTACAACATCGAGCGCGATCGCCTCGTCAAGCGAGAGTTGTACGCCCGAAATAGTGTGAATGAATACTGGATCGTGGATCCTACGGAGAAAAGCGTGGAGGTCCTGATGCTGTCCGGCGGACGCTATGCTCCCGGCGGATACTTCAAGAAAGGCGACGTGTTGCGATCGCCGATCCTGCCGGACCTTTCATTGCAGATGACCGGGCTTTTCGAACCGCCTCAACCCGAGTAAGCGCACACGCCCACGCGGGGCGAGTTGACCACCGGAAGCAGCATTTCCTCCCCGCGCTAATGCCGGCGGGCGCACTCCTTGCACAACCAGCCGGCCGGTCCATAGCCGCAACCGTTCGCAGACTTTCCGGGACGGCCGCCCGCCGCGCGGGCGGGATCATCGACCCAGGGGAGAGAATGGATTGATGAGGGTCACCCCACATCCCTCGAAGTCTCGTAAGTGGCGGGTCGCGAGCCCCAGCCCGTGAACGAGGGCCGTCGCCGCGATCAGCATGTCCGCCTGGGCGACCCGGCGACCTGCCGCCTCCCGAGCGGCGCGAAGCTCCCCCGACGCCTTCGCGACAGCGGGCGTCACGTCCAGAATGCTCGACGCGCCGGCCAGGAGCGTCTCCAGCCAGGGAATGAGCCTCTTGCGATGGGGGCTGCGTGCCACGCCGAAGGAAAGTTCCTCGACGGAGATTACGCTGATCGCGACCCGCTCCTGGACCTCCAGCCAGCGCAGCGCGTGGACGTTCGGCCTGGGTCGAGGGAGCTCCGAGAGGACATTCGTGTCCACGAGCACCATGTCACGCCCCCAGAGGAGAGCGGCGCCGGACCCGACGCGGCAGGCGCAGCCGGATGCGGCCTCCCGCCCGCACGTCCGCGCTCGCCGCCAGGACCGCGCGCCAGCGGCGCGCAGACTCCTCGCGTTCCGCGACGCGCCGGTAATCTTCGATTCCCAGAACTACCGCCACCGGCCGGCCGCGACGCTGGACGATCTGCGGTGACCGCCGCGACCGGCGGATCAGGCGCGACATGCCGGCCTTGGCGGCCGCCAGATTCCAACGGGATCGCAACATGGTCATGACTATAATCGAGGTGACCAACTTAGTCAAATGGCGGTCGGCGGGGTGCAGGGGTTCCCCCGTGTCGCTCCTCGCGATGCTCCGATTCGCCCGGGAGTCTCGAGGCCGCCGGTCACCGCCCCAGCGGCTTGCCCACCCGGCGCCGACGGAGCTCCTCCAAAGGCGTCAGCTCCGCCGAGGGGCCGACCTTGAAGTAGAGTTTGCCGTCCTGCGCCCTCACGTCCGTGATCCACACATCCCGCCCTCCCATGGTCTGCGCCCGGAAGGAGGGGTCCGACCACGGCGTCAGCCGATCCCCTTCCGGCGCCGGCAGCGTCGCCATCAGCTCGATCGGCGCGCCGCCGCCGGTATGCCAGACGATCAGCGCCGAACCCCGCGCCTCCAGGATCAGCGCCTCCTTTCCCGGGGCGATGGCGATCCGAACCGCCGCCCCCGGAGCGACCTCGACGGGCGGCAGCGCGATCTTCGCCTCTTCGGCCGGATCCAGGTCCAGCGGCGTGAACCATTTCAACGCCTGCGTGCACACGGCGCACAAGGGCGCCGGCCGCGGATCGTCGTCCGAGACGCCCAAGTAGCCCGTGCCCATCAGGCACCACCGTCCGATGCGCGCCTCGCGGTCCCGGTACTTGTCCTCCAGCTTCAATAGATGGCCGAATTCGTGCGCGGCGATGCCGAGCCGGCGGGCGTCGCCCTTTTCGGGAAGCAGCACATACTCCAGCTTGCGCCCTTCGATTTCCAGGGAGGACGCGTGAGGCCACAACGCCGTGCCCCGCTCGCCGATCGTCCCTCCCACGAGCAACACGAACCCATCTATCCCGTCCGTCTTCATGGAGCGGAAAAGCCGCTCCAACGCGCCGCGCTCTTCCGGCGAACCCGCCGCCGTCTCCGCCAGAACGGCACGGGACACGTCGAGCTTCCGGCGCTCGAGGAGCTCCGCCTTCAGCTCGAAGGCGCCCCCGGATTGGACTCGGTAATATTCCTCCAGCGCGCCCGCCAGCGCCCGAGCCGCATCGGGCCGGTCGACCGGCGCATCCGTCAAGTCGAGCGGCACCAGGCCCAAGGTGTAGGACGTCCTGACGTTCGCCGCCGGCGCCGCGACCTGCCGGTAGGAGGCCGTCTGCTCCGGAGTGAGGGGTTTCTTGGAAGCGACGCGCTCCCGTTCGGCTCGAAGCGCGGCATCCCATTCGGGGTCCTGAACGAGGAGAAGAACGACGAGAAGCATGAGCGGTTGCATGGGAAGTTCTCAGTGATCAGTTTTCAGTTATCAGTCGGATCTGAAAACTGATAACCGACGACTGAAAACTACTTCGGCTTGAACGCCCGGCGAAGCACCTCGAACTCCCGCTGGCGATCCTTCACGTAGCGGGTATGCCCGTACCGGGACAGCAGCTCCTCGAGCGCCTGATACGCCTCATCCCGCCGGCCCAAGCCGATGAGGTTGGTGATCCGCCCGTGAAGGTCCTGGGCGGCCTGCTCCTCTTCCGCCGCGGGCTTCTTCGGCGCGGCCTCCTGACCCGATTCCGACGGGGCGATGGACTTCTTGAACTCCCGCCACGCCTGGACTTTCTCCTTTATTTCCTCATCCGTGCCGCCGAGGTTGAGATATTGCTCGTAGTGTTCCATGGCCCGGGGAAGCCGGCCCTCGAACTTATCTTCGTACAGCCGGCCCAGAATCAGATGGGCCTGGGGATCCCGTGGATAAATTTGCAGGCATTGAAGCAAGTCTCGCGCAGCCTCCCGGTAGCGCGCGAAGTACAGGCCGACCATCGCGCGATTGAAATAAGCGTCGAAGAACGCCGGATTGGAATGGATCGCCCGGGAGTAGTCGTCGATCGCCTTCTCCAGGAGATCGCGGGGCCGGACATGAGCGTCCGGCAAATCCGCCATCCGCGTGTAGACGTTGCCGCGCTTCCACCACGCTTCGGCGTACTGGGGATTCTCTTCGAGGCTGCGGGTGTACAGCGAGACCGCCCGCTCGAGGTGGCCTTCCTCGACCGCCGCGTCCGCCCTCTGGCGGAACTCGCGCGCCCGCTCGACATGCTCGGATTCGGGGGACACCGTGGCGCAGGACGCGAGAAGCGCCAGCGAGAAAACGGTCAACGTCTTAGACTTCATTGCTCGATCTTTTTGGATGAACCGCTAAAACGCAAAAGCGCCGTTGCAGTTCCTACCAAATTCCCTTGGCGGTTTGGCGCTTTGGCGGTTCAAGCCTTTCACAAGAAATCGCATCTGTTCTTTCTTCACGAACTTTACCGCCTGAGGCGCTTCAGCCATTCCCGGCCCTGGGATTCGATATCCCGTTCATCGAGCAGTTTGAGCTTCGCCTTCTCGAGATCAGTCACCTCCTCGAGCTGGGCGGATGTGTACGCGACGTACGGCGTCAGGAAGATCATGAGCTCCCGCTTCACCTTCTGGGTGGCCGTATTCGAGAAGAAAAAGCCCAGAAGAGGGATATCGCCCAGGAGGGGGATCTTCTGGATGGTTTCCGACTCCGATTCGCGGATCAAACCGCCGATGACGACCGTCTGCCCGTTGCGCACGGCGACGGTGGTGTCGGCGGAGTTGACGAAGAACGTCGGGGAGCTCGCGCCCTCGGTGATCACCACCGATTCCGAGGCGGGCGCGATGTCCGAAATCTCGGGATGCACATCCAGCGTGACCAGCCCGTCCGGATTGATGTGGGGCGTCACGTCGAGCAGGATGCCGATCCGCTCGTAGGTCACCGAATTGGTCGGCACGCCCGTCGTCGGGTTCACCGTGGAGTTCGTGATGCGCGGCACTTCCTTGCCGACGCTGATGTTGGCGGTCTCGTTGTCCAGGACGAGCACCCGCGGCGTGGCCAGCACCTTCAGCTTGCCCTCCTCCGCGAACGCGTTCAACGCCGCCTGCATTTCGTCGCCGGAAAGAAGCGCCGAGAATCCCTGCGCCGGAAGGTTGAAGTCCGTGCCGTACCGCTGGCGAATGGGATCGCCGCGGATTCGAAATTTGTTCTCCCAGAACCCCTCGACCCCGAACTGCGTCTCGGTGTCGAGCGTGACCTCCGCGATGAGGACTTTGATCAGCACCTGGGGCCGCATGCGGTCCATCTTGCTGATCAGGCTCTGGACCGCATCGAGATTGCGGGGGGACGTGCGGATCAGGAGCGAGTTGGTCGCGGGATCCGCCTGAACATCGACCTGCCCCGACAAGCCGCGGCGATCTTCCTGGAGCGGCGGTTCCTGCCGGGGCGGTTCCTGCATCGGAGGCTCGTCCTGGTCCTGGTCTTGAAGCGGGCCGAGCTGCCGCGTGGAGCCGCCCACGCCTCCGCGCCGCGTGGACGAAGCGCCTCCTTGCTGATTCCGCTGGAAATTGTCGGACTGCTGGGCGCCGCCGCCCTGGCGCCGCTGGCCGCTCGGATTGTTCGCCGACGTGCGGGAAGGAACGCTGCTTCCGCCCTTGAGGAGGTTGCGGATCGTATCGGCCACCAAGGAGGCGTCGGCGTTCTTCAAGTCGAACATGTAGGTGTCCAGAGTGGACGCCGAGTTCCGGTCGAGCTGCTCGACGATCTGATCGACGATGGCCAGATATTCCTCGCTGGCCTTGACGACCAAGCTGTTGGTCCGCAGATCGGATGAGATTCCGATCTCCTGGCTGGGCGGCAAGCCGCTCGCTCCCGGCGTGTTGGCGCCGCGATTTCCGCCGAACCGATTCGAGAAAGGACTGCCGCGGCCTCCCAAAGCCTGAGGCGTGGCCCGGCCCGCGCTCTGCGTGGCGTTCACCTGTGGCCGGAAAATGTCGCCCAGGGTGGCCGCCATCGAGGCGGCGTCCGCGTACTGCAACTCGTAGACTCTGATCCTCAGGACGTCCGTGAGCTGCCGGTCGATGTTGGCGATCAGGTCGTCGATGATGCGAAGGTTGGACTCGTTGGCCGCCACCACGACCGAGTTGCTGCGCAGGTCCGCCACGGCCCGAACCTGGCGGGACGAGCCGCTGGACTCCGCCGGCTCGCCTCCCTGAGCGGCCATCATGAAGCCGAACCGGCCTTGCGGGCGATTCGCCTCGCGGGATTGGGAGGATCCCTCCTCGAAGAGCGTGGTGACCACCTGGGCCACGCTGGTGGCGTCCGCGTACCGCAACGGATAAAGCTTCAATTGGATCGCCTGAACCGCCTCTCCGTCGAGCTGTCCCAGAAGCTTCTCGATCATCTCCAACGTCGCCGGCACGGCGGCGGCCACGACCGAGTTCGTGCGCGTATCCGCCGTGATCCGCAGCGTCTGGCTCGCCAGCGTCCTGGCTTGGATCCCATCCTCCTCCCCACCGCCGCCGCCTCCTCCGCGGCCACCGCGCCCCATCCCCCCGAAGAACCCTCCGATCATCTGCTGGAGCGGATTCCGGCCGCGTCCCTGCTGGCCGCCGGGCGTTTCCATTCGATAGACTTCGTTCAACAGCTTGGCCGCTTCCTGTGCGTCGGCGTTCTTCAGCTTGAACATCCGCACCTCCAGCCGGTCCGGCGCCTGGACGTCGATGATGCGCAGGATCCGCACGATGCGGTAGATCGCGGTTCCCTTTCCGGTGACGACGATGCTGTTGGAATGGCTGTTGACGGCCCAGGCAATGCTGTCCGCCGACAGCACGTCCTTCAGCTCGCGGTTGATGTCCGCCACGCTGGCATTCTTCAGCGGGATGATCCACGTGCGGATCGTGTCGTTGATCGGAACCTGTTCCGGGTCGGACCCCAAATGGATGTTGAACGTGCCCCGCTTGGCCTCGTCCTCGGAAACCAGCTTCAAGACGCCGCCGAACTGGAATACCTGCACCTTGGGCTTGGCCTTGACGAGCGCGCTGTTGAGAAAATCCACGATCTTGCTTTCGGGAATCTCGGAATCGCTGAACGCCGTGATCGTGCCTTCCGCCTTGGTTCCATAGACCAGCGTCCAGCCCATCTCCCGGCAGACATACTGAAGCACGGCGTCGATCGACGCGTCTTTGAAATTGAAGACCAGTTTCTTCTCCTGGGCCGGCGAATCCTGCGTCCAGCCCGGCGACGTGACGGCCGACAACGCCAGAAGGGCCAACACCGCGAAAAGACGACGGCTCATAGGTCGAGTCCCCTTTATCTTTCTTAGACAAACGAGGTCGCCGCGAGGTTCGATTCCCGCGCGCCGCAGACTATCTCTTCTTCTTCACCTCGACGACGTCCTCGACGGAATCCGGCTGCACTTCTTTCTGCCGCCGCCCCCTCCTCCCGCTTCGCTCGCGACGCTCCGGTTCCAGGGGCTCGACGCCCGAAGAGGAGGACGCTTCCGTTCCCTTGCCTTCGACGGCGATTTGATCGCCGACCCGCATCACCGAAATCCGGTCGCCTACTTGATGCTTCAACTCGTACGCCGTGATTTCGACGATCTTGCCTTCCCCCAGATCGTCGCCGACGCCGCAGAAGCGGGTCGGCGTCGCCGCCGACGAGGGGTCTTCGACCACCGCCTCGTACCTCCCGGCTGCCCCGTTCAGCACGAAGCCCGTAATCGAGAGCATCCGAACGTGCCGCCGAGGCTCTCGCGGGCGATCTTCCGTGCGCGGCGGGACCGACGGAGCAGGAGGCGGCGGGGGCGCCTTGGGCATCGGGGGCGAAAAGATGTTGGTGTTCAAGAGCGTCTTGTAGTCTTGAAGGTTCCGCTTCGCGCGGCGTCCGGGGAGGGCGGGCGCAGAGTCCTGGACGATCCACATTCCCGGCAGGCCCAGGACCGTCGCGCGCAGGCGATCGAGCGATTCGGCCTCGTCCGCGCGGGCGGGCGAAGTGAGGCCCGCCAAGGCACCCGCCATGGTCAGGGCTAGAATTCCCATCATCGAGCACCTCCGTTGGCCGCCGCGATCGTGCTCAGCCGCATGTTCACGTCCACCACTTTCTCTTTCGGATAGCGGGATTGGACCGAGATCCGCCGAACCTGAACGAACTCGTCCGAATTATTCAACGCCAACAGCAGCCTGACGAGTTGCTCCCACTCGCACTGGAAACCCATCTCCACCGCGTACTCCCGGAAGCCTTTGTCCGCCACCAACTTCGGATTCGCATCGGGGGTGCGGCGCGTCTTGGATAACCCCACCTGGTCGACCATCTCGCTCAGGTACGCGTCGAACCGGGTCGCCGCCTCGTCGCCGCGAAGCCGGCCCAGGCGCTCCGACACTCCTTTCCATTCTTCGTCTACACGAGCCTGATCCTGGAGCCTCTCCCGGGCGTCCGCGAGCTTGGAGCGGACGTCCTGGATCTGAGCCTCCAGGTCTTTGCGGGCCTTCTGCCACGGAGTGACCGCAAAGCGGTCGATCCCCCACGCGATTCCGAAGATCGCGACCAGGTAGACCAGCTTCTTCTTCCTATTTCCGAGCACGAGGTCGCTTCCCTTCTCGCGGGAGCATGCCCGCAATCCTGATACGCATGGAAAACTCGCGCTTGTAGCCCGGCGGGTCGGAGTTCTGGTGGATCCCTTCGGAGGCGACCTCATGGAACACGGACGTCATCTTCTGAAGCTCCGTGATGTAGGACGTCATCGCCTTGTCGTCCTTCGCTTTGCCCCACAACCGCAGCAGGCCGTTCTCTTCCGCCTCGACCTTCGTAAGGAAGATTTCCCGGGGGTCCAATTTGGACCTCAGCGCGTCAAACAGGTCGATCCAGGCGTACCGCTCCTCCATCCACTGGTTGGCCGTTTGGAGTCGAAGCTGCGTCTTGCCGACCCGCTCCGCGGAAGGCTCCAGGGCCCGAAGCTGCGCCCGCAAGGTTCCCAGCTCCGATCGGCGAGCGGCGAGCGCCCATTGAGAAGCCGCCACCAAGACGAGCAGCGCCGCCGCGCCCAAGGCCGCGAAGACGTGAAGCCGCGTCGGACGAAACGCCCGCCGCACGACCGGCGGATTCAGAAGGTCGGGAAGATGAGCGCGCGCCTTGAGCAACCCCACGCAGACCCCCGCGGGAGCCGCCGCCTCGGGGCTGAAGTTCGCCTCCGGCCGGCACGTCACCGCGCCGTTGAGCGTCAACGGCTCAACCTCCCGGGACAGCCGAGCCTTCAATCCCGACACCACGCGCTCGGTCGACTCGCCATGACCGGCGACGAGCACGCGCCGCACCTCGTCGGCTTCCCGCGCCCGATGGGCCGTCAGGGCGCGATCGATTTCAACGGCCAGCTCCTCCAGACCCGCTCCTCTCAAAGCGGCATGCCGGCTCAGGCTCATTTCGCCGCCGCGCGCGATGACGAGTTCCGCGCCGTCCTCTTCCGGAACCACCACCAGCACGCTCCCTTCGGGATGATCGCGAGGAACGAGCTGGAGCAGTCCGAACGAACTGATCACGGCTCCGGTGACGCGGCATCCCGCTTCCTCCAAGGGAGCGATCAAGTCTTCCAGCGCCTCTTTCGGAACGGCCACTGCCGTGATGCGCGTTTTGCCCTCGGGTCCGGCCGACACGCCGTACGACGTGCGAACCCGCTCAAGAGGCAAGGGGAGCTCCTTTTCGAGCTGGAATTGAACCATGCGGTGGAGTTCTTCCGGAGAGCCGGACGGAAGCAGGAACGTGCGCAAGATCGCCAAGGAACGCGGAATGACCACAACGCACGACCTGAAATCGGCGCCCGCCCGGGAAATCGCCTCGCGCAGCGCCCGCGCCCGGCCGGCCGGCTCGCGGGAGGCGAAATCTTCGGGGAGCGGCTCGGCCGCGCACATCGTCAGCTCGACCCCCGCTCCGGAGGAGCGCCCGCTGGCCATTCCGAGGGTTCGAGAGCCTACGAAAACCGCGTTCACGGATCTCTTGGACTTCCCGAACGAAGCCGCGCTCGACAGAATCTGAAATCGCATGACCGAAACCATTCGCGCCCAGCGCGCCCTCGTTCTATTTCGCCCTTTCTCTTCTTGTATCACGAGATCGTTCAAGGTTCGGGCTCCTCCACCACGTACGGCATCCCGAGCCGGCTGACATCCCGCACATATACGAATCGCGGCCTGTCCCCGCCACGGTCGTACACCGCCACGATGCGCCTCATCGGACGCGCCGGCGGCGGCGCCTTCGCGGCGTCGCGGGCCAGCGTCGTCAGCGCACCGGGAGCGCGCTCCGAAGCGGGTCCGACCCGACCCACCGCATCAAACCGGAATTGGTACGCGCGCGCGGTGATCCCGGCCGCGATCGCTTGAATCTTGGCGGAGGGAAGCACGTCCGCCAGCCAGCCTAATGTAGACAAATCAACCCCCGGCCGGGTTCGGTATTCGACGATCTTGGCCACGTCCTGCTCGTCCAGTCCCGGCAGCGCCTGGAGGATCTTCCGCCCGGCCGTATTGATGTTCAGCAAGCCTTGAGTCACGGGTTCATCGCGCGTCGTGATCCGGTCCACGATGCGCTTCCAGCGATCCGGAGGAAGGCCGACCAGCGGCATTTCCGGCGATGCCAAGAGATGCGCCACGGTGGGATAATTGCCGCCGAACATGGCCCGCTGCGTCACGATCCGCTGGATCTCCTCCGGCGCCAGGACATCGCCCAACGCCCCCCGAAGCTGCTCCGGGGTGGCGGTATTGACGTTCACCCGCGGCGAACCGTCCTGCGCGACGTTGCGGTCGTAGGAATAGACGGTCACGTAGGCGATCAGGCCGAAGTCCAGCGTGCTGTCCGCGTTGTCGTCCGGCGGAGAGCGCGTTCCGTCCCTTTCGCCGGCATCCAGCACCCCGTTTTGATTCAAATCCTCGCCGTACAGGATTTCCGGCGTCATCCCCTTGACCAGAAGAAGTTCCTCCACCGTTTCGAACGGCGCGTTCTTGCTTCGATAACCCGGCGACAGGCCCTGGTAGTAGGAACTCTCCGCCCCCGAGCCCGTGACCTGGTCATCCGGATCGCGCCAGTCGATGATGGAATCGGCGACCTCCTCCGTCATGCGGGGCAGCCTGAGGAGCACCTCGCGGGGAGCGACATTGATGTTGATTTTCGCGCTCTCGTCCGCCAGGCCGAAGCGCATGCGCCCGTCGTCGTCGAGCGTGGCGTGGATCATCGAGTAGACCCCCGCGCCCAGCTCGATTTCGTACCATTCGGCGGGATTGTCGTACCACGCGCTGGCGGGACCGGCCACGGGTGACACTTCCTGCTCCAGCGTCGCCGCCGCCTTCTCGATGGCGCTCCACGCGAGGTGCCGCGCCTGCTTCTCCTTGGCGAATCCGTCGGCCAAGCTGTACTCCACGCGCATCTCCGCCAGAAACGCGTACATGAGCGTCGTCAGCACGGCGCTCAGGAAGAGGACGATGATCAGCGCGATGCCCCGGTCGCGGCGGGCGGCGGATCGACCAAGACCGGTCGAGGGCTCGTCTTGAGGGCCCTTCGTTATCGCAAATCGGCCGTCGGAGTTCATGGCTCCCTCGGGGAGGTGGTCGCCGCGACGGGAAGCCAGAGGCGGGTCGAGAAATTTTCGATCTCCTCCTGATCGCGCCACACGCTGCGCACTTGAACGGTGACCTCGACCGCCTTGGGCAGCGTCTGGCTCACCGTGGAATCCCACGAGTCCTGCCACGCGGAGCCGTCGTAGTACCGAATCCGAAGGCCCGAGACTTCGGGGGCGATCTCCTCCACTTCCTCTCGACCCCCTCCCAAGCCCGCCGAGTCGGCGATCCGCCTCGCGCGGGCGCGCACCAGTCCGGATTCCGGAGTCGCCGGATCCGCGTCGACCTTGTAGGCGACCCGGGTCATGTCGCATTCGCCCGGCGCGGTGGGGTGATGGTTGAACGCGATGAACTCCAGCGTGTCCGCCATGGCGTCCTGGCTTCCTCCCCGCATCCCCTTGAAGCCGGTGTCGTAGGGCGTCGTCAACCCGTACGCCCCGCGGAGATCGGCTTCGAGGACCCGCAGCGCGGCCCGCGCCGCCTGATCCCGCCGGGCCGCGTACTCTCCTCGAGCGGCCAATCCGCGGCCGGATTCGAAGAGCGCATAGCTGGCGGCGACGACGACCAGGAAGATGACCAAGGCGACGAGCACTTCCAGGAGCGTGAATCCCGAACGGCTGGGAGCCGTTTCGGCGGCGCGCGTTCGTCCGCGATCCGGCGGGCGGACGAACGCGAAATCCGCCGGCCCAGCACTATCTATTCCCGGTCGCTTCGTGTCTTGGTGTCTTGGTGGTGAATAACGTCTCGGAAGTACGCAATAACCGGAAGAGCCAGAAGAGTCCGAAGAACGGGCGGAGCGAGCGTCATTCATCGGCCGGCCTTTCGCGCATCAGGCGGTCCAGCACGTACGTGCGGCGCTCCCCCCGCTCCTCCCACGCGACCGTCAACGTCACATGCGTCAGCCCGGGTGGTGAGGCCGCCTGCGTGGTCATTTCCCAGGAGATGTCCGGATGCGGGGGGCCGAAGTTCCCGCCCGCATCGGAGCCCAACGCGAGTTCGCCGGTTTCGAGCTCGGCCATCTTGCTCTCCGCGAGCAACACGGCCACGGTCGCCTTCTGGGCGCGCACGGACGCGCGGCCGCCCGTCAAGAATCCCTGAGCCACGACCATCAGCGCGGTCGTGACGATGACGAGGGCGACGAGCACTTCGATCAGCGTGAATCCGGAGCGGCTGGGAGCTTGGAGCTTGGAGCGGGATTGAAATGCGCCCGCAGCGCCGTCCTCCTCCACTGCAATGCGGAAGCTGAAGCCGCGTCGAGGCCGCCGAAACCTCCCGTTCGACGAAGGTCTTGGACCTCTTTCGGCTGTTTCTTCGCGTCTTCGCGTCTTCGCGTTAATAAGGAATGATGGAACCGGCTCTGAGCGTTGGCTCCCGACATCGCCTCGACTCCAGGACGTTGGCATCTCGAGAATAAACCGGGCATCATGGCCGCTCCTCGTCTTCGAGGCGAACCCGGCCGTTCGTGCCCTCGACCTTCAACGTGACGCGCCTTCCCCTTTCGTTCGCCAGGACGATCGTCGCCTCCGTCGCCGTTCCGTCGGCCGCGAATTCCACGTAAAATTCCCCCGATCGTTCCGGGTCTTCCGCGGCGCCATCCAGGGACTCGAACGCCACCCCCTCGGGCAGCGAAACCGGCCGCCCCCAGTCCCCCGGCATCGGGCGAAACCACGCCGGCTCGTTCAAGGGGTCGGGCTCGTACGCCAGATAGTAGGAAGGCCGCAGTGCCTCCGAGTCCCCCTGCCGGAGCGAAACTCGAAACCTGCGGCCCGTCAAGGCGGCTTCCGTCCGCGCCTTGTTCAGGATCGCCATGAGCTCCTGCGCCGCCTTCGACGTCCTCAAGGACGGCACGAAGTCGCTGAACCGGGGAGCGATCACGCCCGCGATGACCACCAAGGCCAGCATGACGACCACGACTTCGGTGAGCGTGAATCCGGCCTCCGCCTTCGCCGAGGCTTCGGCGGACCCGCCGTAGCTGCGACTCTTGAGTCGCAGCGAAGGAGGGCGCCCGCGGGTCGGGTTACGGCTTGCGGATGTCGTCATCCGTGCCGTCCTGCCCGTCGGGTCCGACGGACCAGAGGTCGTATCCATCGGGATCCAGCTCGCCCGGACAGCGATATTTGTACTCGAACCCCCACGGATCCAGGGGGAGACCCGTCCCGTCCAGGTATTTTTTCCAGCTCTTGGGCTCGGGAGGAGCGCTGGGTCTCTCGAGCAGCGCCAGGAGACCCTGCTGTTCGGTCGGCAACCGGCCGTTGTCGGTCTCGTACATCGCCAGCGCATTCTGGAACGACTTGATCTGCGCTTTGGCGGCGCCGACGCGCGCTTCCTCGCTGCGTCCCAGAAGGCGCGGCGCCACGATGGCGGCCAGCAAGCCGATGATGACGACCACGAGCAAGAGCTCGATGAGCGTGAACCCCTCTTGACGTTCGCGTTTCGTTCGCATGATTCAATCCCTTAAATCCGACCTCGCGACTCACGACTCATGACTCGCGACTTCTTACTTTCCCACCATGGACGACAGCGTAAACACCGGCAACAGCATCGAAATGACGACGAACCCGACGATGGCCGCCATGACGAGCAGCAGCGCGGGTTCGAAGAGCGACAAGAACACCTTCATGGAGCGGTCCACCTGCACGTCGTACGAGTCGGCCAAGTTGACGAGCACGGCGTCCAGATTTCCCGATTCCTCGCCGATCGCGATCATGTCCACCGTCATCGCGGGGAAACCGCGCGAGTGGCGCAGAATCTCGCCCAGCCCGCGCCCTTTCTTGACGCCCGCGGCCGCTTCGTCGATGTCGCGCATGAGCATGACGTTGCCCATCGCCTCCTTCGCGATCTGGAGGCCGTGGAGGATGGGCACGCCGCTCTTCAGCAACGTTCCCAGCGTCCGCGTGAATCGGGCGATGGCGTTCTTGCGGGCGATGTCCCCGAAGAGGGGAAGGGCCAGCTTGCAGCGATCGATCGTCAGCCGGCCCGTCAGCGTCTCGCGAACCCAGGACCAGGACGCCATCGCCAGAACCACCGCCGCGACGGGTACCATCCAGTAGTCGCGGAAGAAATAGCTCACCGCCATGACCACCTGGGTGGGCCACGGCAGGCTCGATCCGAGCTTGTCGAAAATCCCGCTGAAGCGGGGGATGAAGAACATCATGAGAAAGACAATGGCCCCGCTGCCGATGACGATGAGCAGGATCGGATAGGCCAGCGCCGCGCCGATGCGGCTGCGCAGGTCCGCGTCCTTTTCGACGAACGCCGCCAGGCGGTGCAGGACCTCCTCCAGGAAGCCGCCCGTTTCCCCCGCCCGGACCATGCTGGTGTGCAGCAGCGGAAAAAGTTTCGGAAACTTCGCCATGGCTTCGTGCAGCGGCTTCCCCGCGGAGACGTCCTTGCGCAGCTCCTCGAGATGCTCCGCCAGCGCGGTCTTCGAGCTCTGCCCCGCCAGCGTGGCGAGGGCGCGGTCGATCGCGACGCCCGCCTTCAGCAGATCGCCGAGCTGCTGGAAGAAGGTCCCCACGTCCTCCGCCTTGATCCGCCGCCGGGAGCGGCGCGACGCGCGGGGGGCGGCGGAGCTTGCGCCCCGTTCCGCGATTTCGAGCGGAAAGACGCCCAGACGGCCCAGCGCGTCCAGCGCCGATCTCTGGCTTTCCGCCTGGAGCGTTCCCGCGACGGTGGAGCCGTCGTCCTTCTTTGCTTTGTAGGTGAAAAGGGGCATTTCTTAGCTGATCGCTCGTAGCTGGTATCTTGTAGCGTGATGTGATTCCTTTCAGCTACGAGCTACCGGCTACGAGCTAGAATTTGTCCGCTTTCGTGATCCGGACCACTTCCTCCGGCGTCGTAATGCCCGCGCGCACGCGGTCCCACCCGTCGTCGCGCAGCGTCCGCATTCCGCGCTCCACGCAGGCCTTCTTGACCGCGTTCGATCCCGTGCGCTTCAGGACCAGATCGCGGACGGAATCGTCGAGCACCGCGAGCTCGAAGACCCCGACTCTCCCGCGATATCCGGTGCCGCGACACTCCGCGCATCCCCGCCCGCGCCAGAAGGTACGGATGTCCTCGGGAAGCGCGCCGGCTTCGAACTCCGCCTCCTTGGGGCGCATCTCTTCCTTGCAGTGGGAACACACCCGCCGCACGAGGCGTTGCGCCACCAGGCCTTCGATGGTCGAGACGACCAGGAACGGCTCCACGCCCATGTCGATGAGCCGCGTCAGGGCGCTGGGCGCGTCGTTCGTGTGCAACGTCGAGAAAACCAGATGGCCCGTCAGCGCGCTTTGGATGGCGATCTCGGCCGTCTCGAGGTCCCGGATCTCGCCCACCATGATGATGTCCGGGTCATGGCGCAAGATCGCGCGCAGTCCGCCGGCGAACGTCAAGCCGGTCTTCGTATTCACCTGGATCTGCTTGATGCCCGGGAGCTGGTATTCGACCGGGTCCTCGATGGTGATGATCTTGTCTTCGAGCGAATTGATCTTCTGGAGCGCCGCGTAGAGCGTCGTGGTCTTTCCGCTGCCGGTCGGCCCCGTCACCAGGAGGATCCCGTGCGGCTGCGTGATGAGCCGCTTGAATTGCTCCAGGACCTGCGGCGGCATGCCGAGGTCCTCCATCGTCAACTGGATGTTCCGGCGATCGAGCAGGCGAAGGCAGACGCCCTCGCCCCACACGTTGGGGATGATCGAGACGCGGACGTCGATCTCGGCGCCGTGCGTCTTGATCAGGATGCGCCCGTCCTGAGGAAGGCGTTTCTCGGCGATGTTCAGGCCGGACATGATCTTCACGCGCGAAATGATCGCGGGCGTGAACCGGCCCAACTGGGCCGGAACGGGCACCTGATGGAGGACGCCGTCGATCCGATAGCGGATTCTCAGGCCCTCCTCCATGGGCTCGATGTGGATGTCGCTGGCGCGCTCGCGGACCGCTTCCGTGAAAAGCTGGTTGACGAACTTGATGAGCGACGCATCCTCCGCCAGCGCGAGCGCCTCCCCGTCCTCATGGCGGCTCTCCTGGAGCACGGTGAGCTCCTCGCGGGCGGCCTCGACCATGCGGTTGACTTCATCCGCGGCCATGCCGTAGTACTTCTTGATCAGCCGCTCGATGTCGGCCGGCCTGGCGAGCACGGGTTCCACATCGCACCGGACGAGCAGGCGCAGTTCGTCCAGCACGTCCAGATCCAACGGATCCGACAGCGCGACGCGCAACGTCCCGTTGCGGCGGTCCAGCGGCAGGACCTTCTTCTGAAAAACGGTCTTGACCGCCACCTGTTCGAGGATGGCGGGGTCGATGTCCAGCCCGGTCAGGTCGACGGTGGGGATCCGGAGCTGCTCGGACAGGGCTTGCAGGACATGTTCTTCGCGGATGTGTCCCAGCCGGCGCAGGGCGTCGCCGATCCGCTCCCCCTTCTCGCGAAGACGGAGCGCCTCTTCGACCTGGGCGTCAGTGGCGACGCCGTTCTTCACGAGGATCTGTCCCAACTTCATGGATGGCAGCCGAACGCCGGGGAGGTTCCCCTCCCCGGCTCGGCTTCCTGAAAATTCGCCGGAACCCGTCACCTCAGTATATCCATTCGGATCAGCTCCAGCTCCTGCCGGACCGTGACGTTTTCATTCAATTCCCGCTGGACGGCTTTCAGCGTCCGGTCCTTTTCCAGGCGGGCCAGACGCATCTCCTTCAGCCGGGCGGAAATCTCCTCCTCCGACAGCGACGAGGCGCGCAGCTCGCCGACTTTTCGTTCCGAATCCCGATCGTGCTCCGCGAGCGCGTCCTGGGCTTCGACGACTTTCCGGACGAGCGGCTTGACGATGTCGACTTCGGGAGGGTCGAGCTTGAGGGCGGCGATCGCTTCCCCCACGCGCTCTTCGACGCTGCGGCGCCGGCGACCGCCGAGCGGGCCGCCGAAGCCTCTGCCGTTCCCGAAACGGCGTTGCAGCTCTTCGAACTTCTCCTTTTGTTCGGGCGTCAGGTGCTCCTTGATCTTCTCGGTCATCTCCCTCATGTCGTCCTGGAACTTCCGCATCTCCTCCTGCCAGTTGCCGCCGCCCTCGCGGAACGCCTCCATCCGCTCCTGGGTCTTCCGGCGGAGGTCGTCGATCCATTCCTTTACCTTGTCGAACACCTCGTCGCTGAGCTCCAGCTCGCGGCGCAGATTTTCCGCCATCTGCTCCAGGATGCGGTCGAGCATTCCGCCCCGACCGCCGGGCCCGCGGCCGCCGTCCCTCCCTCGCCGCGGCCCGTCTCCGCGGCGGGTCCGCGTCAGAAGCTCTTCATATTTCGCTTTCTGCTCGTCCGTGAGGATGGCGCGGATCTTGTCCTGCCGCTCCTTGTCGAGACGCTCCTGCGCTTCGCGCTCTTCCTTGAGAATGGCGCTCGCTTGCTCCACCTGCTCGTCCGTCAGGCCGAGCTGCTCCTTCAGAAACCGAACCCGCCGCTGCTCCCCATCCTGCGGCCCTTGCGCCCAGCCGGCCGACGCCATGGCCAGGACCAGTCCCACGACCGACGCTTTGACCTTCATAGTCCCTCCCTGAAGAACCGTCCCGACTCCACTCCGCTATTCCATCTTCACCAAATAGCGAACCACGTTTTCGAGCTCGGCCGAATCGATCTGTCCGGCGATCAGCACATCCGTCCCCCCGAGCGTGGTGTCCAGCACCGTCCCGCCCGCGGGATGCGACAGACGGCGAACCTCGACCGTCTCCGACGGCTCCCGCGCCGCGTCCTCCAGCCCGATCAGCCCGCGGAAGAACCGCCAGCTCGGATTCACGGAACTGGCCTGCACCAGGCTCATCGTGGTCATTCCGTCCGACCACAGGCCGATCAGCGCCTCTCCCGACCCGGGGATGCGGAGGAGCTCGAGCGACTTGAACCGGTAGCCCGCCGGGAGCCGGGAAGGTTTCCAGGTCGTGAACGTCATGACGCCGCGAATATCGTTCTCCGAGACCGATTCGCGTTCGATCGATCGAAACGGGCGGGGCCGTTTCGGCGCCTCTGCTTCCGTGGCAGGCTTGTGCTCTTCGGAAAGGGGAGGCACGTCCAACGTGAGGGATTCGAACCGCGACTCGTACATCGTCTGGCCTTGCACATCGAGCGCGCGGAACGCCAACGGCAACCGCAGTTGGCGATCGACGGCCAGCTCATACGACGCCCGATTCGGATGCTTCGCTTCCAGCCGAATCCAGTCGACCTCGCGACCGGCGACGTGTCCGGCCTCCCCCCATGCCACGTGATAATTCTCGAGGATGAGCTCCGGATCGGAGATGCGGGCCCGCGTGCGACGTCGCAACGGATTCCAGCCGCGCCTCGCCCGGGCCGGTTCGCCGGGGGCCGGCCTCACTCGGATGCGGCGCCCGGGTTCCACCCGGACGTCGATCTTTCTCGAATGAACGCCGTCCGGCTCGCGGGTTCGAATGGTGCGGCGTCCTTGATAGGCGAGGTGCTCCTCCGCCGCGCGGATCTCTTCCAGCAACGCCAGGGCGCGGCTGTTGCGGGCCTCGGCCAGGAAACCCAACGCGATGGGGCCCGCCAGCAAGGCCCAGGCGACGGCGGTCAAGGCCGTTCGAACGCCGCGGTTCATGGACGGTCTCCGGAAACCAGTAAGTCCACGACGCCGGCCTGCGACGGCTCAAACCCGGGCGTCAGGCGTCCGAGGGCGGCGGGGCCGCCGTGAAACGGGACATCCACCACGCGAATATCCCGAACGGGAGGGGACGACGGGGCGGGCGGCTTGAGCTGGAGCGCTCCCAGCGCCAGCAGCGCTCCGGCCGCCGCGGCGGCGAGCCATCCGGCCGTTCGCGACGTCCGGCGCTCCGGAACGCAGAATGGCCGGGCGACCGATACGCCGATCCGCGCGGCCAAGCCGGGCGGCGGCGCGGGCCGCGGCACGGCCCGCAGAAGCCGGGATTGATGCCGGATGACCTCCACGGCGTCCGCGCAGGGAACGCAGGAGCACACATGGTCGCGCACGCGGCCGGCGTCCCGGTCGACGAGGTCGCCCTCGACGAAGTCGAGCGCCATCGATCTGCACATCTCGCACGTCAAAATCATAAATCGGTACCTCGCTGTCGCGCGGCCGGTCGGCTCATGATTCTTCCGGCGCGTCTCCGAGGAGCGTCTTCAAAGCCGCGTGGGCCATGAACAGTCGGGATTTCACGGTCCCGACGGAGACGTCGAGCGCCCCGGCGACCTCCTCATAGGACAACCCTTCCAGATATCTCATGACGATGACGGCGCGCAGTTTGGCGCTGAGCCCGTTGAGCGCCGCTTGGACGCGTTCGTCGTTGAACCCCTTTTTCGGGGAATCGCTCTCCCGCGGGCCCGTCGCCGGTCGTTCCCGGGCGATCTGTTCCTGGAGCCGCGCGTGGCGGCTGATCTCGTTGGCCTTGTTGATCGCGCGGTTGGCCGCGATGCGGTAGAGCCATGTCGAGAAGCGGCTTTCGAACCGGAATCCCGGGAGCTCCTCGTACACTTTGAGGAAAATCTCCTGGGTGAGGTCGGCCGCCAGGTCGTGTTCGCCGACGATGCGAAAGGCCGTCGCGTAGACCCGGTCGAGGTATTTTTCATAGAGCGCTTGGAAGGCCTCGCGGTCGCCGGCGCGGGCGGCCCGAACGAGCTCGTCCTCCGGGCGACGGGGGTCCTTGCTCAAGTCCATAGCTTCAGACAAACGAGGCTTTCCAAAGGTTCGGTCCGCTCCGATTTTCTACGGGTCGGGGGCGCCGCACCACGAGAATTCTTCCGCGCGAAAGGGGCGGCTCACGGACCATTTTTCATGCAGCGCCGCCGACGGGATACCATAAACGATGTACAAAACGAGCCAAGAACCCATGTATAATGCAGCACGCCTGAAATGTGTTGACCGCGCTCCGACCCTCTATACAATGACCGCCGGGTTGTGAGAGAGGGGGCCGGGTACGGGGGAGAGAAGCGCCGCTCCGCGGCGCGCCCGGCTCCGGGGAAGCTTCCGACATCCGCCGGGCCTCCGGAGAGAGCCAGGCCTTCCCCTCTTTCCCGTCCCCGCGCCCCCAACCGCGAACGAGTGGGAGCGTGCGGAGTGGCCCGTCTCATCCTGGAGTCGGGGGCAGAGCGGACGGAATATCTCGTCCGCGCAGCGGTCGTCGTCGGGCGGCAGAAACCCTGCGACATCGTCCTCGATGATCCATCTCTGTCTCGGGAACACATGGCCATCGGTTTCGACGGACAGGGTTACTTCGTCCGCGACCTGGAGTCCAGAAACGGAACGCGCCTGAACGGAAAAGCGGTGACCGGCGCGCAGCGACTCCACCCGGGAGACCGGATCCAGATCGGCCACACGACGTTCGTCTTTCAACTCGGAACGGAGGACGCCGGACGGCCGGAGTCCCCCGCTCCCGAAGCGCCCCCGCCGCCGCGACCCGCCGCGCGACCGCGGGAACGGGAACCCCTGGTCGTTCAAGGCCCGGGGTGCCTGGCACGGATGTTCTACTGGTTTCTGCTTCTGGCGGTCGGTGCGGGCGTCCTTCTGGGCGCCCGTGAACTTTTCACGTGGCTCCTTCTTCAGGCGCCTTCCCGATGATGCAGCTTACTGAAGAAACCCGTCAATCGATCCTCCAGCGCCTGGAACAGGCCATCGCCCCCGCCGTGTTTCAGACGTGGTGCCGCAACTTGCGCTTCGACGCCGTCCGGGAGAACGTCTACGAGGTTCCCGTTCCCAATGCGTTCTATCGGGAATGGCTGGAGCGCGAGATCCGCGATCCCTTGGAGGAGGCGTTCCGGCAGATCTTCGGCCGCGCGCCGCAACTTTCCTTCCGGATCAGCGACGATCCGGAAACGGCGATCGTTCCCCTCGAACCGAGTTCCGCCGATGCCCCCGCCGCGCCGCGCGAGGTTCCACCCGAGCCCCCTCGACCCGCCTCCGTGCCCGCGGGCGCCGCTCCGCTGCTCAACCCCGCCTATACGTTCGACACGTTCGTCGTCGGCCCCACCAACCGCGTGGCCCATGCCGCGGCACTCAGCGTCAGCGAAAACCAGGGGTACGTTCATAACCCGTTCTTTGTCCATGGCGGCGTGGGTTTGGGCAAAACACACCTCCTGCAAGCCATTTGCCGCGCGATCCTGGCGAGGAACCCGTACGCGCGAATCCTCTATCTTTCATGCGAAAGCTTCGTCAACGAGTACATCGGCGCCCTCCAGCGGGGCCGGATCGAGGCGTTCCGCCAGCGGATGCGCGGCTCCGACGTCCTGGTGATCGACGACATCCACTTCCTCGCCGGCAAGGATTCCAGCCAGGAAGAGTTCTTCCACACGTTCAACGCCTTGCACATGGCGCAGCGACGGGTCATCCTGTCTTCCGACTCCGGACCACGGGAGATTCGCGCCCTCAAGGAGCAGCTCGTTTCGCGGTTCCTGGGCGGTTTCGAGGCCAGGATCGATGCGCCGACGTTCGAAATGCGCGTGGCCATACTGAGGAAGAAGGCGGAAATCAAACGGCGTGAGATCCCCGAGGAGGTGCTTTCCTTCGTCGCCGCCAGCGTGGACACGAACATCCGAGAACTGGAGGGAGCGATCAACAAGCTCATCGCCTACGCCTCCCTCTCATCGAGGCCGATCGACCTCACCCTGGCCCAGGAAACCCTCAGGGACGTCGCGACCGCCGCCAAACAGCGCATCGGCGTCCAGAAGATCCAGGAAGTCGTCTCCCTTTTTTACGGGAAAAGGGTCATCGACCTGCGCAGCCGCACATGGACGAAATCCACCTCCCGCGCGCGGCAGGTCGCCATGTTCCTTTGCAAGGAGATGACCAGCCATTCTCTCTCTGAAATCGGTTCCTTCTTCGGCGGCAAGGACCATTCGACGGTCCTTTACGGGATCGGACGGATCTCGGCAGCCATGACGAAGAACGAACAGATCCGGAGCGAAGTGGAATCGATCCGCAGGCTGCTTCGTGGGAACAGCGAGTAGCGCCCGCTCTGCGCGTTTATGAAGAACGGGCGGTGTTTAGGACTTAGCCTGCCGGATGGGAGACGCCCTGCTCCAAGGAGCGAGGCCGTTACGCCCGTAAGCCATTCTCGCCGGCTCGAGTTCTGTGAAAGATTCCGAAGATGATTGGAAGTTTCAACAAATACAGGCTGAAAATCCGGATTTTTTTTGATCTACCCAAAACCCCAACAATCTTCAACCCAACCCATACGCAAGTGTTCCCCACAAATTAACATCAGTATAACGCCATAACCATTTACAAAGCATATAATTACTGCGATTCTCCACAACAAACCCACAACTCAAACCCTACTGATCTTATGAGTACTTCTTTAAGAGGATTCTATAGGATACCCGAACAGATCAAAAGTGAAACAGGGACCTTATGGATTGCACGTCTGGCATGGTAGCTTGCCGGCATTCTCAGCGTGCTTTTTGCTTTCGTAGAATACCTTGTCCTCATCATGAGCGTCTTGCATGCCGGGGCAATAGGAGAAGTGGAAGGCTTTCTGGTCGACAGTTGATACGAATTCTCCCAGCGCTCCTCTGGACATGTATTCATCGATCGAAAGATCGAACGCTCGAAGCGCCTCATCTTCGCTGTCGAATGTCTGGACGAAGCGGGTCAGGCCAAGGCGGTCCAGGGTGTACTTGGAGTCCGGGGAGAGCCCGAAGAATTTGACGTCGCCGCCCCGCGCGCGGGCCTCATCGATGTAGGAGATGAACGCCGATATCCCTCGGCTGTCCAGATAGAGGAGGCGCCGGGCGTCGACCGCCGCGTTGCGGAAGCCTTGGTCCATGAGGCGCTCGAAGGCCCTTATGACGGCGTCACGTTTGGATTCGTCCAGCCGACCCGAAAGCGAGAGGATGGGGATGCTGCCGCGCTTCCGCAGGTTGACGGAAAGGACGCGCTTCTTTCCTTGCCCGATTCTCTGCTCTTCGAGAATCTTCTGGACGGCGGCTCTGGAAAGCCTCCGGCGCTCGACGAGGATGCTGCCAAGGCGGGGAGGCGCCCTGCGCTGGGCCAAATGATGCCTCTGAAGCGCCAGCGCTTCATCGACATGGTGGGCCTGGACGAAGCCTTGGCGAACGAGAAGTTCCCCAATCCGGTGATAAGTGTTCTGTAGCTTGTTTGTCACGATTGCCGCTCCACGCTATTCATCAATGAAGTATAGCACAAAAGCGCCGGACTGGAGGCTATGGTTAAGCAAGAAAGGGCTTCCGGCGTCCATCTCAGACTGCATCGGAGAACTCCTCCGTGGTAAAGGCGTGCAGGCGGCAGGTCGGGGCCCGCCACGCCGCGGGGGAGAGTCCAGCCTTCAAGCAGGCTTGCTCCAGGAACTGCGGCGGCGACCAGCCGTGGTCCATGGCGATCCGAGGCAGGAGAAGGCCTGAAAGGCCGCCCTGGGCCACGTACAACCCGTCCTCGCCGATGCGTACGTCGGCGGGACCTGAAATGAATCGAAAAGGGGAGAGAATGTTGATCTCCAGCCTCAACTTATCCACTTCGATCGGGGTGACCGGATCGAAACGGTTGTCATCAAGCGCCGCGCTTCGCGCCATTTCCCGGACGGAAACCCACAGCGGCTGGGCGAAGGCGATGTGCCCTACGCAGCCGCGCAGGTCGCCGTTCTTTCGCAAGGTCACGAAGGCGGCGCCGGGCGTTGCCAAGGCTGCGGCCAGCGGGTCCGGCGGCGGAGGGAGCGGCCATCCGCCGGCGGCCGCGCGGAGCGCCTCGCGCGCAAACCGAAGCAGCGCTCGACGATCCGTCGCGTCGAGCCGTGGCGCGGGTCCTGGCCGGTCGAGTATCGCGATCCGTGAATTATAAAACGGCCCGCCAGTCTCGACAATCCCGACGGAACTACTTGCCCGGCATTTCCGCGGAAGCGGGAGCCACGCCCGATCTCACGACGAAGATCTCAACCCGTCGATTCTTCTTCATGTTGGTGGCGTTGCGGTCGTTGGGGGCGCGCGGCGAATTGTTGCCCATGCCGACGCATTCCTCGAACGCGCTTTCCGAGATGCCGTAGCTCTTGAGCTGGCCCATGACCGCGACGGCCCGACGGGCGGAAAGCTCCATGTTAGTGTCCGTGTCGAGCGCTTGCTTGGTCTTGGCCCGCACCACCGGGGCGCGATCCGTGTGGCCCACCACGCGGAAGCGGACATTCTGATCTTTGTGCGCCTCGGCGAACTTCTTGAGGATCTCCTTCCCTTTGACGCTGACGGCGAAGCTGCCGCTGTCGAAAAGGAGATCCGTGCCGGTGATCCACGCGCCCCGCCGGGCGTCGTATTCCATGCCCTCCTCGCTGTCGTTGCCGCGCAAACCGCGGAGCGCTTCCTGAAGCTGCCGGGCGATCTGGGCGTACAGTTCGTCGGTGGTCTTGGCGATCATGCGCTCGTCCGACTGGCGCAGGAGCGACTGGACCTGGACTTCCAGGTCGCGGTTGCGCTGTTCGAGCGTGGCGATGTACTCCTTCTGGGCGGCGATGTCGCGCGAATACCGGCTGGCGGGCACGGAAGCGCAGCCGATGGACGCGACCGCGGCGGTCAGAAGCGCGACGACGGACGTGACGCGAGCGGACATGGGAACCCCCTCTCCATAGATCGTTGCCATCCCGGCGCGCGAAGACGCGTCCGGGGCCGCCCCCCTCCGGGCCAGCGGTATAACTTATATATCATAAAGCACAGTATGTCAAGCCGATTTGATAGAGAACGTTCATCCCCCCGTGCCGGCGCGGGAGCGACTTCCGAGGCGGGGGTCGCGCATTCTGTTATGATATATTTTGAAAACTTTTTGTAACGTTACGAAAAGTTTTGAGAATATTTTGTAACAGCGCCGGTGTGTCTTGTGCCGGGCCGGATATGAAAACGGCCGGAGCTTCAGCTCCGGCCGTGCGAATGAACGTTGGGAGACCTAGGGAGTCTCGAAGGTCGGCGGAGGGACGTCCGGCTCCCGCCACGTGGGGCCGCTGTACGCGCGATGCTTGATCTCGAAATGCGGTTTCTCCGGCGTGGAGAATCCCGAGTACGGCGGCAACCCTCCCAGAAACTCCCGCTCGTGGAATTTCCTCCACTCCTTGTCGCCCCAGAACTGGTTCAAGATCCAGTCGGCCGTTCCGGCGGTGAGGCCCATGGGCTGTTCCGCCGCCCCGCTTTCGATCCGCATCAAATCGTAAACGAACAGGCTCGAATACGTCGTGGAGATGAAGGCGACCAGGATCAAAAGGGTCCACAGCACGCTCGGCCGGCGGCGTTCGATCTCTTCCTCGGTAGAGACGGGCACCGCCGCCACCGCCCTACGCAACCGCGACGCCCTTCCCCGCCGCAACTTCGGCGCGGCCTGCGGCTCCGCTTCGGCGACTTCTTCCGTCTCCGTCTCTTCGACCACTTCCTCGGCGACGTCCACCTCGTCCGCCAATCTAAGGGGTTCCGTCTCCTGGCCGATCTCCTCGTCGGTGGGCATCTCCATCCCTTCGATCCCGACGTCGGACGACTCTTCATCACGGGACTGGATGGACAGTTCGTCGAATCCGCTGTCGCCGGGAGGCGCCGCGGGCTGCTTCTGGTCGACGTCCAGATCCAGAACCGAATCGTCCTGGCCGGCTCCCGGGGTGCTGGGAAGGATGATCGTCGGCTCCGTGATGCGTCCCTTTTTCAGGTTGGTCACGTCATCCTTCTTGAACTTCATCTTGTTTTCATCTCGAAAGGCGCGAAGCTCGCCTTCGGACACCATCCGCTTGAGCTCCTCTTCGCTGAGTTCCAGCTCGCGCATCACCTCTTCGAAGGAAAAATAATCGGGCATCGTGTTACCTCCGGCTCTTGACGCGGTGTTCCGCGTTCCGTTGCCTCTAAAGGATCAATCCTTCCGAACGTTTTTCTTCAACAGGTCTCGAATATCACTAACCGGCGGCACCGTGGACCCTTTCAACTCGTCCATTTCCACCTCGTAGGCGATGTTGCGGACCGCCACCAATTTGATCTTCCTTCCATTCTCGTCCGCCTTGTACAGGCAGAGAGAAATCATGTCCTTGTTGATGGCCTTGTCCCGCACGTCCATCTCTCGAGGCTCCAAGGCGGGGAGCTTCTTGTGCTTGTGCAGGACCCACAGCAAGTCGTTCACCTGCTGTTCCGCGCCGCCGACCGCCAGGACGAACTCCCCTTGATTATCCACGCCTTGAAACAGAGGGGGACTGGCGAGGGCCTCCCCGCTCTTGCCCTGAGCCAACAAGGCGGCGCCGAGAACCAAGACAAGCCCGGCCAGAAGCCCCATCGTGAAATAGCTCCATTTTTGCATACGATTCTTCCTCCCTAAAATAGCCCCGAGCGGCTCATTACACATCCCCTTTAAGACGACTGTCAAGCACTCTGAGGCTGCGTCCGGAGGCCATTCTCGGAAGACACCATCTAGACGCAGCGCCGGCGCGCGCTCTTGCGGGAATTTGGAGAAAGCCGGTTTCTCGTCCCTTATTTCTTTTCGTTTCGCGCCGCCTCGTCCAGCCTTTCCTTGCGAAACTTCCGTCCATGGATTAAACGCCGCCGGGACCCGATTCGGTGCTGAATTTTTCGAGCGGCGGGTTTAAGATAACGAGATGGCCGAAGTGCTCGTCGCGCTCCTGGCGGCGCTCCCGGCACAGGATTCCTTTGAGGAAGACGTGCTGGACATCCTCCGGCGCCTCGAAGGAGGCTCGATCGCCGCTTCCGAAGCCGCGGACCAACTCACCGGCCTGGGGGTTTCGGCCGCCCGCGCCATCGATGCGCATCTCCGGATGGAAATGGAGCGCAGCGGATCCGGCCTCATCGGTCCCCTGGCGCTGGCCTTGAGCCGGTTGGACCCCCGCTCCGCGCACGCGGCCATCGCCCTTCTGGTCCATGAGGAGCGCTTGTCTCCGGAAGATCGCTTGGGCTTGGCGCAGCTCCTGCGGGATCTGAATGATCGCGAGACCTGGATCGCCGAGGTGGAGCGCGTCGCTCTGGATGCCTCGGTGGCTCCCGAGGCGAGGGCTCGGGCCGCGACTCTGCTGGAGGAGACCGGTGACTCCCGCGCCCTGGAGGTGGCGAACCGAGTGGACATGATGCTGTTCGAGCTCGATACGGCCGAATCGGCCCGGGCGCTGGCGGCCCGACTGAACGGCGAGAAGACGCCGGAGCGGCGGCAGCGGCGCATCGATTATCTGGTCCGGATGAAATCTCCGGCCGCCCGCGCGGCCTTGTGGAGCCTGCTGACGAACGCGGACGCGGAGCCCGAAGTTCGATTAGGGATCGCGGAGCGCCTGTCGGCGGCCGGCGCGCTGGAGCGCGCCGCCGACGCGCGAGCCTCGCTGGCTCAAATCCGGGCCGAACGTCGTGATCTTGCGGAACGGGCGGAGCGGCTCCTCGACGCGCTTCGCGGCGTCCGGGAGGAGCCGCGGATCCTGCTCGTGGCGGAGCCGGCGGCGCCGCCTCCGAATCCGTCCAAGGCCCGGCCGCACGCTGCGGAAGAGGCTCCCCGAGCCGGCCTCTCCCCCGCGCGGATCAACCTCATCCTGGGAGCGGCGACCTTCGTCCTGGTGGCGGCTGTGCTCGCGCTGCGCGCCCGATCGCGATAAACTGTAATCATGAAAGACGAACTTCTGACCACCTTCCGGAGCCTGCGCCAGAGACTCGATTCCCTGCGGGACTCTCTTTGAGATCCCTCGGAAAGAAACCCGCGTTCGCGAAATCCAAACCAAGATGTCCGCGGCCGGATTCTGGGACGACGCGGACGGCGCTCAAAAGGCGGTCGCCGAGTTGAAGAGCCTGTCCGGCGTGGTCGACGAGGTGCGCGAGCTTTCGGGAGCGCTTTCCGATGAGGTGGACCTCCTGGAGATGTGTGACGAGGTCCGGGACCAGGCGCACATCCACGAAGCCCAGGAGAAGGCGACTCATCTGAGCCGGCGGATCGAAGCGTTCGAGCTCCAGACGTTCTTCAACGGGCCCAACGACGCCCGTGACGTCTTTCTGGCCATTCACGCGGGAGCGGGTGGCGTCGATTCCATGGATTGGGCGTCGATGCTCCTGCGCATGTACCGGCGATGGCTGGACCGCAACGGCTACGACGTGGCGCTGGTGGATTACCAGAGCGGAGACGAGGCGGGCCTCAAGCGCGCCGTCCTCGAAGTGCGCGGCAAGTATCCGTTCGGATACCTGAAGAGCGAGATGGGAGTCCATCGCCTGGTGCGGATTTCCCCGTTCGACGCCAATCACAAGCGGCACACGAGCTTCGCCAGCGCCGACGTGATTCCCGAGTACGATGAAATCGACGTCACGATCAACGAAAGCGATCTGAAAATAGACACGTACAGCGCCGGCGGCCCCGGCGGACAGCACGTGAACAAGACACAGAGCGCGGTGCGGATCACCCACCTGCCCACGGGCGTCGTGGTCCAGTGCCAGAACGAGCGCTCCCAGCAGCTCAACCGAAAGGTCGCGATGCGGGCCCTGGCGGCGAAGCTGCACCAGATGGAGGAAGCCAAGCGGGAGACGGAACTGGCCAAGATGTACGGGGAAAAGGGCGAAATCGCGTTCGGCTCGCAGATCCGAAGCTACACGTTGCAGCCGTACACTCTGGCCAAGGACCATCGGACGGGCGTGGAAATAGGCAACGTCCAGGCCGTTCTGGACGGCCAGATCGATCCGTTCATCGAGGCCTTCCTGAAGTGGAAGGAACGCAAGTACTGATCCTCGACGGACAAAAACAACCGACGGAAATCGCCGATTTTTCGTATCCTTTTGCAGTCGGATTTTGGGAGGCGACATGAGACGGTTCACCGCCCTGTTCGCGCTGGCGCTGTCCGCCCTCGTTTACGCTCAAGACGGCAGCTCGTCGATTCCGCCGAAGATCGCGCCGGAAGAGTACCGCGAACGGCGCGAGAAGTTGATGGAGAAGCTGAACGACGGGGTGGTCTTGATCGAGGCGGACCCCCTCCTGGCGGGGGCGTCAGGCATCGACGCCAACACGCCGCGCTTCGATTACACGTATCTGACGGGGTACCATCGCAAGGGAGACGTGCTCGCCCTGATCCCTTCCCTGAAGAAGTCGATCCTTTTTTCGGAAGAGCCCGAAGAGGCGAAGCGGCAAGCGGGAATGAAGGACGTCATGTCCCGGGAGAAGCTGGAGGAGTTCCTCAAGGAAATCACGCCGGCCGCTTCCGTGTTCCACACCCGCCTCCGCAAGGAGGCCAAGGAACTGGTGGAAAAAGTCGCCGAGGAAATCAGCGCCACCGTCAAATCGGCCGGCCGCGTGATCAATCGCGAAATTACACGCATGCGGATGATCAAGAGCCCTGCCGAGCTGGCCTTGATGCGCAAAGCTTCCGACGCCACGAACAAGGCCCATCTGGCGGCGATGAAGGCGTGCAAGCCCGGCATGAACGAAGGCGAATTGCAGGAGATCATCGAGAAGACGTTCAAGTCCGAAGGGTGCGACGGATTGAGTTTCCCTTCGATCGTCGGGAGCGGCAAGAACGGGACGGTCCTTCACTACATGAAAAACAACAGGGAAGTTCCGCCGAATTCCCTGGTCGTCATCGACATCGGTTCGTCGATCTACGGGTACGTCACCGACATCACCCGTACCCTGCCGACGAGCGGAAAGTTCACCCAGGAGCATCGGGCGGCGTACGAAGTCGTGCTGGAGGCTCAGAAGGCGGCGGAGGCCATCCTCAAGCCCGGGGTGACCTTCGGGCGTCTGGAGCGGGCGGCGCGAAAAGTGTTCCAGGATCGGAAGCGGACCGATTGGTCGTACGCCCACACCACCGCCGGCGGCCCGCGCCACGGCCTGGGCCACTTCGTCGGAATGGCGGTCCACGACAGCGGGGAATATGGGCGCCCGCTGGCGCCGGGCATGGTCATCACGATCGAGCCCGGTTATTACAACGTGAGGGACGGATACGGCATCCGCATCGAAGACATCTACGTGGTCACCGAAACCGGCTTCGAGCGGCTCTCCGACGGCTCCCCGCGCGAGCCGGACGAGATCGAGAAGATGATGGCCAACTAGAGCGGCATGGCGGCGCAGATCCTTCACGGCGGGCCTCTGGCGGAGCGAGTCCGCGCGGAGGCGATCCAGGAAGTTGAGGACCTGCGCCGAGGCGGCCGCAGCCCCCGCGTCGCGGCGATTCACAATGATCTCGATCCCGCCGTTCGCGTCTACATGAAGCGGCAGCGCTCGGCCTGCGAGCAAGCGGGCGTCGCGTACGAGGTGCACCCCATCAGCCGGAAGAGCCCCGGCGAGGTCGCCGATCTCGTGGCCACGCTGGCGGCCGATCCTTCCGTCACGGGAATGACCATCCATCAACCCATGCCCGCCGGTTTCGAAGAGGGGCGCTTTCTGGCCGGCGTGCCGGCCGCGAAGGACGTCGAGGCGACGCATCCCGAAAGTCTCGGCCGGCTCTCCCTGGGTTTGGAGGGCCCCCGCCCGGTGGCCGCCGCCGCCGCGCTGGAATTGCTCCGTTCCGTGCGCGAGGATGCGCGCGGGCTGGACGCGGTCGTCGTCGGCCGAAGCGCCATGGTCGGCCTGCCGGCCGCGCTCATGCTCTTGGGCTGGGGCCGCCGCGCGCCCACGGTCACGATCTGTCACAGCGGCACCCGGGACTTGGCGGTGCACACGCGCCGCGCCGACATCGTGATCGTGGCGGCCGGAAGGCCGGGAATCGTGCGCGGCGACATGGTCCGGCCGGGGGCGATCGTGATCGACATCGGCATCAACAAGCTGGACGACGGCCGTCTGGTCGGCGACGCGGCGTTCGACGAAGTGAAGGAGGTAGCCGGCGCCGTCACCCCCGTGCCGGGCGGAGTGGGCCCCGTGGCCGTGGCGCTCTTCTTGCGGAACGTCGTCGCCTGCGCCCGCCGGCAGGGTTCACATTAAAGTTTCGCCATACGCCGTTCGATCGTCTAAAGTAGGGAGCTCCGCGAGCCTTGACCCAAGGGTCCGGGCTTCCTATTTTCCGCTTTTCGAGGATTCCGTGTCGGGCGTCCGCCTGTTCCACCACCCCGCGCCGATCGGCATGGATGGGCCGGTCATCGGCCAGGTCTGCCTCTACGCCTACTTCGCGTTGCTGGCGCTCCTGTGCGGATACGGCTTTCACCGCTACCTCATGGTTTATCTGTACTACCGCCACCGCCGAAACGGCCACCGCCCCCCCGGCGCATGGGGCGAGTTGCCCGCGGTCACGGTGCAGCTTCCGGTCTACAACGAGCTGTACGTGGTGGAACGGCTGATCGACGCCGCCTGCCGCCTGGATTATCCGCGGGACAAGCTGGAGATCCAGGTTCTGGACGATTCCTCGGATGAGACCCAGGGAATTTGCCGCCGCAAAGTGGAATCGTGGCGCGCGCAAGGCGTCGATATCGTGTACCTTCATCGAACGGATCGCGCCGGCTACAAGGCGGGCGCGCTCGATCACGGCATGAAGGTGATGAAAGGCCGGTTCGTGGCGGTCTTCGACGCCGATTTCCTGCCGCCGCCGGATTTCCTCATGCGGACGATCCATCACTTCACCGACGAACGGATCGGCATGGTGCAGACCCGTTGGGGGCACATCAACCGGGAGTACTCGCTTCTCACGCGGATCCAATCGATCCTGCTGGACGGGCATTTCATGATGGAACATTGCGCCCGCAACCGGTCGGGGCGATTCTTCAATTTCAGCGGTACGGCGGGGATCTGGCGGCGGGAGGCGATCGAGACGGCGGGCGGATGGCAGCACGACACGCTGACCGAGGATCTGGATTTGAGTTTCCGCTCCCAGCTCGGGAAATGGAAATTCGTGTTCCTGCCGGAGGTCGAAACCCCGGCGGAACTCCCCGTGGAGATGAACGGCTTCAAGAGCCAGCAGCACCGGTGGGTGAAGGGATCGATGCAGACCACCCGCAAGCTGCTGTGGAAGGTGCTGACCGCGGACGTCCCCCTCTACGTCAAGGCGGAGGGATTCGTCCATCTGACGGGAAACATAGCCTACTTCATCATCTTCATCCTGTCCCTGCTGATGTTCCCGGTGGCCTATTTCCGCACGACCATGAAAGTGCGGGAATCCGCGATCCTGGACCTGGGCGTGTTCACCCTGGCGACGATCTCGGTGTGCGTGTTTTATCTCTGCTCGCAAAAAGAGATCCACGGATTTCGCCGCTGCCTGAAGACCGCCCTGTACGTCCCGTTGCTGCTGTCGCTGGGCATCGGGATGTGCGTGTCGAACACGCGGGCCGTGCTGGAAGGTCTCTTGAGCCGGCACGGGGGAGAGTTCGTGCGCACGCCGAAATACGCGATCGCCGATCGACGCCACACGTTCGCGGGGAAGAAGTACAAAGTCGCGATGCGGTGGATGGTTCCCGCGCTGGAGCTGCTCCTGGGCCTGGGATTCGCGGGAATCGTCGCCTACTCGGCAGCGCATGAAATGTACGGGGCCATTCCTTTCCAGGCCTTGTTCATGATCGGCTTCTTTTACGTGTCGTTCCTGTCCTTTCACCAGGGACGGGTCGCGTCCAAGTGAAGATCCTCCTGACCGGCGGCGCCGGGTTCATCGGCGCTCATCTTCTCGAACGGCTGGTGGCGTTAAGCCACGACGTCGTCGTGCTGGATGACTTCAACGATTTTTACGATCCCGTCATCAAGCGCGCCAATATCGCCCCGCTCGCGGGAGCCGTTCAGGTCGTGCAAGGAGACATTCGCGACCCGGCGTCCGTGGAGCGGGCGTTCGCGTCGCGGCCCCACGCGGTCATTCACCTGGCCGCGCGGGCCGGAGTGCGGCCTTCCCTGGAACAGCCGGAGCTTTACGCGTCGGTGAACGTGGAGGGAACGCTGCGGCTGCTGGAGGCGTGCCGGCGCTTCGGCGTCCGCCGTTTCCTCTTCGCCTCCAGCTCGAGCGTCTACGGCGACGCCGCGCGTTCGCCGTTCCGGGAGGACGAGCCGCTCCTGGAACCGATTTCACCCTACGGGGTCACGAAGCTCGCCGGTGAACACTACGTGCGGGTCTTCCATCTGAACGAAGGTCTGCGGGCGACGGCGCTGCGGTTCTTCACTGTCTATGGACCGCGCCAGCGGCCGGACATGGCCATCCACAAGTTCGCCCGCGCCCTGCTCGAGAATCGGGAGGTTCCCGTCTACGGCGACGGAACCACGCGCCGCGACTACACGTACATCGACGACGCCGTGGCGGGAATCGTGGGGGCGCTCGGGCGCGACGACGGCTTCGAAGTGTACAACATCGGCGAAGCGCGCACCGTGGAACTGCGGGAAGTGATCGAGCTCCTCCAGAAGCACCTCGGCAAGACGGCGGTGATCCGGCGCCTGCCGGATCAGCCCGGCGACGTGAAGCGAACCTCCGCGGACATCTCGAAGGCGCGGGCGAAACTGGGATATAATCCCGCTACGCCCTTCGAGGAAGGAATCCGCCGATTTTGCGAGTGGATCCGCAGGGGATAGGGAGATGTCGGAGATGGGGAGATGGAGACCCGGAGCGAGCGGGTGGGGCAGGGGACCCCTTGGTTAGGGGCTCAGGTGATTCGTCGGATGAACGTTCGCGTGCGACTTTTCGGATATCTGGCCGAGGACGCCGGCCAGGATGAGATGCGCCTGGAGGTGTCCGAATCCCCGACGGCGGGGGAAGTCCTCCGCGCGGTGAGGGCGCGCCTGCGCGTGCCCGCGTCGGTCCGGCTGGCGGTCAATGCGGAGTACGTCAGCGCTCGGACCTCGCTGAAGCGCGGGGACGTCGTGTCGCTCATCCCTCCGGTGGCGGGTGGATAGATTCCTGATCACCCGACGGCCCCTCTCCATCGACCGCGCCTACCGCGCGGTGCTACGGCCCGACTGCGGCGGCGTGTGCGTCTTCGTCGGCACGGTTCGGAACACGCACGACGCGAAACGCGTCCGGAACATCAGTTATACCGCGTTTGCGGAAATGGCGCTTCGGACGTTCCGCCGGTTCGCGGTCGAGGCGCGGCGGAAACACGGCTGCCGCGCCGTATACGTCGCGCATCGCACGGGCGTGCTGAAGTTCACGGAGGCGAGCGTCATCGTCGCCGCCTCGGCGCCCCACCGCGCGGAAGCCTTCGCGGGCTGCCGGCTCATCATCGAGCGGCTGAAGAAGATCGCTCCGATTTGGAAAGAGGAATTCTATTCTCGCGGGAAGGCATGGATCGGGAGGAGATGAGGAGATATCCGGAGATGGGGAGATGAAACCCCTCTAGAAATATCTCCCCATCTCCTCGATCTGCCGATCTCCTTTCAGTTTTATCTCCCGCTCTCCTCGCATCGCCTCATCTCCATTAAAAGGATATATCCAGCCGGTCCTCTCTCAACAACTTGAAGCTGAACGGCCGGTCGATGTCCTGCACGCGGGCGCCGAACTCCTCCGCCGTCGCTTCGAGCGCCTCGCGCACCTCGCCGTCGCGCAGGCGCGCGCTGAAGATCTCGTATTCTCCGCTGAACCAGGGAAACTCGTCGTCGTAGAGCCGGCGGAAATAGAATCGCAGGCGCGGCAGCAGATCGATCGCCGCGTCATGGAACTGAAGGCGCGCCGCGGGACCGAAGCGGGCGGCCGCCAGGGAATGGTCGTCCTCCTCCAGCGCCATCGCGCCGCTGAAGAACTCTCCGTCCAGATATTGATCCGCGGCGATCGCCATGTCGGGCGAATCGAGCTCTACGAGGTGATGCTTCACCGCCGCCGGGCGTTCGAATCCGTGTTCCAGGAAGGACAGATCCCCGGCCGATGTCACCCAGAGGATCCGGCATGTTCCGGCCAGACGGCCGAGGAAACGCGTCAAGGCTCGATTCAGGTAGGCGTTGTCGTACCAGCAGCTCACGCCCCAGCGCTTCGAGCCTTCCGGCAGCCGCGCCCGCTGTTCCGGTTTCCAGTGCCAGGGGTCCACCTTCGGCTCGAATCCCTCGCGGTAGGTCCAGGCGCCTCCGTGCACTCGCCTCCAGGCGGGGACTTTGGCCATCTCGGCCAGCGCCTCCAGATCGGTTCGAATCGATTCTTCGTTCCACGCCTCCGGACGGAACCGGTTGGCCGAGAGGACGAGCTCGCAGTGCATCTTGGAAAACGCGTTCCATCGCTCGGGGAAGACGCGGCCGAGGGGTTCCTTCACGGTGAGCAGATATTCGGTCGGCTCTTGCGTGGACGGAGCGTCCAGCGCGCACCCGCGGAACCGTGGTTCGACCCGCAGCGGTTCCGGCAACGGCAGGGGCACGTGGCGTGCCTTGCGTACCTCGAACTCGAGCACGGAATCGCAGAAAGTGGACAGGCGCACGTCGAACGAGGAAGAGAAGATCGGGTTGAGACTGATCGTCAGCGTATAGACGCGCTGGTTCCAGCGGAACGCCGCTCCGCGTTCCTCGACCGCGCCCAGGGCATTCAAGCGGGCGCGGATTTCCCGCCAAAGACGTTGTCGCGCCCGCCGCTTGGCGGCCGCTCGCAGCATCACCGCGACGATCGCGATCGCGGGAAGTCCGATGACGAGCAGCGCCGGCAGAAGCCCTTTCATCGATATGACTCTGGACTTTGGACTATGGACTCGTCATTTGCGCCAGCGCTTGGGCGCCGGATGTTCCGGGCAATCACACGGAATCGCGCCGCAGCGGGGACAGCCCTGCCCGTACTTCGCCAGGGCCGCCTTTTCCACGTCGATCTGCGAATGAGACGCCACGGTCACCAGCCAGGCCAGTACGTCCGCGATTTCCTTCCGGGCCGCCTGATGGTCGCGGCGGCGGATCGCTTCGGCCAGCTCGCCCACTTCTTCCATCAGCCAGAGGGTGTTCGTTTCGAGGCTGCGGCGCCGGTCCCGCGCGCCGTACGTGCGGCGGATGAGCTCCTGGAACTCGGAAATGCGCATCAGGATTTCCGGCGCATGAGCCGCGCCGCCTCAGGCATGCCCAGAAGCTTGGTGAGGCCGAAGTACAGGAGCATCGACAACGCGATGACCAGCCCCAGGCGGGTTCCTTCCTGCCAGATCTTAGTCCCCTGGAGAAAGGCCGGCAAGGGAACGACCCAGCGCCAGAACGCCCACGCGCCCGCGGCCATCGCCGCGGCCGCCGCCGCCGAAAGCCAGAAGGTCCGGCGAACCGGCCGCAGATCCACCTCCGGGTAGCGGCGGCGCAGAAGGCGGTTCAAGATCGCGAAACTGGCCAAGCCCGAAAGCGATGTGGACAGCGCGATGCCCGCTTCCCGGAACGGCCAGACCAGAATCAGATTGAGCGCCAGGTTCAGTCCCACCATGGACGCGCTCACGCGGACCGGCGTGCGCGTGTCGCCGTGGGCGTGAAACGCGCGCACCTGGACTTGATTGGCGATGTAGCACCAGAGTCCGGCGGAATAGAGCGCCAGGACGGTTCCCGCCCGTGCGGTGTCTTCCGGCGTGAACCGGCCGTGCTCGAAAATGAGCTCGACGATCGGGCGCGCGAAGAGCACGAGGCCCACGGTCGCCGGCAGGGAAAGGTAGATGGCGGCGGTTAGAGATCCGCGGAAGAGCTTCGAGAACTCCGACCGGTCCCGTCGGGCCGCCGCGGCGGACAGCCCGGGAAACGCGGCCGTCGCCAAAGACGTTCCGATCAGCGAAAGCGGAAGCTGCGTGAGCTGATAGCCGTAGTAAAGACTCGATACCGCGCCGTCTCCCGGGACGCACAGTTCCGCGATGACGCTGTCCACCAGTTCGTTGATCTGGACGAGCGCCAGGCCGAAGACGCCCGGAATGAAGCGGATGGCCACCTCGCGCAGCGCGGGATCGCGCGGCTCCCACTGGAAACGGAATCGCGCGCCTTCGCGGTGCAGAGGGATCGCCATCGCCAGCATCTGGAACAGGCCGCCGGCGATGATCGCCCACGCTACCGCGCGGATGGCCGCGTCCGCGGACCAACGTGTCGCGAAGATCAGGATGGCCGCGATCCACGTCAGATTGAGGACGGCCGGGGCGATCGCGGGCGCGAAGAACCGGAAGAGTCCGTTGAGCGCGGCGCCCACGATCGCTCCGGCGCACACCAGGACGCAGTACGGCAGCAGGATCCGCAATAGTTCCGCCACCAGCCGGGTTTTCTCGTCCGGCCACAGCATGGACATGGGGATCGTGATGCCGATGCCGATGAGGGTTGCCGCGCCGAGGATCAGGATCAGCACGGTCAGCAGGCGGTTGAGCAGGGCGAACGCCTCGTCGCGGCGGCCGATCTCGATCCGTCCCACGAAAGCGGGGACAAACGCCGCGCTGAGCGCGCCCTCGCCGAACAGCCGCCGGAAAAGGTTGGGTACCCGATACGCGATGGCGAACGCGTCCCAAAAGAATCCCGCGCCGAAGAAGTGGGAGCAGAGAATGTCCCGCGCCATGCCCAGAATCCGCGAGAGAAACGTGCACGCGCCGATCAGCCGGGCGGAATCGAAGATCGACGGGCGGTTGGCCAAGAGATCTCTCTCCAGAAAGAAGTCTCTGAAGGCGCGGACCTCAAGTCAAGGAGTCCTCGAACGTCATCCGGATGAAACGTTCTTGTTTCCGTTCGAAACGGAAGCGCCTCCGACGTGAGGGCCGGATGAAACTCCTTGCCTGCGAAGGAGATTGAAACATCCGCGCGGCTTAAGACTTGCGGGTTCATATTGAGCGCGCGCCGCGTGGAGGATAGGATGAAGTTGATGACAGAACTGAAGACGAGACCCCGCAAGACCATCGATGACTTCATGAAGCTCCCCGAAGGCGCGCTCGCCGAGCTGATCGATGGGGAGATCCTCATGTCACCGACGCCGAAGGTTCGCCATCAGGAGATAACGCTCAATTTAACGGTTCTGCTTCGGGACCATGTTCGAAGCCGCGGCCTGGGGCGGGTGATCATCTCGCCGATGGATGTACACCTGCCTTCCGGCAATATCGTGGAACCGGATGTCATCTTCATAAGCCGCCGTAATGAATCGATCATCCAGGACTGGATTCGCGGCGTTCCGGATCTTTTGATTGAAGTCGTCTCGCCCACGGGCGTGGAGCGGGACCGTCTCGTCAAGCGCGACCTCTACGCCCGCAACGGTGTGCCCGAGTACTGGATCGTGGATCCGACCGAGGAAAGCGTCGAACTCTTGCTCTTGAAAGAAGGCCGGTACGCGCCGCACGGGTATTTCCTCAAGACGGATGGCGTGCGGTCTTCCGTCCTGCCTCAGTTAGAACTGCCCGTGGCTTCGATTTTTCAAGCGTAGTCTCCCGACCTTCCCTTGGTCCGCATCTCCATCATCTCTCTCACCTCCGAATCTCCCCTGGTTCTTATCTGCCCATCTCCCCGCATCTCCCGATCTCCCCTGATTCTTATCTCCCACTGGCTGGCCGCCAGGACGTCGCCTACAATTCCAGCATGCGGGACGAAGTCATGAGGGCGCTTCACGCGCTGGCGAGGCGCTACCGGTGGGTGATCGCGTGGGATGTTTTCCTCGAACTTTCGTTCATGTTGACCGCCGGAGTGGGCACGCTGTTCCTGTTGGATCGCCTCGCGTTCGAGTTCGGGGTCGCCGAGCTGCACGCGAAGCGGCCGTTGCTCATCGTGGCCGCGTTCGGGTCCGCGCTCGTGCTGGCGGCGGTCGCCGCCGCGTTGAGCGCCGTCGCCCGCCGGGTGAATCCCGCCGGCGTGGCCTGGAAAGCGGACCGGACGCTCGGCGCCGAGGAAAGGTGCCTTACGTCGGTGGAGCTGTCTCGCGACGGCGCTTCGGCGTTCGCTCCCGCCGTCCTGAAGGAGACGGCCGCCGCGCTGGGCGCGGCGGATCCCCGGCGCATCTTCCCTTCCCGGCCAATCGGGTATCGCGCGGGCGTCCTTCTGGCGCTGGCCGCCGGCTCGGCGCTGGCCGCTTTTCCGCCGCGGGCGCCCGAGGCTCCGCGCGCGGAGCTGAGCGTCTCGCCCACCCGCGGAGTGGCGCCTCTGACCGTCGTGTGCGAGGATCTTTCCCAGGGACGCGTCACCGCGCGGACATGGGAATTCGGCGACGGAACGCCGGCCCGGAGCGGAGCGCGATGCGATCATACCTTCGAGCGGCCGGGGACCTACGCGATCCGCCTCTCGGTCGAGGGGCCGGGGGGCCATGACCGCGCCGTCTCCGAAGTCGTACGCGTCTATGAATCCGGCGCCCCGTTCGCGGACTTCTCCGGCGAGCCTCTTCGGGGTCGGGCTCCGCTCGACGTGCGCTTTCGGAACCTGTCGCGGAACGCCGAGCGATTCGAATGGAGCTTCGGCGACGGCGCCGGCTCGGCGGAGCGCGAACCGGTCCATCGATACGAGACGCCGGGACTGTACGCGGTCTCCTTGGAAGTGTCGGGCCGGAGGGGGGCGGATCGGCTGGCGCGCCCCGCCTACGTGAAGGTGGTCGGGTCCGATGCGCCGCTGGCGGATTTTCGGGCCTATCCCCGCCGGGGTCCCGCGCCGCTCCGCGTCCTGTTCGAGGATAACACGCTGGGGCAAGCGACGGAGTGGGAATGGGATTTCGGCGACGGTCTGTCGGGAACCGAAAATATCAGCCGCGAGCGCAATACGGTCCATGAATATCGCCGTCCCGGGCGCTATACCGTTCGCTTGCGGGTTCGCGGGCCCGGAGGGGAAGACGAGATGATTCGTCAAGGCTACATCGCGGTCACGGGCGATGTCGGAGGAGGTGGCGGCGGGCCGGACCCCCAGGCGCAGGACCAAAAAGGAACGGCAGGAGCACAGGCCGGGGGAGCGGGAAACCAGCCCGGTCGTTTGTTCGGCGAACCGTCCGAGCGTCCTCCGGCGAACTTCCGGCCTGAGACGGTTCGGGGCCGGCCGCGCGGCGAAGAACTGGTGGAAAAGGTGAAGAATGTCTATACCGGTGACGAGGAGGCCGGGGGAGCGCAAACGGAAAAACCTTATCGAAACGTCTACGGCGACTATCGACGGGCCGCCGAAGACACCCTGGAACGCGAGCAGATCCCTCCGGTCCTGCGGCACTATGTGAAGAGATATTTCGATCAGATCCGGCCGAAGTAACCTGAATTTTCGCGCGGGACCTCTCGCGCGCGAAAATTGAGGTTATGATCTACCTCGACAATGCCTCGACGACGCGCCTGCGGCCGGAGGCGCGCGCCGCCATGCAGGCCGCCGCGTTCGGCAATCCCTCGAGTATCCACGCCGCGGGCCGCGCGGCGCGCAAGCTGGTCGAGGATGCCCGCGAGACGATCGCCGAAAGCTACGGCGGGGACCCTAAGGGACTGGTGTTCACGTCGTGCGCGACGGAGGCCGACAACTTGGCCGTCCTCGGCGTGGCCGAGGCGCTGCGCGCGCGGGGGAACCATGTCATCGCCAGCGCCGTCGAGCATCCCGCCGTCCTGGAGGCCTGCGCCGCCTTGTCCCGAATCGGCTACGAGATTTCGCGGGCGCCCGTCGACGAGGATGGAAAGATCGATCTGAGCGTTCTCGAACGGCTCGTCACGCCGCGGACGATCCTCATCAGCGTCATGACCGGAAACAACGAGGTGGGAACGCTCCAGCCGATCGAAGCGGTGGCGGAGATCGCGCGCGCGCGAAAGATTCCGTTTCATACCGACGCCGCTCAAGCGGCGGGCAAGATCCCCTTTCGATTCACGGCCGACCTGGTGACGCTCTCGGCGCACAAGATGCACGGTCCGCGGGGAGCGGGAGCGCTATGGATCCGGCCGGGAACGCCGATCGTCCCGCGGCAGGTCGGAGGCGGCCATGAATTCGAGCTGCGGGCGGGCACGGAAAACGTCGAAGCCATCGCCGGCTTCGCGGAAGCGGTGCGCGCGGCCGAGGCGGAGCGGTCGGAAGTCGTGCCGCTCATGGAGCGGTTGCGGGCGCTGTTGGAGGAAGGCCTGCGCGCGGCGGCGCCGATGCGCGTGAACGGCCATCCCACGGAACGGCTGCCGCATATCCTGAACGTGACGTTTCCGGGCGTGGACGGAGAAGCGATGGTCGTGGCGCTGGACGCGGAAGGCATGTGCGTTTCGAGCGGATCGGCGTGCGCTTCTCAGAGCTTGATTCCCTCGCATGTCCTGAAGGCGATGGGTCGCGGCGACGAGGAGACGCGCGCGTCGGTCCGGTTTTCGCTGGGTCGGGACACGACGGAGGAAGATATCGGGGCGGCGGTGGCGGCGGTTCCCAAGTTGGTGGCCCGGCTTCGGGCGATTTCCCCGGTGGTGCGCCCATGAAGGCGGCGCTGACCCTGGTCACCGTGCCGGACCGAAAGACCGCGCGGAAGCTGGCGGACGCGCTGGTCGGAGAACGGTTGGCGGCCTGCGTGACGGCGGTGCCCGCGGCGGAATCCACGTATCGATGGAAGGGGCGCGTGGAGCGCGCTCGCGAGATCGTGCTGCTCGTCAAGTCGCGCGCGTCGCTGGCGCGGCGCCTGGAGCGGCGGATCCGGGAGCTGCATCCCTATGAAGTGCCGGAAGTCCTGCACGTGCCCATTTCGTCCGGCGCCGCGTCGTACTTGAAGTGGATGGAGGAGTCGACGGCGATATGACCAATGTGAACCCGTCCTCCTGACCTCCGAGGCCTCCTGTCCGACGAAGCCTTGGCGAAGTCGTATGGCAAAGGAGGTTGAGGCGGGATAGTTCCGCTTGAAGCGAGCGACTGAAGGGAGCGAGCGTGAATTTCTTCATCAAAATGACGCTGGCGGCGAGCGCCGTCCTCGCGGTCGCGGTCGCGGCGATTTTTCTCTGGCGCCATCCGGAGGCCGGACGGGTGGAGGCGCTTCTGCGCGAGGCGGTCGGCTGGGTGCGGGCCGGGGAGGCCGAGAAATGCGTCGAGTTGATCGATCCGGATTTCAAGCAGGGCGGCGAACGCTTCGAGGAAGTCGCCGCGCTGGTGCGCCGGCATGTCCGCCCCGAGCTGTACCGGGGGTTGGACATTCACGACCTGGATGTGTCGATCGAAGGCCGAACGGCGCAGGCGGTGCTCCTGCTCGATGTGGACCGGACGGACGACGCGCTGTTCGGGCGTCCGGTGCGCCTGCGGCTGGACCTGACGCTCAAGAAGCGGGACAAGGAATGGAAGGTGACGGCGTATCGCGTGTCGCGGGACAGAGGGTGGTTCATTCCCGCGGAGTAGGGATCACTTGGAGAGCACCATCTCCTTGAAATCCTGGACGAGCTCTTTTCCGGTGGGTGTGGCCAGGAGGAAGTAAGCCAGCGCCCCCAGGGCGGCGACGAAGGCCAGTCGGAAGAAGAGCCACCGCAGCGGGAACGGGCGCCGGCGCACGCGGTCTTCGACCGCTTCGGCGCCGCGGATGGTTCCGCAATAGAGACAACCCCCGCTTGCCGGCAGAAGGCGGTTGCATTTCATGCATCTGGCCATGGGAAGGCTCCCGTTGAAGATATCCTTATCTTATACCATTTTTTATGTAGATGCGCGCAAATCTAGCGCCCGCGGCGAGATCTCGGAGGAGCCGGAGTTCACGGAGAAGAATTTTCCACCCCGGAGGCGCGAAGCCATTTTTTTTACTTCGCGTGTTCCGGCACCTTCGGGTCCCCCGGACCTAAATCAACCCGAGCGCCTTCAATTCGGCTTTCAGCTTGTCGACATTGGACGGCGCCATCTCGCACAACGGCAAGCGGACTTCACCCGTGTCCCGCCCCATGAGCTTCATCGCGGTCTTGACCGGCACGGGGTTGGGTTCGATGAAAAGCGCCTTCGCCAGCGGGAAATGCCGCCGGTGAATCTCGCGGGCGCGGGCCCAATCGCCTTGGCGCGCCGCGGCGCACAGGTCGGCGACCGCCTTGGGAACCACGTTGGCCAGCACGCTGATGACGCCGGTCGCGCCTTGCGCCAGGAGCGGCAGCGTCAGCGCGTCTTCGCCGGAGACGACCGCGATGCCGCACAGCGCGTGGATCTGGGCGGCCTGCTCCACGGAACCGCTCGCTTCCTTGATGGCGGCGATGTTCTTGATCTTCGACAGGCGGGCGACGGTCTCGGGCAGAAGATTGACGCCCGTTCGTCCGGGCACGTTGTAAAGGCAAAGGGGCAGGTCGACCGCTTTCGCGACCGCTTCGAAATGGCGATAGAGCCCCTCCTGCGACGGCTTGTTATAGTAGGGCGTCACCAGCAGCGCCGCGTCCGCGCCCAGCTCCTTGGCCGCGCGCGTATGCTCGACCGTCGTGCGCGTGTCGTTGGTTCCGGTCCCCGCGACCACCGGGCGTTTCCCCTTCGCCATCCGAACCACGGCGCGGATGATGTCCGCTTTCTCTTGGGAGGTGAGCGTGGGCGACTCCCCGGTGGTCCCGACGGGCACCAGCGCGTCCGTGCCGTGCGCGAGGTGGAAGTCGACGTGTTCGCCCAGCCGTTTGATATCGACGGCGCCGTCTTGGAACGGCGTGACCAGCGCGGCCATCGAGCCTTGAAACACGATTCGCTTCCCTCGCGAAAGGAAAAGGGAATGGTACGGGTCGCAGCGGGTGAAATCAACCGCACAAACGGCGGCCGCTCCCTTGTTCCCTGAAGGGTCGGTCGGTGTATTGGCGGTATGAGTGAAGCCTTTGTTGTATGCGATCCGGGCATTTTGGGGGGAAAGCCCCCGCACGCTTTCCAGGAGGGACAGTATCGATTCGACCCCGAAAGCGAGTCGCGCCAGGAGCGCGGTCCTTTCGGTGGCGTCCTTGCTGGCGGAATCGATGTCGGAGAGACCCTTCGCCCGAGCTTGCGTGAGCGCCGAATCGAAGTCGACGCCTTCTTCCATCCGGCGGAGAACGAAATTGTTCGCCCCGGACAAGAGAACCATGATCGAATCCAAAGGATCGGCGGGCGAAATGCAAGCATATCCCGCTCTTGTTGTGGAGGCCCGCGATCTCTATAATTGAGGATAAAACTCCTCAATTGAGGAATAAATTATATGAAATTCGTTCGTCCCCTGAACGATATTTTCGGCCAGCGATCCAAGGTCGAGCTGTTGCGGTTTCTGGTGCGTACGCGCGCCGAGCACACGGGGCGGGAACTCTCCCGCTTCCTGGGCTTGGATCCCAAGACCTGTCACGCCGCGCTTCAAGACCTGGCCCGCCAAGGCGTGGTCGAGCACCGAAAGATCGGCACGGCCATCGCGTACAAACTGAACGAACGCCACGTTCTGGTGCGCCGGATCTTGGAACCTGTTTTTGAAACCGAGGATGGTCTTCTCGAGGCCTACGCGAACGACCTGAGAAAGCGTGCCGGGATCCCTCTCGTCTCGATGATCCTGTTCGGGAGCGTGGCGAGGGGAGAGGAACGGCCTGCGAGCGATGTGGACGTGGTCTTGGTCACGCCCGCGGGTGGAGCGGGTCGCGAGCGGCAAGAAGCGCTTGACCGTGCCGCCACGGAGCTGGCCGGCACCTACGGGAATCCGCCCCAGGTCATGCTCTTCAGTCGCAGGGAATTCTCGAGGAAGGCCGCGGCGCGCGATTCCTTCGTTTCCGAGGTCTTGAGGACCGGGCGGGTCCTCTACGGGAAACCCTTCTCGCAGCTGCTGAAGCATGGCGCCTAAACGAATTCCGACTAGGTCCGTTCCCAAGGACGACTACGCGGGGAGGTGGCGAAAGGCATTGGATCGCCGGGCCGCGATGGAACGCGAGTTCGCCGCCGGCGCGATCGACCCCGCATTGGTTTTGGCCATCCAAGGAGTCATCGCCGCTTGCGACGCGTTGACCATTTTTCATCGGGGAGAGCGTGCGACGTCGGAACATCATGAAGACGCGCTTGAGGTGTTCACGCGCCTGACTTCGTTGCCTGGTCTGAAGGAGGCTTCGGGGCGTCTCGCCCGGCTCCTGAGGCTCAAGGGCGAAATCGAGTATACGGGTCGCTGTCCAAAGCCGCGCGAAGCCGGGCCCATCGTAGATCACGCGCGGAAATTCTTCGACTTCGTACAGCGGCATCTGCCGCAGCCTAAGGCGTGAACATTACTCCTCCCGCAGCCGAATCCGAAACGCCGTGTCCGACCGGAGCGTGCCCAGGCTCCAATGCGGCTCGCCCTGCCCTTCCTCCCGCGGTTGGACCAGGGCGCGATGGCGGGCGACCATCGAGAAATCCGCATCGACCTGGACGAATCGCCGCTCCTCGGGATCGAAGTACGATATGACGCGGCCGATCATGCGGCCGATCCCGTGGGCGGGCGGAGGCGGCGTCAGCGACAGATCGACCTCCGAGACCAGCTTCACGCACTCGTGGCGCCCCACCTTGCGGCGGCCCGCGTGGCGCAGGCGCATCCGGCCGTGGTGGGCGTAGTCGGCCGTCCCCGCGCCGAAGTGCAGCTCTCGCTCCGCCGCTTCGTCCGGCTTCAGGGGCATCGGAGGCAGGGCGAACAGCACGTCCAGATAATGAACGTCCGCGCTGCCCGACATCTTCTTGCTCGACGTGAAGACGCCGTCCTCGCGAAGCAGACATTCGAAGCGCCGCGGTTGTTCGTCGTTGGGATTCTTGGCTTCATCGTTGACCACGATCTCCTTGGGCGTCCAGGCGCAGCGCGCGCGGCCGCGGCCTTCCCCTCCGCCGATGAACTCGACGAGGCCCTGGGATCGGACGTCCGTCGTTCCGGTCCCGGACGTGCCGCCCGCCGTCATCTCGATGCGCGCGCGCGCCGTCTGCCGGCCTTCGTAGACATGACGGGTCCCCCGACCGAGATTCCACGCCGGCTCGAAGGCTTCGCCGGCCGGCAACGCCACATAGTCGTCCGAGGCGGCGGCCGGAAGCGACAGCTCCGGCAACGGCGGCAGCTCCGGAGGCTCCGGCAGAGAGGGCTCGGAGGGCTTCCCGCAGGCGGAAACGGACAGGATGACGAAAAACGCGGCGGTTCGCTTCATGCCTCTCCCGCGGGCGCGAGCGCGCGGCGAACCACCTCGGCCAAGCGCCGCACGGTTCGCCGCACCTTGTCCTCGTCGAGCCCCTCTACCATGACGCGACACAACGGTTCGGTGCCGGAATAGCGCAGCAGGACGCGGCCGTCCCCGTCGAGGTCCCGCCTCATCTCCTCAAGCGCGCGCCGAACCGGCGCGACGGAGTCCAGATCGGGCTTGGCCCGGACCGGCACGTTCATCAGAATCTGCGGCGCTTTGCGCAGTCCCGCGCACAGCGCGCTCAGAGGCCGCCCGCGTTCCAGCAGAATGCGCAGGATGCGCAGCGTCGTTAGCATTCCGTCGCCGGACGTGGCCGCGTCCAGAAAAATGATGTGGCCGGACTGCTCGCCGCCGAGCGTCGCTCCGGTCCGCATCATCTCCTCCGCGACGAACTTGTCGCCCACCTTCACGCGACGCAGGCGCGCGCCGCGTTCCCGCAGGAATTTTTCCAAACCGAGGTTCGCCATGACGGTCGAAACGACGGTCCGGCCGCGGAGCGTTCGGTCGCGAATCATGGCCTCCGCGCAGACCGCCAGAATGTAGTCGCCGTCGCGCACCTCGCCGGTCTCGTCGACCAGGATGCATCGATCTCCGTCGCCGTCGTAGGCGGCGCCCAGATCGGCTCGGGCACGGCGGACGGCGGTCGCGAGCCGCTCCGGAAAGAGCGCCCCGGCGCCGGCGTTGATGTTCGTCCCGTTCGGGCGGGCGTTCAGCACGATCGGTTCCGCTCCCGCCGAGCGGAGCAGCCTGGCCGCGTACGGCGACGTCGCCCCATGGGCGCAATCGACGACGACTTTCATCCCCCGCAGCGGCCGTCCCGCAGGTAGCTGCGCCCTCAGGAAGTCGACGTACTCGTCCGGCCGCCGGCGAACGGACGCGGCGCGCGGAAGGGTTCGGCGTTCGGGCGACGCCAGCAGCGCTTCCAGACGCCGCTCCGCCGCGTCGGGAATCTTGAAGCCTTCCGCGGAGAGCACCTTGATCCCGTTGTCGCGCGCGGGATTGTGGGAGGCGGAGATGACGATCCCCAGATCAGCCCCCCACCGGCGGGTCAGATACGCGATGCCGGGCGTGGGCACCACGCCGACGCGGATCGCCCGCGCGCCCATCTCGCGCAGGAGGGCGCGTTCGATCGCCGGCCCCGATCCGCGCGTATCGCGGCCCAGGACGACGACGTGTCCGGAGCCGGTCCGGCGCCGGAGCGCCAGCGCCCTCATCACGGCGGTTCCCAGCCGGGGGTGAAGGGCGCGTGGGTCGTCGCGCAACATCGTGCCGATGGCACGGCCTAGCGCCCTCAACGCGTCCGCCGCCAAGGGACCTTGGCCGGCGCGGGCGCGGATTCCGTCCGTGCCGAAGAGGGCCGTCGGCGAGGAGTTCACTTTCATATTGATCCCGATGGAAGCGCGTTCATTATGAAACTTCCCCTATCCCCGCATCATTTCCAGGTCACCTTGATCGTGGCGTTCGCGGGCTCCCCGCTGGCGGGGAGGGCGGTGACCGTGCCCTGCGCCTGCCCGTCTCGCAGATGGAACTGGATGGGCAGCCGGTGTTCGCCCGGTTCCATGTCGGGTCTTTCGACGTGGACATAGGCTTGAATGCTGTCGGCTTGCATGGACTTGACCACGTTTTTGAGGCCCCATACCTGCACTTTGATCTTCTCGGGCGAAAGCAGCTTGATTTCCTGCGTGACTCCCGGCGCCACCATGAGGTTCACCGGGACATCGGCGATTTCGCGGGGCTGAAGCAGCGGATTCGCCGCCCGCTCCGGGGGAGTGGAGGATTTGATGATGACCCATGTCAGGACGGAGAGGAAGAGCGCCATGAGCAGCGTCATCAGGTTGTCGCGCAGCCAACTCATTCGTCCTCCTTGTCCCCTTCCGCCAGCGACGCGTCGTTCGAGGAATCTCCGGACGGCGGGACCGGCGCGGGCGCTCCCCGGCGCCGCGGGCGGAACGGCAGAAGCGGTCCGCGCTCGGCGCGCGTATAAAGCTCCCTCAGCGCCTGGTCCAGCATCTCGCGCGTCAAGTCGGTCCGGATCTTGCTTCTCCGGCACAGCGAGATGCGGCCGGTTTCTTCGGACACGACGATGATCGCGGCGTCGGTCTCTTCGGAAAGGCCCAGCGCCGCGCGGTGGCGCGTGCCCATGGAGCGGGAGATGGATTCCTCTTCCGACAGCGGAAAGAAGCAGGCGGCCGCGACGACCCGGTCGTGCTGGACGATGACGGCGCCGTCGTGCAGCGGGTTTCCGGGATAGAATATTGACTCGATCAGCTCGCTGGACAGGGCCGCGTCCAAGCGCACTCCCTTCTCGATGTACTCGCTCAGCCCGATGTCCCGCTGGATGGCGATCAGCGCCCCGATGCGATTCTTGGAAAGCCGAACCGCGGCGTTGACCAGCTCATCCACGACCGTCAAGGAAAGGTTGCGGATGAGCGGGGAGAAAAGCGGGGACTGCGCCAGGCGCAGGAGCGCCCGCCGCATCTCCGGAGCGAAAATGACGATCGCCGCGATGGACGAGGCCGACAGCAGCCAGGACAGCACCCGCTGGATCACCTCGAGGCCGAGGTGCGTGGCCAGCCACCACGTGACGCCGAAGGCGGCCAGGAGGAAGAGGACCACGCCCTTCAGGAGGGCCGCCCCGCGCGTCCCGCGGATGGACGAAAGGATGAAGAAGTACGCGGCGCCCAGGATCACGATCTCCACGAGCGACGCGAGCTTGAAGAGGTCAGTAAACATGGCGCCTTTTCCGCGGCGAGTCGGCCGTCATCTGAGGCGGTCCGCCATCCGCGCCACGTCCGACATCTCTCGAACGTCGTGCACGCGCAGGATGGCCGCGCCGCGCAGAACTCCCACGGCCACGGTGGCGGCGGTTCCGTCGCGGCGTTCCTCGACGCCCCGTCCTAAGACGAGGCCGATGAAGCTCTTGCGCGAAGTGCCGAGCACGATCGGGCGGCCCAGGGATCGAAATTCCTCCAACCGGCGAAGAATCTCGAGATTGTGCTCCAGCCGCTTTCCGAAGCCGATTCCCGGATCCAACAAAATTCTATCACGCGAAATTCCTGCCGACAACGCCCGCCCCATGCGTTCCGAAAAAAACTCGACGATTTCCGCGACGACGTCGCCGTAGACGGGTTCTTCCTGCATCGTGCGGGGCGTCCCTCTCATGTGCATCAGGATGACGGGAACCCCCGCGCGCGCGGCCACCCGTCCCATCGCCGGGTCGCCCAGCGCGGAGACATCGTTCAAGAGACGGGCGCCGGCGGCGAACGCCGCCTGGGCGACCTCCGCCTTGCACGTGTCGATGGAAACGAGTCTTCCGCGGCGGGCCAGCGCGCGAATGACGGGAACCACGCGGCGCCGCTCCTCGGCGGCCGGGACGGATTCGGCCCCGGGTCGGGAGGACTCGCCGCCGACGTCGAGGATGTCCGCCTCTCTCATCGCCAGGCCGGCGGCCACGGCGCGGCGCGGCTCCAGATAGCGGCCTCCATCGGAGAACGAGTCCGGCGTGATGTTGAGAATGCCCATGATGAAGGGGCGTTCTCCCAGGCGCAGCGCGCCGCCGGGACAAGGCACGACGAATCGCGTCCGCCGATAGTCCCGGAGGAGCCGGCCGTAGGCGCGGCGAAGCTCGGCCGCGGCGCCGATGCGGATCCGCCGGCCGTCCTGGATGATCCACGGCAGGCGGGAAGCGCCGGGTCGCTTCGGGTCGGGAGCGTGAAGGACGCGGGGAGCGGCCATGCCCGATTCTGGATTTTTGATTCTCGATGCTCGTCGGCGTTTCGAGAATCGAGAATCGAGAATCGAGAATCGGGCTTACGCTTCCGTGGTGCCCGGCAGCGGACGCGGCCCGGGCGTGGCTTTCCAGCCGCCCTCCGCTTCCCGGCGTTTCACTTCGGCATCCTGTTCATTCTGCCGGGCCAAGTCTTCGCGAAGCTGCCGTTGCTTGGCGGCTTCGAAATCCTCTCCGCGGACGATCATCGCCACTTCCTCGCCGGTCAGCGTCTCGTACTTGAACAGGGCCCGCGCGACCGCCTCCGCCGTGTCCCGATGCTTGGCGAGGATGTCGCGGGCGGTGGCGAGCGCGGCGTCCAGGAAGGCGTGCACCTCGGCGTCGATGAGCCGGAGCGTCTCGTCGGAAACGCTCATGGTTCGCGCGATCTCGCGCCCCAGGAAGAGATGCTCCTCGTTTTCCGAGTAGCGCACGGGGCCGAGCTTTTCGCTCATGCCCCATTCGGCCACCATGGTGCGCGCCAGCGCGGTCGCCTGCTTGATGTCGTCCTGCGCGCCGGAGGAGATGTCGCCGAGGAACTGTTCTTCCGCCACGCGGCCTCCGAACGCGACGGCGAGTCGCGCGCGGCAGCGCTTCAAGCCGATGCCGTACCGGTCCCGGTCCGGCAGGAACATGGTGCCGCCGCCCATGCGGCCGCGCGGAATGACGGTCACCTTGTGCACCGGGTCCGTGTCCGGAGCCAGCATGACCGAAACCAGCGTATGGCCGGCTTCATGGTACGCCGTCAGGCGCTTCTCTTCCTCGAGCACCACGCGCGACTTCTTCTGGCGGCCCCACAGGACCTTGTCCCGCGCTTCCTCGAGATCGACCATCTCCACGCTGTCCTTGCGCTTCATCGTGGCGATGATGGCCGCTTCGTTGACCAGGTTGGCCAGGTCCGCGCCCGAGAACATGGGGGTGGCGCGCGCGAGCACCTTCAAGTCCGCATCGCGGCTGAGCTTGATCTTCTTGGTATGGACTTTGAGGATTTCCTCCCGGCCGCGGATGTCCGGCAGATCGATCACCACTTCGCGGTCGAAGCGTCCCGGCCGCAGCAGCGCGGGATCGAGGACGTCGGGCCGGTTCGTGGCCGCCATGACGATCACGCCTTCGTCGGTCTCGAAGCCGTCCATCTCGACGAGGATCTGGTTGAGTGTCTGCTCGCGTTCGTCGTGCCCCCCGCCCAGGCCCGTGCCCCGGCGCCGGCCCACGGCGTCGATTTCGTCGATGAACACGATGCAGGGGGATTTCTCCTTGGCGGTATTGAAGAGATCGCGGACGCGCGCGGCGCCCACGCCGACGAACATTTCCACGAAGTCGCTGCCGGTGATCGACAGGAACGGCACGCCGGCCTCACCCGCGATGGCCTTCGCCAGGAGCGTCTTGCCCGTTCCCGGCGATCCCACCAGGAGCACGCCGCGCGGAATGCGCCCGCCCAGGCGCGTGAACTTGGAGGGGTCCTTGAGGAACTCGATGATTTCCTTGACGTCCTCCTTGGCTTCGTCGATGCCGGCGACGTCGTCGAACGTCACGCGCACCTTCTCCTGCGCGATAAACTTGGCGCGGCTGCGGCCGAAGGAAAGCACGTTGCCCGGGCCGCCGCTGGCGCGGATCTGGCGGATGAAGAACCACCAGGCCAGCACGATGAGGATGACCCAGGGAAGGAAATTGATCAGCAACGCGGGCCACACGCTGGGGCCGGCGTTGTGAAATTTCTCGGGCGGGACCCCTTCCGCGAGCTTGTCGAAACCGTCCGGATGGGTCAGGTATCCGGCGGGGACTTCCGCGCGAATCCGCTGGTATTCCCGTCCGTTCTGGCTGTGCTTGCCGACGACCGTGGCCTCGACCGAGTTGTCTCGAACCCAGACTTCATCCAGAAGCCCGTCCTTTTTCTTTTGCAGGAATACGGGAAACGAGACCTCGGCCGCCTGGTCGCTCCCGGATCGCCCCAGCCACAAGAGGGACATCACGATCACGAAAAGGAGGGCGAGGAAAAACAGGGTGTTTCTCGGGCGCCGGGGAACTTTCCCTTCCTCCCGGTTATTCCGTCGTTTGCTGTCGTTGTTCATGGATCAAGAACGCCTCACATCTCCGAAGTCAACCTATCTATTTTACCAGTCTTTTTCCAAACGGGTAACCACCCATCTCGCCAGCCGGTCGAAAACCTCCTGGCGCGCCGTTTCCCGGCTTTCGCCCCGCGCCGTCGAAAAGGATGCGCTTTCGGTCCGCTGCGCCCGGGACAGCACCTTCTTCGTGCCGCGCTGGACCAGTTCGACATCGAGTTGGAACGACACGGCGCCGACCACGACGACGTCGCCGGCCCCTTCGACGACCGATGGCGCCGTAATCAGCCGGATCGTGCCGCGGAGTTCCACGGGCGCCTCGGCCGTGTTGACGTGGACGCCGCGCGCGGCGAGCTCCCGCATGACGGACCGCGTCAGGTCGAACTCATGCGTCCGCCGTTCATCGACGTTGTCGAAGATGCGCACGAGCACTTCGCGATGCTCCAGGAGCTCCCCCGGCACGTAGACGCATCCGGCCGCGGCCAGTCCGAGGGCGGCGCCTCCCAAAAAAGCTAGGAGCGTGTCGAGATATTCAAGGGGATGTCGAGATATAGGGGATGCAGGTGATAAGACCCCCCAATGTGGGGTAAGGTACATCTTCACAGCTCCAATATCCCGACTATCTCCTAGCGAAAGCCGAGGCGGTCTTGTCGGGAGGGACACGGGATTACGGCTCCAGGGACGAGGCGAGGGCTCGGGCTTCGGAAGCGGCGGCGGTATCCGGGTAGGAGGTCTGAACGGCGTCTATGTGCCGGCGTGCCGATTCCGGTCTGCCCCGGTGGAGGTAAAACTTCGCCACTTCCAGTTCCTTCTCCGCCAGTTTTTCCGTGACGAAACGGAGACCGGCCCGCGCCTCCCGCACCATCCGCTCCAGAAGTTCCGGGTCCAGGCGCAAGGCCGCCAGCGCGGCGGGATCGTCGGCGAAGCGCCCGTAATCGCCCAGAAATTTCTCGTAGTACCGCCGCGCGTCGGAGAGCGGCTGGACGTCATAGGAGACGCCGTCGAACCGTTGCAATGCGATGCGTGCCAACAGCAGGAGCGCCCGCGGCGCGGAGTTCGTCCGCCGGTAACGCTCTTCTTCCGTCAGCAGGGTCAATTCGGACTCGGCTTCCACCAAGTCCCCTCGTTCGATGAAGAACAACGCAAGTTCGAGGCGATAGTCGTCGGAGAATTCCTCCGCCGGAAACCGCGCCAGGGCTTCCCGCAGGCGCTTGACGCCCGCGCTCGAAGTGCTCACGGAGATGAAGAGGAAATTCTCCGGATGGCCTTCGCGGGCCATGCGCAGCGCGCAGGCCATCATCTGTTCGCGGGCCGAGAGAACGCGATCCGAATCGCGGAACTCGCGCGTCAGCCGGTCGAAGTCGAGGTAGGCGGAATGCGGATCCCCCCCCTCGGTGAAAGCTCGGCCCCGCAGGAAGAGCGCCCGCTCCCTCAAGGCCGGATTTCCGAGGGCGTTCACCACCGCGGTGAACGCGTCGATCGCCGCCGGGTAGCTTTTTTCTTCCAACCACTGGACGCCTTGCGCCAGAAGCGTTTCGGCGGACACGTGCTCGCGCGTCGCCTCGTTGACGAAACCGATCCCTGCGCGGTATTCCCAGGTGTCGCGCACCGACGCGCAACCGCCCGCGGCGATCAGGAGGAGGGGAAAATCTCGCAGTCTCATGGCGCGCCATTTTATGAGCCGAGGCCCGCTTTTGCCACCGGCATTGCGAACGTCACGGCGTCCGGCTATTTGTAAGGGGTGTCGAGATGCAGGAGATAGTGGAGATAAGACCCTCATGGGTCGGAGGCATGTCTTCATATCTCCCGTATCTCGACGATCTCCAGACAAGAAGCGAACGGTGCGGGAGGACGATCATGAAGCCAGCCTCTTGGTTGATGGCGGGTCTAATGGCGGTTTCGTCCGGCTGCATCATCGAGCGGCACTACTATGGGGATGGCCCGGAGCCCGAGGGAGCCGTGGTCGTCGAATCGTCATGCGACCACCATGAATCGTGCGGGCATTACTGGTACAACGGCACGTGGTATCACATCCCCGGCCATAGACACGGCCCCGGTTGTGGGCACCACCACGACGGGCATCGATGGGTTCTGGCCACCACCGTCGTGGTTCCGCACGGCCACCGATGCACGGCGGGCTGCACTCATTATCACTACAATGGTCACTGGTATGTGATCCGCCGCCACCGGCATGGTCCCGGCTGCGGGCACATGCTGCGAGGAGGATTTTGGGTGGGCGTGCGGTTCTGAGCATGAACGCTTGACCCGCGGGCTCGCATCGCTAGGATATCTCCCGATTGATTTGAGCGAAGGAGCATCGTAGAGGATAGAAATTCCATCGAATCGACGATCCCGGGAGCGGTAACGGGAACCTCGTGGGCCGCCGGCCTGTCGCCGGAGGTGAATCGAGGGCTGCCCCGCAACTGTGAGCGCTGACAAAGGTCCCGGTTACGCCATTGCCTCGTTTTTCGGCGGGAGCTCTGCCGTGGACGGGTGAGAAGGCGGGACCCGAGGGTGACGCGCGAGCCAGGAGACCGGCCGTTCTCCGCCTCACCTTTCTTGACTCGAACCCAGAACGCCGAGTTGAAGAAGGGGCGGGGCCTTTCGCAAGGAAAGGAGCGATCCCTTGGTCCCGATTCTCGTCTCGTTGTTTCTGGCCGCTCAAGAAGAGCCTCCCGCACTTTCCCTTCAGGAACGGCACGTCGTCGTCACCGCCAAGCGCTACGAATCGGAGCTGGAAGAGACCCCGGCCGGGGTGACGGTCCTCCGGCGTGAGGATTTCGAAAACGGTACCGCGCAAACGTTGGTCGATCTCCTTCAAGGCCGGGCCGGGCTCTTCGTGACGAAGAACTCCAGCACTCCTCAGGATGCCGTGGTGGAGGCCCGAGGCTTCAACAACGGAGGAGGCAACGGACAGCGACTCCTGGTGATGGTGGACGGCCGAAAGGCCAACACCGTGACCGGCAGCCATACGGATTGGGCCACGATTCCGCTTGAGAACATCGAGCAGGTCGAGGTGATCCGCGGGCCCGCCGCGGCGCTGTACGGCGACACCGCCGTCGCCGGCGTGCTCAAGATCACCACGAGGCGTCCGACCCCGGAACCCACGGCGAACCTGGAGGCGGGCTTCGGCTCGTTTCGAACCTTCCGTTCCTACGGCGCCTATCGCGCGACGGAGGGGTCCGTCGGCGTTTCGCTGTTCGCCGAGCGCGTTACATCGGAAGGGTTTCGGGTCAACAGCGGCTTCAACGGCGAGAACGCCACCGCCCTACTGACATGGGAGATTTCTCCGGAGGCGCGCGCCTGGACCAAGCTGGGCCTGCATGACGATCATCGCCAGCGGCCGGGGACGCTGACGAAAGACGAAATCGATCGACTCGGCCGGCGAGGATCCACCACGTTGGGCGATGAATCGGACGTTCGCCAGGGCTTTGTGGATCTCGGAACCGATTGGGATGTCCTCGGCGGAACCCTGACGCCGGCCGTCTCCGTGACCCAGGAATCCGCGGATTCGATCACGACATTCGCTTCAGGAACCTCCGCTTCGGACACGGAGTCGCAGATGGTCCAGCTTTCGCTGCGTCATTTGATCAAGCCCGAAATCGCGGGACTGGAGCTCACGCTCGTCTCGGGGATCGAGGCGAATCTGGAGTCCGCCGATTCCGACAGCTTGAACGATTTCTCCGCGTTTTCGTTCGTGGAATCTCAAGCCTCCGAGTACAACCGCCGGTTGTGGGGCATGTACGCGCGCGCGGAGGCCAGGCCTTTGTCCGATTTCTTGGCGGCGGCGGGGATTCGCTACGATGCGTCCCGCATCGAGTTCGAGCGGCTCACCACGGATCTGGTCGGAGGCGGATCGAGCGCGCTGGACGGGTCGGAGCGTTTTTCCAATGTGGCGCCTTTGGCCAGCCTGAGCTGGTTTTTCGCCGAGCGGTCGTCCGTGTGGCTTTCAGCAGGAAGGACCCTGCGATATCCGAACCGCGACGAGCTGGTCGGCTTCTTGACGACGGCGCTGGGCCTGGAGCCTGAGCGCGCCGTCTCGTGGGAGCTCGGCGTCCGCTCGTTCGAGTGGACGCATCTTTCCGGAAGCGTGGTGCTGTATTGGATGAACGTTCACAACGAGATCTTCTTCGTGCCTCCGCCGGTCGGCGAGGACGTTTTCGCCACGGGCAATTTCGGCCAGAACGAGAACGTCGATCGGGTCCTCCATCGCGGGATCGAGCTCGATCTGGAATCGCGTTGCTGGGAACCGTTGGTCTTGCAAGCCTCCATGACGATTCAACGGACGACCATCGAAAGCGGCCCCTTCGATGGGGAGGAGATGCCGATCACGCCCAACCTCTCGGTGGCGCTCACGGGGGTGTGGACATCGACATTCGGCGTGACGGCGAGCGCTTCGGTTCGCTACGTCGGGGAACGATTCCTTCTGAACGACCTTTCGAACGACGTCGATCCGCTGGACGACTACGCCGTCGTGGACGCGCGGATCGCCTACACCTGGAAGAAGGCGACCGCCTTTTTGGAGGCGAACAATCTGTTCGGGAAAGAGTACTTCGACAACGGCGGCATCGGCGCGGGATCCACGGGGATCTGGGGCGCGCGGCAAGCGTTCAATCCGGCGCCCGATGAGAACTACCTGGCCGGCGTGGCGGTGACGTTTTAGAGGAGGAGTTCACCGAGGGAACAGAGGGCACGGAGACGGAAGATAAACCACGGAGACGCCGAGACACGGAGAAAAATTATGGGAGATGCGGAGATTTTGGAGATGTGGAGATGCGGATTTCAGGGGAGGGCTTTCAGATGCACCTTCCCATCTCCACGATCTCCCTATCTCCTTGATAAGGATCTTCTCCGTGGCTCCGTGTCTCCGTGGTTATTTTTCTCCGTGCGCTCCGTCCCCTCGGTGAGCTCCCACGATTCATGAAAGACGCTCTGCTCAAGCTGGAATCGGTGTCTTGCGCCTACGATGGTCCAACCGTGGTGGAGGGAGTGTCGCTCGAAGTTCGCGCCGGAGAGTTCGTCGCCATCGCGGGACCGAACGGTTCCGGAAAGACGACGCTGCTTCGCGCCGCCAGCCGGGCGATGGCGCCAAGGTCGGGACGCGTCCTGCTGGATGGTCGCGATCTCTATGAAGAAACGGACGCGAAGTCCGCGGCCCGGCGCCTCGCCGTGGTTCCGCAGGACGCCGTGGTGGAGTTCGACTTCCTGGCCCTGGAGATCGTTCTGATGGGGAGATACCCGCATCTAGGCCGGTTTGATGCGGAAACGGAACGCGATCGAGAGGCGGCGCGGCAGGCGATGGAGCGGACCGATACCTGGGAGCTTCGGGATCGCCCCATCACGGAGCTCTCGGGCGGCGAGCGCCGCCGGGTGCTGATGGCGCGGGCATTGGCCCAAGAGGCGCAGATCCTTCTTTTGGACGAGCCGACGTCCCACCTCGATATCCATTTCCAAGTCGAGATCCTGCGGCTTCTGAAGAATCACGTGGATGCCGGCGGCGCGTCCGTCGCGGTGATGCACGACTTGAATTTGGCGGCGGCGTTCGCGTCGCGCGTGGTGTTGCTTCAAGAGGGGCGGGTTACCGGGGAAGGCCCACCGCGAGAGATGCTCGTCGAGGAAAAACTGAAATCCGTGTTCGGGCCTCATCTTGAGGTGCGGGCGCATCCCGATGGTGGTCCCTTGGTACTGCCGAGGATTCCGTGATCAAAATGTGGATCGCGGTGGCGGCGGCCGCCGCGATCGGCGCCGCGGCGTTTCTTGCCGGACCGTCCTTTCGGCCCGCGGGAACGACTCGCGAGATCCGCGATCTGGATGGCCGCTCGGTCGTCGTTCCGGTTCATCCGCGAAGGATCGTCTCGATCGTTCCGAGCTGCACCGAACTCTTGTTCGCCGCGGGCGCGGGCGATCAGGTCGTGGGGGTGACGACCTTTTGCGAATATCCGGCGGAAGCGGTCTCGCGCCCCAAGGTGGGCAGCATATTCCTCCATATCGAGGCGCTTCGAGCGCTCGATCCGGATCTGGTCGTTTCGTCGCACGACTTGGCCGCGCCGTCCAATGAAAAAGTGCGAGGTTTGGGAGTTCCCGTTCTTTGTCTCGATCCCAAGAATTTCGCCGATATCGCCTCCGCGCTGCGGCTCCTGGGCGAGGTGACGGGACATCGGGAAACGGCGGAACGGGCGGCGGCGGCTCTGCAGAAGCGAATCTCGAAAATCGCGAGCCGGGTGCGGTGTCCGCGCCGGCCGACGGTGTACATGGAAGCCAGCTCTCAACCGATCATCGCCGCCGCGCCCGGCATGACGGCCGACGAAGTGATCCGTTTGGCCGGCGGCGCGAACGTGATCACCGAAAGCCACGCCGGAAAGTGGCGGCCCATCTCCTGGGAAACCGTGCTGGCGCGCGACCCGGAGGTGATCGTTCTGGTGCACGAGTATGGGTCGAGTCTTGAAGCCCGCGCCGGATGGGATCGCCTGAACGCCGTTCGAGAGGGCCGAGTGCATCGGTTCGATAAATCCCACTTTTTGTATCCCACGCCGAGGCTGGCCATTGGATTGGAACGGCTGGCCGAAGCGCTTCATCCGGAATGCTTCGATGCGAAGGCTCGGTAGCGGGCGGGTGCTGGCGGCGGCCGCGGGGATATGGGCGGCGGTGGCGGTCGTCTCGGTGATGGCGGGCGCGGACCTTTCCGGAGTATCGCCCGAAATAAGGAAAGAAGTGCTTTGGAATCTTCGGCTGCCCCGGGTCTTGCTGGCGGCGCTGGTGGGAGCGGCGCTGTCGACGGCTGGAGCGGTGTTCCAAGGGCTCTTCCGGAATCCGCTGGCGGATCCGTTCGTGATCGGAGTTTCGGGAGGCGCCGCGCTCGCGGCCGTGTTGTCCATCGTCTTGGGCGCGTCCGCTACGGTACTGGGCTTGGCGCCGGTAGCGGCCGCGGCCTTCGTGGGAGGTCTGCTGGCGGCGGGGGTGGTCTATCGGCTGGCGCGGGTCCGCGGTCGCGTCCCGCTGCCCACGCTGCTTTTGGCGGGGTTCGCGGTGGGGGCGCTCGCTTCGGCTTTCTTGTCCGTGCTTTTGGTAGCCGCCAGCCGGAGCTGGAGCGAGATCGTCTTGTGGTTGATGGGAAGCTTGGCTCACACGGACGCCTGGTCGCGGTTGAGAATCATGGGACCCGCCGTGGTGCTGGCGATGGGTTTGGCGGCGATCTACGCGCGCGACTTGAACATGTTCCTACTCGGCGAGGAATCCGCCCGGCATCTGGGCGTCGAGGTCGAGCGCGCCAAGCGCATGCTTTTGGTTGCGGGCGCGGTCGCCACCGCGGCGGCCGTTGCGGTTGGAGGAATCATCGGATTCGTGGGGCTCGTGGTGCCCAATCTGGCGCGCGCGCTAGTGGGGCCGGACCATCGGGACGTCCTTCCGGTGTCGGCGGCGGCGGGCGCGGTGTTGGTATCCCTCGCCGATCTGGGGGCGCGGTGCGCGGCGCCCCCCTTGGAGCTGCCGATCGGGGCGATCACCGCCCTGGCGGGGGCCCCCTTTTTCTTGTGGGTGCTGCGCCGCAAGGCGCGGTCGTGAACCAATGAAGAAAGTCTTGTTGTCGTGGAGCAGCGGCAAGGACAGCGCGTGGTCGTTGCATGTGCTGCGCCGGATGAGAGAAGTGGAAGTTGTGGGCTTGCTCACGACGGTGAACGAAACGCATCGGCGGGTCGCGATGCACGCGGTGCGGGAGGAGCTTCTGGAAGCACAGGCGGTCGCGGCCGGCATTCCTCTCTGGAAGGTCCCCATTCCGCACCCCTGCTCGAACGAGCGCTACGAAGCGGAGATGAGAAAGGTCGTCGCCCGGGCGCTGGAGGAAGGGATTTCCGCGGTGGCGTTCGGCGATCTGTTTCTGGAAGACGTCCGCGGGTATCGAGTGAAGATGCTTCAGGGCACGGGGATCGAACCGCTCTTCCCGATTTGGGGAATTCCGACGGGCGTCCTGGCGCGGGAGATGGTCGCGGGGGGAATGAGGGCTCGAGTGACCTGTATCGATCCCACAGTGCTGTCGCCCGAGTTCGCCGGGCGGGACTTCGATGCCTCGTTTCTGGACGACCTGCCCGCGACGGTCGATCCGTGCGGCGAGCGGGGCGAGTTCCACACGTTCGCGTATGCCGGTCCCATGTTCGCGCGCCCCATCCCGATCCGCAGCGGGGCCGTGGTGCGCCGGGACGGCTTCGTCTTCGCCGATCTGCTACAATAAGTTTTGAGAATTAATTGTAACGTTACAAAAAGTTTTGAGATGTATTTGTAACATAGAACCACGTCGTGCCGGCCAGGATGGCGATGGCGGCGAGGAGGCCCAGAATGCCCGAGCGTTCCCGGTAGAAAGCTTCCCTCCAGGAATTGGGCGCGGCCTCGCGGAAGGCCGGACCCAAACGGCGCGGAAACCAGCGCGGCACCTCGCGGACGTACCGCTCGTAGTCTTCTCCGTGGCGCTCCCTGAGCCCCCGCTCCTCGCACCGCGCCACGATGTGGTAGTGGATGAAGAGCAGAACGGTCAGCGCCGGCGCGTACACCGGCAGGCCCGCGCACACGGCGAAGCCGGCGGCGATCAGGATGTTGGCGACATACAGGGGATTTCGCATGATCGCGTAGGGCCCCGAGAACACCAGCGGCCGCGTCTTCTCCGTGCGCGTGCGCGCGCTCCGGCCGATGTGCCGGATCGCCCACACCCGGAACGCGGAGCCGAGGAAGACGATGCCGATGCCGACGCTCCAGCAGATCAGCCAGTGCCGATCCCGGCCCGGCAGCGGCGCCAACAGCGAGAGATACAGCGGCAGCGGGATCCATCCCCGATATCTGAAATATCTCTGAGCCCACGTTTCGCCGGCTGCCATGGCGGGAGACTCTAAGCACGCTGGTTCCGTTTGTAAACCCTCCTTCGCGCTCCGCGCCATGCCGTATATACTTCGGCTTTCGTGGGAGCTATCTCATGCGCTTCATTCCGATCGCGTTGCTGGCTTGGGCGTGGTTGCAGGAATCCGCCCATCCCCTCGACCCGGGGCTTGTCGTGATCTCTCCGCAGCTCATGAAGAACGATCTCTATTATCTTGCCGGGGACGATCTCGAAGGACGATGCGCCGGCTTTCCCGGCAACGACCGCGCGACGGAATTCATCGCCTCGCGGTTCCGCGCCGCGGGATTGAAGCCGGTGGGCGATCGGGACGACCGGGGGAGGCCCACGTACTATCAACACTTCACGTTTCGCAACAACGAGCTGAAGACGCGTAACTGCGCGGGGCTTCTGGAGGGAAGCGATCCCGTCCTGAAGGAGGAGATCGTGATCCTCGGAGCGCATCACGACCACGTGGGCCGGCTCGGACAGCACCGGGCGGGCCAGATCGGCAAAGCCGCGCCGGACGACGATCTCTGGAACGGCGCCGACGACAACGGGTCCGGCACCACCGCCCTTCTGGCCGTCGTGTCCGCGTTCGGCGCCGCCGGCGTCCGCCCGAAACGCTCCATCCTCTTCATGACCTTCAGCGCCGAAGAATGGGGTCTGCTCGGTTCTCGCCACTATGTCGAGCATCCCCTCCTTCCGCTCGAAAAGACCGTGACCATGGTCAACATGGACATGGTGGGACGAACCGACGAAGAAGGCGTCGCCGGCGCCTACGCGCTCGACACGGTCGCCGGCGACATCTACTCGCCGATTCTGGAACGCGCGGCGAAGCGGGCGGGGCTCGATCTCGACATCAACCGGCATTTCGGCGGAGGCAGCGATCACATTTCCTTCTTCAATAAAGGTGTCCCCATTCTGGGATTCTCCGAACGCGGTCCATGCCCGGACTACCACCGCGTCTCGGATCATGCGGACAAGATCGCCTACGAGACCATGGCGAAGATCGCCCGGACCGCCGCGCACGTGGTCTACGATCTCGCCGACGTGGAGGAAAGCCCGCGGAGGAATGCCGACTACAAGCGGCCCGCCCCTCGGGCGTCGGCCAAGCCCCGCTTGGGCGTCTATCTCCAATCGGTGGAGGGCGACGCGCTGAAGGCGCTGGGACTGGAGCCCGGTCAAGGCGCTCTGGCCGTCACGGGCTTCGCGGAGGGTTCCGTGGCCCAGGAGGCCGGACTCAAGGAATCGGACATCATCGTCGGATTCAACGGGGAATCGTTCGACGCGGAGCAGCCGCGCGAGAAGCTGATCGAGGGGTTGGACCGCGTCATCCGAGGCGAGCCGGCTCCGCTGGTCGTGCTTCGGGACGGCCGCCGCACGACGCTGAATATCACCTGGCCCTCGACCGGCGACGACGCCAAGGCCAAGGCGCTGATCGAAAAGCTTCCCCAGGAGGGCGACTTCGCCCTCGAGAAGGAGATCGCCGACCTCGGCGAAGATGCGGAGGCGCGGGTTCGCCGGCTGCCGGAACCGATCCGGGAACGCGTCCTTTCCGGCATCGCCGTTCGCCGCCACGCGGACCGCCTGGAACGGAACTGGAGGTCCCGTTGGTATGAGGTCCGGAAGCCGGACGGCCAGGCGGACGGACATCTCAAGCTCGCCGTCCTGCGCGGCGCGAAGGAGGGGGAGCCGCTGTCGATCGAAGCGGAAGGGACGCATCTCGGCGGCTATTCCAGGATCACCTCGCGCTGCGCTCGAGACAGCCGCCTCACCATCCTCGACTATGTGCTCGAAAAGAACGGCGAACGGCGCGCGTCGCCTCACGAACATCCGGAGGGGAAGGACGAAGTCAACGCGTTCACCGTTCTGCTGATCGCGGGAGCCGACCCTTCGTTTTTCCAAGGCACGCTGTGCGACCTGCTTCCCCAGGGCGGCCGGCCGCGCATCACGCTCCGATCGGCGGGGCCGGAAGAGATCGTTCATCGGGATCAAAAGATCGAGTGCCGCAAGATCGGCATCGTGGAAGAACATGCCGGCGGGAGAACCGTGACCAAGACCGCCTGGGTGAACGCTTCCGGCGTCGTGGTGAGGGTCGAAGGGCCGGAACAGATCCTGGAATTGAGCTCCAAGGAGGCCGTCCAGGGGAGGAACAAATAACCTCCGGCCCGCGTCACCGGACCGGAAGCGCCAACAGGCGGAGTTGCGTCATCTCCTCGATCGCGTACCGCACGCCTTCGCGCCCGAGCCCGGAAAGCTTTTCTCCTCCGTAGGGCATGTGGTCCACCCGGAAGGTGGGCGCGTCGTCGACGATCACGCCGCCGACGTCCAGCGCTTCGAACGCGCGGAAGATGCGGCCCACGTCGCGGGTGAAGATTCCGGCCTGCAAGCCGTAGGGCGAATCATTGACCTTTTTCAAGGCTTCTTCCCAGTCCCGGTAGCGATAGAGGTTCGCGACCGGCCCGAATACCTCGCAGCGGTGAACCTTCATGTCGGGCCGCACGTCCACGAGCACCGTGGGTTCGACGAACTGGCGGCGACGTCTTCCTCCGCACAGTGCCTTGGCGCCGCCATCCAGCGCTTCGCGAATCCAGGTCTCGACGCGCTCCGCTGCGGCTTCGTTCAGCAAGGGTCCCAGATCCACTTTTTCGTCCAGCGGATCCCCCGAGACCAGCGAGCGGGCTTTTTCCACGAAGCGCCGGGCGAAGACTTCGAATACCGGCTCGTGCACATAGATCCGCTGGACCGAGATGCACACCTGCCCCGCATAGGCGAACGCGCCGGTGACCGAGCGCTCCAGCGCGCGGTCCAGATCCGCGTCTTCGTGGATCACCACGGCGGCGTTCCCGCCCAGCTCGAGCAGGACCCTCTTGGAACCCGCCTTGCGGCGCAGGTCCCAACCCACCTCGGGGCTGCCGGTGAACGTGACGAGCCGGAAGCGTTCGTCGGCGACCAGGTGTTCCGCCAGGTCGCTGGTGGTGGGAACGACGCTGATCGATTCCGGCGGCGCGCCGGCATCCAGCAGGATCTCGCCCAGCAACAGGGCGATCAACGGGGTAGCGCTGGCGGGCTTGTGAACCACGGGGTTGCCCGCCGCGATCGCCGGAGCGATCTTGTGCGCGGAGAGGTTGAGGGGGAAGTTGAACGGCGTGATGGCCAGGACCGGTCCCAGCGGAAACCGGCGGGTCAAACCCATCCGACCTTCGGCGGCGGCCGTCACATCCAAGGGGATGACCTCGCCTCCGACGCGGCACGCTTCATCGGCGGCAACCGAGAAGGTATGCATCGCGCGACCTACTTCCGTGCGCGCGAGTCGAATCGGCTTGCCCGCTTCCAGGGCGATGGTGCGGGCGAGCTCCTCTTTGCGGCGGGCGAGTCCGCTCGAAACACCCCGGAGGATGTCCGCTTTTCTCGCGGACGACAGGCGCCGCGTCGTTTCGAAGGCCGCCGCCGCGGCGGCCGCCGCGCGTTCGAGCTCGGCCGGGCCCGCAAGGGCCGTTTCGGCGACGACCTGCCCCGAGTGGGGATTGCGCACGTCGAGGGCGCGTTCCGTATCGATCCATTCGCCGGCCAACAACAACTTTCGGCGGTTCGTCATGTGGACTACCTCCTGAGCATGATTATATATACGTTCGACAGACCACCATAGGATTCGATTACGCTCGTCGCGGCGGCGCAACGGAAATCATGGTTCTCGCGTCGGAATCATCCTTGCCTTTCGGAAAGGCGGACGGTATCAAGATGTCCTTCGCGCGCTCACGGGCACGTGGTGGAATTGGCAGACACGTACGTTTGAGGGGCGTATGCCGAAAGGCGTGGGAGTTCGAGTCTCCCCGTGCCCATTTCGACTCGGCCGACTCCGTCGGCCTCGCTCAATGCAAGCACTCCCGTTGTCGGCCGAGTCGAAATGGGGTGAGCGACGAGCGTAGCGAGGAGTCGAACCACGAACGGCGACCGCCTACAGCGATCCTCGCTCAGTGCAAGCACTTGCTCATCGCCGATTTTCTCCCGATTTCCTGCGGCTTTTCCTGGCCCCAACGCACACCGGTATGTGTGGTACGTATACATTGCACGATTGACCGACGGCCGTTTCTATGTCGGGATCAGCCATCAACGACAAGCCGCTTTGCTCGCCGAACATCAAGAAGGCCGGCATGCTTTGTTTACTTGCCGGCATCCCATCCTCCGAATCGAATGGGTGGAGCCTCATCAATCCTTGAATTCAGCTCATGCCCGTGAGCGACAACTCAAGCGCTGGACTCATGCTAAAAAACAAGCCCTTATGACCGGCGACTTTGTCCTCTTGAAGCATTTATCACGTTCACGACATCGCGGATCGCGGCTCTAATAATCCGTCACCTTGTCCTTCTCCACCTTCACTTCTTCCATCCGGCCGGCGACTTTGACGTAGTACGTTCCCTCCGGCAAGCCGAACACCGCGTCGCCATAGCGATCCTCCAGGCGGGTCTTCTGGTCGACATCGAGGACTTCGACGTAGGTTCCCGACTTGAGATGGACCCTCAGAACGCCGACGTGAACCTTGGTCACGTGTTTTGACTTCACCTCGACCCGCACGATCCGCTTTGAAATCGAAACGTCGTAGGTCCCCGGATGGACCTCGAAAGTGCAGTTCCCGTAGCGATCCTCCAAGCGTTCTTTCGTGCCCGGATTCAGGATTTCGACATGAGAGCTCGCCTTCTCGGGAAACTGCACCAGAATCATTCCCATCCTACCCTTTGCGCCCGGGTCCTCGGAGATCGTGTACCCTTTGCCTTTCCCGCCCGCCGCCTCGGGCTTCGACTCGTCGGCCTCGGCCGGCTTCGGTTCCTTCTCTGGAGCCTTCACGGCCGGTTCCCCTCCGTCGTATGGCACCCGAATCGTAATCAGAAACACCTTGTCCTTGTCGTCCCACCCGAGCTTCTGTCCCACCTTGAGGTACTTGGCCAGCGCCGGTTCCGGGAGCGCGAATTCGACCCGATGTCCCTTTTCATTCACCGCCTGGACGATTCCCTTCTCCCTGTCGACGGCCGTCACGGTGTAGTGGCTGCCGGCGAGCCGTTCCCGAAAAGGGTCCTGATCTTTGGGCTCGCCCTTCGGAGGTCTGATCACTCGGCCTACCTCCGGCTCCTTCTCTTCGGAAGGTGGCCCCTTGGGCGGGCCGTCCTTTCTGTCGATCGGAGCCGATTCCGGGGATCGCTCCCGTTTTGGTTCGCCGCCGCACCCTGCGTATACGATGGAGACGGCCAGGATGAGCTGAAGAGTCCCGCCAAGGGAATCAATGCGCATCGGTTCCTCCTTTTTCCGGTAATGAACAGTCAAGTGGTTTGAATTTTATCCACGCTCGAAACCCATCCGAGAGCTATCTCCGTTCCGCCTTTGCTTAGACCCTATCTCAGTAGGCCTCGTGAGCCGCGGCGGGCCGGAAAGCGAGGCGCGCAAAGCCCACCTCCCTCCGGGCCCGCCGGAGGCCGTCCGCTGGCCCATTTCCTCATTCAGTTTCGCTGCCCCAGAGCTTCCGCCTTCTATTCCGCTTCGTGTGTGTCGCGGACGGGACGCCGGCGGGTCGCGAGGAGGAGGCGAGATCGAAAGAGATCTGCCGACGACTCGCGACGTCGCGCGCCGATGCTTCCCGGCCCGCCCCTTCGGGGTGGCG
>JACQVR010000118.1 GCA_016209705.1 Planctomycetota bacterium
CGTAACCGTCCAGTAAACCGCATCTTCCCCACCCCCTGACGGGCGCGCGATAGTTCCTCCGAACCAATAAAAGGAGGAACGCATGACGGACACCCCGAAGCCCACGTTCGACCGAGTCCCCAGTCCACGAGAGATCGAATGGCGGCGGATCCTGGAGCGGTGGAAGCAGAGCGGTCTGGGGGGTCGCGCCTTCTGCCAGCGCGAGGGGCTGAAGGACAGCCTTTTCTATCACTGGAAGCGTCGCATCCGACAGCGCGACGAGGCGCGGGGAAACGAGACTCCTCGAGAACGGCGCGGCGGCATGAAGTTTTTGCCCGTGAAGGTGGCGCCGACGCCGATGCCGGCCTTCGAAATCGTGCTGGCGGGTGGGCGGGTCGTGCGCGTGGCGTCGTCGTTCGACGAGAAGGCGCTCGCGAAACTGCTCTCTGTCGTGGAGGGGTCGCGATGCTGATGCTTCCGACCGGCGTTCGGATCTTCGTCGCCAGTGAACCCACCGACCTTCGCCGGTCCTTCGATCGGCTCGCGGCGATGGCGCGCGACGTGATTCGTCAGGATCCGTTGTCGGGACACCTCTTTGTCTTCTTCAATCGCACCGGCCACCGAGTGAAAATTTTGTTCTTCGATCGCACCGGGTTCGTGCTGTGGTACAAGCGCCTCGAGAGCGGTATCTTCCGACTCCCTGCAGCGAAGGAAGGCGCAATCGAACTCGATGCGCGACAGCTGTCGCTGCTTTTGGACGGCATCCATCCTGCTGGGCCCTCGAAGGCCAACGTTTCCTCTCCCGCCGAGCCCTGAAACTTTTTGAAGAATTTTTCGCTTCCGGAAGAATTTTAAAGTTTGTCTCCCGGCCTCGATTGTTGTCTGAGGCAGATGGGAGAGAAGGGCCTGCTGAACCCAGCCACGATCGGCGACGATCCCGCGGAACTTCGCGCCGCGCTCGTCCAAGCGATCGACCTCATCAAGCAACTCAAGCAGCAGAACGAGCAACTGACCCACTATCTCGTCCAGCTTCGCCGCTGGCAGTTCGGGACGAAGTCGGAACGCCTCCCGGAGGGCCAGCAGATCTTCGCCTTTTATGGCACGCTCGAAGCCGCGCGACCGTCCGCCGCTGAAGAATCCCCCGCGTCCCATCCCACGGGAAAGCGCAACGGCCATGGCCGGCGCGTCATTCCGCCGGAGCTTCCCCGTCGCGTAATCCTGCACGATCTGGGGGAGAAGGAGAAGCGGTGCCCAGACTGCAAGAAGATGCTCCGACAGATCGGCCAGGAGATCGCGGAGCAACTCGAGTACCACCCGGCCTCGATGCATGTGCTCCAACACGTCCGCCTGAAGTACGCGTGCGGTTCGTGTGAGGGAAATGTACGGATAGCGGATCCGGCTACCGGGCCGATCCTGAAGGGCCTGGCGGGTCCGGGGCTTTTGGCGCACCTGCTCGTGTCGAAGTATGACGACCATCTTCCGCTCTACCGGCAAAGCGAAATCTTTGCTCGGCAGGGAGTGGTGCTTCCCCGCTCGACGTTGTGCGGTTGGGTGGGCGAGTCCGTCGGGCTTCTGAAGCCGATCGTGGAGGCGATGAAAAAAGACATTCTTTCATCGAGGCATCTGAAGACAGACGACACGCCGGTCCGATACCTGGACCCGGAATCGGACAAAGCTCGGCAAGGGCGCGTGTGGGCCTATGTCGGCGACCGAGACCATCACCAGGTGGTCTACGAGTTCACCACGACGCGCGAGCAGAAGTGGCCGAAGACGTTTCTGGGGTCGTACCAGGGAACGCTCCAAGCGGATGCGTACAAGGGATACGACCAGCTCTACGTCACGGGTTCCATCGTGGAAGTCGCGTGTATGGCGCACGTGCGCCGGAAGTTTTTCGAGGCGCTGGAGACGGACCGCGAGCGCGCGTCGATGGCGCTGGCGATGATCGGAAAGCTCTACGAGATCGAGCGCATCGCGAAAGACCTCCCCAGCGCCAAGCGAAAGGCGCTGCGCCAGGAGCGCGCGCGACCGATCCTCGACCAGTTCGGGACGTGGATGCAGGGGGAGCTCCTGAAGATCCTTCCGAAAAGCCCGATCGGCCAGGCGATCCAGTACGCGCGCGCCCAGTGGACGGCGCTGAACCGGTACGTCGACGACGGAGATCTCAACATCGACAACAACGAGTGCGAGAGACTTCTTCGTGGCGTTTGTGTGGGAAAGAAGAACTACCTGTTTTTCGGAAGCGAGGGCGGTGGCGCGTGGGCGGCGATCATCTACTCGCTCATCGAGTCCTGCAAGCTCAACAAGGTCGATCCGTTCGCCTACGTGCGCGACGTCTTGGTCAGAGTGTCAACGCATCCCACGAGCCGGATCGAGAAACTCATGCCGCGCCTTTGGAAACCTCCTCCACAGACGAAGGACTCATCGTAACTCACCGCGAGCCCGCGCCGGATTCAGCAGAGTCCGGGACTTTTCGCACGAGGGTCGCATCCATTTTCCACTGGCCGAAGTCCGGGAAGTGAACGACGACTTTGGATCCGCGGACCTCAGCGACGTGGCCGCGCGTTCCTTGCGGCAGTTTCCGACTCTCTTTCACACTTTCCACTTCGTCGCCGGGGCGTAGCGAGAGCGCGGCGATCTGCCCCGCCTGCCGGATTCGTCCTCGAAGTTCCGCCACGAGAAATTCGATCACGCGCCGCAGATCTTCATCGGAAAGTTTCCGGCCCAGCTCCGCGGACTGGGCCACCGGATCGTCGGCAGGCATCCCGAGAAGTTACCCGATGCGAGCGGAGGAAGCGAGAGGACGACGGAGGCCACGGGGCTGTTGGGCGCGCTTGGTTGGGCCTGCGCCAAGGGTGCGGATCACCGTACGCTTACAAAAAATCTTCTCCGTGTCTCCGTGCCTCCGTGGTTATTTTTCTCCGAGGCCTCCGTCTCTTCCGTGGGCTCGGAGCCCATTAAGTGACCTCCTCCAGGATCCGCAGGACGACCGGCTTGCCGGTCAAAACCGGAAGCCGCGCGATCTCGTCCACGGATTTGCGCAGCACGCTCTCCCGGCAGCGGTGCGCCAGAATCTTCACGCTGCCTTTGTCGGGCGCTCCCCGGACCAGCGTCGCGGACGCGTGCGAAATCGAAACGCCCCGATTGCCCAGCGCCGTCGCGATCAAGCCGATCACACCCGGAACGTCCAGGATGGGGAACCGGAGGTAATACTCCGATTCGATGTCCGGAGCGACCGGCTTCTCCACCGGCTCGGGCAAATGCACCGGGCCCGTGTCTCCTTTCACGAGATCGATGATGTCCGACAGCACCGCGCTGGCCGTCGGCGAACCGCCGGCGCCCTTGCCGTGGAAGATCATTTCGCCCACGGCGTCGCCCTTCAGCCGCACGGCGTTGAACTCGTGCCGCACGTGAGCCAGCGGATGATTCTTGGGCAGGAACGCCGGATGGACCCGCAAATCCAGCTCGCGGCCCAGGTCCTTCGCGATCGCCACGTGCTTGACCACGTATCCCAACGCCTCCGCGGACTGTAGGTCCTCCAGATCGATGTCCCGAATGCCCTGAACCCGAACCCGTCCCGGATCGAGCTGGAGGCCGAACGCCAGTTCCGCCAGGATTTCCAGCTTCTGGGCCGCGTCGATGCCGTCGATGTCGAGCGACGGATCGGCTTCCGCGAACCCTTCCTTCTGAGCGGCCGCGAGCGCCTGCGCGAAGGACAGCTTTTCCTCCGCCATCCGGGTCAAGATGTAGTTGCAGGTGCCGTTCACGATTCCGGAAATCTCGAGGATGCGATCCCCGACCAATCCGCAGGTGAGCGCCCGCACGATGGGAATCCCGCCTCCGACGCTCGCCTCGAACCCGATGCGAACGTTCCGCGCGGCCGCCGCGCGGAACAATTCCGCGCCCGAATGGGCCAGGACCGCCTTGTTCGCCGTGACGACGTTCTTGCCCTCCCCGATGGCGCGCGCGATGAACGTGCGCGCCGGCTCGATGCCGCCGATGAGCTCGACCACCACGTCGCTCCCGTTGGTGATCACCTCCTCGGGACGACAGGTCAACAGCGACCGATCCACGTCGCCTCGATCCTTGCCCATATCGCGCACCAGGATCTTCGAGATGGTCAGATCCACGCCGGAACGCTCGGCGATGAGCGCCCGGTTTTTCCGGATCAGCTCCACCAAGCCGCGGCCGACCGTGCCGCAGCCCAGGAGCGCGATGCTGCGTTGCTTCACGTCAACACCCCACTTTTTCGGACTCGCCGACCCGCACCCGGGCCAGCGCCTGATCCAGGTCCGCGATCAGGTCTTCCGCGTCTTCCAGGCCCACCGACAGCCGGATCAAACCGTCCGCGATGCCCACCCGGCGGCGCACGTCCGGCTCCACCGAGGCGTGGGTCATCGTCGGCGGATGGCACAGCAGCGACTTGACGCCGCCCAGGCTCTCGGCGAGCGTCCACAGCTTCACGTGGCTCGTGAAGCGCTTCGCCTCGTCGGCCGACGCCTTCAGCTCGAACGAGACCATCGCGCCGAAGTCCTTCATCTGCCGCCGGGCCAGCTCGTGTTGCGGATGATTCGGAAGCCCGGGGTAATAGACTTTCGCGATCTTGTCGTGCTCGGCCAGCCAGCGCGCCACGGCGCGCGTGTTGGCGCAATGACGTTCCATGCGCAGCGCCAGCGTCTTCGTGCCGCGCAGCACGAGGAAGCAGTCCTGCGGGCCGGGCACGGCACCCACGGCGTTCTGGAAGAATTTCAGATTCTCGTAGAGCTCCTTGGAGTCGGTCAGCAGCGCCCCGCCCAGCACGTCGCTGTGACCGTTGATGTACTTGGTCGTGGAGTGGACGACGATATCGGCGCCCAACGTCAAGGGCCTCTGGAGAACCGGGGTGGCGAACGTGTTGTCCACCACGGTGAGCGCCCCCTTCCGGCGCGCGATCTTTCCGCAGGCCGCGATGTCCGTGACGAAGAGCAGCGGATTCGACGGCGTCTCCAACCACAGCAACTTCGTGGCGGGACGGAAGGCCGCTTCCACGTCCTCCAGGTTCGTCGCGTCCACGAACGTGAACTGGACGCCGAACTTGGAATACAACTTGGTGAAGATCCGATAGGCCCCTCCGTACAGGTCGCGGCAGGTCACGACGTGGTCGCCGGCCTTCAGCGTGTTCAGGACGGTGTTGATCGCCGCCATCCCGCTGGCGAATGCCAATCCGTATTGAGCTCCTTCGATCGCCGCCAGATTTTCCTCGAGCGCGCGCCGGGACGGATTGTCCGTGCGCGAGTAACAGAAGCCTTTATGGACGCCGGGCTCTTCTTGCCCGTACGTCGAAGTCTGGTAGATGGGAAACGTGACCGAACCCGTGCCCGGATCGTTGGGCTGTCCCGCGTGAATGGCGCGCGTGTTGAATCCGTAAGCCATGAGCGTCTCCGTTGAGAAGAAGGTTCCTGAAGACAGAATCAGACCGATCGGAGGGGCCCGAGCATGAGAGCGAACAAGGAGGGAGAAACTACGCGGAACGCCCCGGACACGCTCTCGTGCCCGGGCGTCGCATCGCCATCATCCGAGGGGCTTGTGAGACCATAAGAGAGAGAGATTATGGAGAGCCGGGCGGTCGGCGTCAAGAGAAAAAGCGCGCGACGACGTTTTCATTCCACAGCGCCGCCCACCCCCGGGGAGAGGAAAAAAACATCGTCAGGCGGCCGCCGTAAAATGCGGCCATGAGGAACAGGGCCGCTCCCGCGATTCGATGCGTATTCCAGGCCGGCGGCGTTCCGCGCCGGGCGAATCGAAGGTAATAAATCCAAAGCGCCACCAGGTAACCGACGACCAATGGCGCCAAGGGATGGAACCGGAGCGATTCCTCGACCTCTCCATGCGATAGATGACACAGCGCACGCGTGATGCCGCAGCCGGGGCAGGGAAATCCCGCAATCCAGCGCGTCGGGCAAAGCACCGGCCCGTCATGCACATAGGGCCGATAGGCGAAGCAGACGGCGAAAAACGTCGGCGGCGCCAGGGCGAGGAGCAGCAGATTCCTGCCGCGCTTTCTCGTTTCACTTATTTCTGCCACACGGCATTCAGCTTCTCCTGTACCATCCAGATCCCCAGGGGAAAGATGAGGAACAGGAGGACGAAATAGAGGACGGAGTCGTCTTTCTGCGCGACGCCGGCCTTCATCTCCGCTTCCGCCGCCGCCTTCGAGAGGTACCACATGGCGATGATGCAGGGGATGAAGCAGGCGAAGCATCCCGGAAAGATCAGCATGGGATTGATCGCCTGTTTCCCGAGATAATCGTTGAGTTCCTTGGCGCGCAGCCATGACCAGTAGACGCCGTAGAAACCGCAAATCAACGTGATGACGGCCTGAAGGACGGAGTTTTCAACCTTCCCCTTCTCGCCGTTGGCCATAGGTAGATCCTCCTTAAGATCCATGGTTTCCACCGGCCGTTCCGCCTCGCCGGCCACCCGCTGGAAATCATCTTCGGTCGGGCCGCTTCTTGTCAATAAATCATGGTCGATCCTCTCCGGGAGGCGGGCCCCACGGAGCGCAACGCCAGAGGCGTGCGAGCGTGCGGGCGCCCCCCGAGAGGGCGCCGTATTTGCGGAAACATTGCCGCCCATATTCGGAGCAGGAAGGGCGGAATTTGCATCTTCCCCCGATCGCGTGGAAAGCGCCGGACAGCGTGGCACGGTACAGGTCGATGGCGGCGACCGCCGCCCGCGCGGAGAGTTGCTCTTGAGGCGGATAGAAGGCCTCCAGGCCCATATACGTCGCCAGCCCCAGAAAAAGGGCGGCGATTCCGGGACGGCTGCGCCGATAAGCAGGCATCGGCATCAAAAAAAGAATCCTTTTCCCTCTTCGCGAATCTCCCGAAACCGAAGGTTTCGGATATTAGCAATCGCGAACCTCACAGCCGAGCGATTTCCAGCTCTCTGTTGATTCGAGCGCGTCTACCTTATATTGTCAACCGCCCTTATGGCCTCTCTCTTGTTCGCAACGGATCTTCACGGCAACCGGGCCGCCTATGGCCGGCTTCTCGACTACGCGCTGGCGCGCGGCGTCGATGCCGTGGTCCTCGGAGGAGACATCACTCCGCTTCCGCCGCACGAGGGGGAACGCGTGCGACCGCAACGCGAATTTCTGGAGACGTTCCTGCGCCGCCAGCTTCGCGATTTTTCCTCGCTCCAGTCCAAATGCCGAGTCTGGCTGCTGATGGGGAACGACGACTGGGCGTGCAACATGGACGTGCTCGAAGCGCTGGAGCGGGAGAACCTGTGCCGCCTCCTGCACCTGCGGGCGCAGCCGTTTCTGGACGACTTCTGGATCGCGGGATATTCCTGCGTGCCGGTCACCCCGTTCCTGATGAAGGATTGGGACCGTTTCGACCGGCCGGGGTGGGAGCCGCGCCAGAAGCCGGCGAAAGCCCTGTGGAGCAAGGTGGAATCGCTCATCGAGGTCAGCGTGGACGGCGACGTGCGCGCCCGCGGGACGATCGCGGACGACCTGGGGCAGTTGGCCTACCTGAGCGATCCTGCGCGCACGATTTATGTCTGCCACACTCCACCTCACGGCACCAAGCTGGATGTTCTCTACGACGGCACGCACATCGGAAGCGAAGCGTTGCGTGAATTCCTGCTGCGCCATCGCCCTCCCCTGTCGCTTCACGGGCACATCCATGAGTCGCCGCGCATGTCGGGATCGATCTGCGACCGGGTCGGCCGGACGTTCTGCATCAACCCTGGGGAAAGCTTGCACGATCTTCAGGCGGTGTATCTGGATCCGTACCGGCCGGAAGAAACGCTCGACATGCTGTAGGCGGGTGCGGCGGCCCTGGGCGGATCGAGACTCCAGAATCGCGAATCGGGTGATCGGTTATCTTGCCGACGCGCTTCCGCGGGTGCAGGCTTCGCACGCGCACAGCCCGCGGAGTTGGGCGTAGGTGTAGATGCCGCTGCGATGCCCGTCGGTCCACTCGATATGGATGGCGTATCGTCCAACCGGATTGATGACGACCGGCTTGACATCCGGCGGGACCGCGGCATCGTCAAGCAGCTTCCGCCCGCTCATTTCGTCGATGCACTGGGCGCACGGGCAGCGAAGCCGGAGCGCGCGGACATCGTAGACGCTGGCATGCCCGTCGTTCCATTCGATCGCCAGCTCCCGCTCGCCCGCCTGCCGCATGTGCTTCGGAAAGAGCGTTTCACTCATGGAATCCCGCCAGTGGTTCATGGAGCCGCCGAACCCAGAATTCGTGGAAACGAATCCCTCATCATTCACCGAAACCGAAGGATTCGGCCGTTCGAAATTGCGAAAGCCGACAAGCCGAGCAATTTTTACATCATAGCAAAAGAGGTTGATTTTGCCGTGCGCGCGGCGTAGATAGAAGCGCCCTCGCAGCGAAGGCGAGGGCCCCCATCGTCTAGGGGCCTAGGACACGGCCCTCTCAAGGCCGGGACACGGGTTCAAATCCCGTTGGGGGCATTCGCCTTCGCTCGCGGTTAAATCGGGCGAGCTTCGGCGGAATCGCCCCTTCATGAATAGAATCCCGCCGAAGCACAACGCCCGAACGGTGCGAAGGCGGATTCAAATCCCGTTGGGGGCATTCGCCTTCGCCCGGCCCGTTATTCGGTTTGAAGACCGAACGGGCGGGGCTTCAAACTCCAGATCGCGACGGCGTGACCCGCCGGCTCATTTCACCCCCGCCACTCCGCCCGCGGAGGGGCCGTGTTCCGCGGCGCGGGCCTCTGCGGAATCTAACGGGATCTCGAGCGTGATCTGGAAGAGGGCGTATTCCCCCTCGGAAGGCGGCGCGCCGCGATCCTGGAGGCTGCTCGGTTCCAGTTCCCGAGTCCGGCCCAGCGGCTTGATTTCGAACCGTTGCGGACCTTCCATGGATCGGACCAGCGCGAATTCGTCCACGACGGAGGATTTGTTCGGATTCTTTTTCCACGCCGACCCGACCTGCATCGCGCCCAAAAGATTCTGGATGAGATATTCCTCCATTCGGCTGTCGCTCCGATTGGCCGCCAGCAGCGCGACTTCCATTCGAACGACCCATTTTCGCCGCGGATCCCATGTCGCCGGAGCCGAAACGACTTCCCGCCCGTCGATCCGCCGCGGGGCAGGCGGCGCGATCGGCATGCTCTCGCAATCCCATTCCAGAAGCCACAGGCGATCCGCGTCCTGCAAGCCGGCGAGACAATTGTCGGGAATGTTGCTGTGGACGAGATTTATAGCGCGCAAGAGGAGACCCTCGTTCCGCTCGAACGCCTCCACTCTTTGAAGCGGCCGTTCGAGCGCGGCGGCTTTGCCGACCACATCGTTCATCTGTCCCTGGAGCTGCTCCATGTCGGCTTGCAGGCGCCGCCCTTCCTCCATGTTCGCGGCCAACGCGCCGACCCTGGCCTGGGCGTCGACCATCATGAATCCCACCAGGGCGTACAGCAGGACGACGGCGGCGGCGACCAGCGGCCGCTTCCGGTTCATCTCCCGCCGCTTGACGTACTCGGGCGGAAGCAGATTGACCCTGTTGCGCGTCTCTCCCAAGCCTTGCAACGCCAATCCCAAGGCGGTGCCCAAGGTCGGCAAGGTTTCGGCCACGTGCGCCGCATCCAGAGACCCGCCGGTCCGGATTCGATGGAGTTTGTTGATGCGCGCCGCCGGAAGCTGGAGTTCCTGGGAGACGAATTTTTGAAGGGCGCCCGCGCGCAGCGCATCCCCCAGCAGAAGCACTTTCTCGAATCGCGCCCGCTTGGAGATGGATTTGTAGTAGCCGATCGACCGATGGACCTCCCCCATGAATTCCCGCAACACGGGCCTCATCGCCTGGAAGACATTCTGGGCCTGGGCCGGCGATCCCGGCCTGGATCGCAGCCGTTCCGCCTCATCAAACGACACGGAAAACGCCTTTTGAACCGCCTTCGTGATGTCGTTGCCGGTGATCGGCAAGCTGCGGACCCAGTATTTCGGGCCGTCGATCACCAGAAGGTCCGCGTTGGTCGCGCCCACGTCGACCGCGATGCACGAATCCGCGATCTCCTGGTCGTAGCTGAGGAAGTTGTACAGCGCGACGGGGCCGAACTGGATCGCCTCCACGTTCAGGCCGACGTCCCGGATGTTTTCCAGCAAATGCTCGAGGATCTCTTTCTTGACGGCGAACAGGATGACTTCCCGCTCTTCGCCGGGGCCGTAGCGCCGGTCCACAAACTGGAAGTTCCACACCACCTGATCGATCGGGAACGGGATCTGGGACTGGGCTTCGTATTTCACCACTTCGTGGATCCGGCTCGCTTCGACGGGAGGCAATTTGATCAGGCGGTTGAACGTGGCCTGACCCGACAGGGAGAGCGCGACGCGTTCGCCGCCGATCTTGTATTTCGCTTTCACGCCGGCCAAGGCTTCGCGGATCTGCATGTCCGGGTCGACTTTGACGCCGTTATCCCTTCCGGAGTACGTCAGCACGCCGGTGTGGGTCAGCGTGATCCCCTGGCCGATGCGCTCCAGTCGGACCGCCTTGAGGGAAGACTTGGAAAGCTCGATGCCCCAAACCGCTTTGGTCATCCGATGTCCTTCTCGATCAGAACGGCCGCGTTCTCACGGCCAGCGCCACCGCGACGAGGAGCGCGGCCAACCCCAGGGCGCCCGCATGGCCGGGCGACGGCGGCACGCTGATGCCGCATACTTTCTCCGCGTCGCCTCCGCCGTGGTCCAAGTCGTCGCCGTAGACGAGGCGGAAGCTGGCGATGCTGCTCCACTCGCTGACGTTCCCGCCGATGTCTACGGCGCGGACGTGCCAGTATTTTTCGAATCGCGACACGGCCAGATCCAGATTCACGGACGGGCCGGCGATGTTTGACACGGTCGTTTCGAGGTCCAGGAAATTCGCGTTGCGCGACACTTCGATCTCATACCGGATGGCGTCCGCCGGCCCGTTGTCCGTCGCGTCCTGCCATCGGAATTCGACGGAGTCCCCTTCCGGGGTGACGGAAGCAACGTCGTACTGTTTGGGTGTCAAGGGGACGGGCGCCGTGGGCGGCGACTGGTCGCTACGGAAATCTGGCGTTCCGGTGTTGGCCAGGTATTCCGTCCATTGGGGTATGTTGTTGGAATCGGTCGGCGCGAGGGGCTCTGTCAGGAAACAGGCCCAAACCGCCTGAGAAATCTCTGCCGGATCTGGCTTATGAAACTGGCGCGAAATTGCCGATTCCTTTATAGGAGGGGCGAATCGGCCCTTCCACAGCAGGCCGATATATGTAGCCAATAGCTCGACGTCTTGGAGAATCGGTCTTTCGCGCCCTTGCGTGTGACCCGTCATACCCTACCCACGTTCAAATCCGGCAGAGATTTCTTAAGCATCTGGGACAGTGCCCGAAGCGGCGGTTGGGCGCCGTTCCGATGACCTCCCACGGCGCGGCGTCATTGGCGCCTCTTGCGCCCCAGTCGTCCCAAAGTACCGCACAAAAGCCGCCCGGACCGATGCGGTTGTCGTTGCTCGGAAAGTTCTGATTGACCCACAAGCCTGGGGATGGGTCCGCTTGTCCTGGAGCCAGAAGCGCGACGAAGCCGTTGGCGCTGATCTCCACGTTCACTCCTACCACCGTGAGGCCCGAGTTTTCCGGAGGAGTCCCCCAGTTCTGCCCATACACCCGGACTAAAATGGGAATCTGGACATTGGTCCAGGCGTTCGCCGCACCCAGGATATTCACCGCGGCGGCGGTGGAAGAGATATCCTGCCACACGACCGAGTAAATAGGGCCGGCCGGCTCGTTGATATTGTCTATGTGTTGGTACCCGTACGTGTCCGGGCCGCCTTGCGTGAATTTCACCGGAGCCGGCGCCGCTCCCGCCAGCACGGTCGCCAAGAAGGCCGGCGCGACCGAGACACGAACGGCCCCCCACAAGGTGTTCAAGCGGTCCATGAGATCCCACCCACAAACAAATGGCGTGTACTCTCCCTTTCCAGCGAAGCCAGCTCTCAAGAGTAACGCGCCGCTGGCCCTCTTCCAAAGGACCAGAGATTAAATTATGCATAGTCCAGTTCGATGGAGGACGAACCCTTCGACCGGGCCGATGGCTGTCCTCAATCATCGAGCCGGGCAGGCTGGTGAAAAGGCGGGGCGTGGGACGTGGGACACAGGACGCGGGACTGCCTTTACAGCGCGGCCGCCAGACGGCTGACGGCTTCCTTGATCTCCTTCTCGTCGAGGCCGCCGTAGCCGAGCCGGATGAACGGGCGCGGCCGGCCGTCCACGGCGAAAAAGGCCCCGGGCCTGAAGAGGACGCCCCGCTTGGCGGCGCGCGCCGCCCAGGTTTCCGGGTCGATACCGGACGCCACCTTGGCCCAGATGTCCGTGCCGCCGGGAGGGATCTTGAACGACAGTTCCTTTTCCAGGACGCTCTTGAGCGTCCGGACCATGAAGCTCTGCCGCGCCTGGTAGATTTTCTGAGCCCGCCGGAGATGCCGCTGGACCTCGCCGTCTTCCATGAGGTCGGCCAAGGCTCGCTCCAGCGCGTGGTCCCCTTGATGATCCAGATAGATGCGGCGCGTCGCGATCTGCTCCAGGACCGGCCGCGGCGCCACGACATACCCCACGCGCAATCCCGGGGCGAGCACTTTGGAAAGCGTCCCGATGTAGATCACCACGCCCCAGCGGTCGATGCTGGCCAGGGGCAGGACCGGCCGCCCGCGATAATGAAACTCGTGGTCGTAGTCGTCCTCGATGACGGCGATGCGGCGGCGGCGCGCGAACTCCAGAAGCGCCAGGCGCCGGCCGGCCGTCAGCGTCACCATCGTCGGGAACTGATGGTGCGGCGTCACGTACACGGCCCTCAAGCGCTTCCTCTTCGAGAGCGCATCGAGCGCATCGACGCACATCCCCTCGTCGTCGACGGGCACCGGAATGAGGCGGCCGCCGGCCTGTCGAAACGCCTCCCAAGCGGGCGGATATCCAAGGGCCTCGACCGCGATCTCGTCCCCGGGCTTCAGCAGCGTGAAGGCGGCGAGATACAACGCCATCTGGCTGCCGCGCGTGACGATGACGTCGTTGGGTTCGGTCGCCATGCCCCGAGTGGAAGCGAGCATGGCCGCCAGCGCGCGGCGTAGATCGACGTTCCCCTTCGGGTCCGCGTAGCCCAGGACCGCTTCCGGGCTCCAGCTCAGCGCGCGGCGATAGGCCCGCGCCAGCGCCGCCCGGGGCGCCAGGCGGAAATCGGGCCGGCTGCCCATGTTGATCGTTCCCGGGGCGGAGTGGAGCGGGCCGACTTCCTTGAGGTTCGTCCGGAGCGGAAAGCCCAGCCGCTCCGACGGCCGCCGGTGGGCATCCATGCCCACGAAGGGGGAGGTGTCGAATTCGGGAATCGCCGAGGAAACGAACATGCCTCGAGCCGGGGAGGACATGATCCATCCTTCGGCGAGGAGTTCGTCGTACGCCGCGACGATCGTGTTGCGATGGACGCCCAGCGTCGCGGCCAGCGTCCTCGTTCCCGGAAGCGACGCGCCGGGGCGAAGCCGGCCGCTCTTGACGCCTTCCACGATGGCTTGCGAAATCTGGATGAAAATGGGCTTTCGTGAGGCGGGATCAAGCTCGAGAGGAAAGTCCCATTTGAGCATAACCTGGACTATCCAGAATGTGGATTCCGGTCTAGTTTTGAGTGTATCAGGTTAGCTTGCGATTCTCCAGAGAGGAACAAAAAAAAAGCAACGTTTTGGCGGGTCCGATCAGTCCAGCTTGAGGGTCAATACCCGCAGCTCCGTCATCGCCTCGCTCGCGTAGCGGACCCCTTCGCGACCCAGCCCGGACGACTTGACGCCCCCGTAGGGAAGGTGGTCCAAGCGGTAGCCCGGGATGTCGTTGCCGTTCACGGCGCCCACGTCCAGCTCCGCATGGAGCCGGAACAGCGTTCGCGCGTCGAACGTGAACACGCCCGCTTGAAGGCCGTAGGGCGAGGCGTTCAGCATCGCCACGGCCTCTTCAAGCCGCCGGTAGGGAGTGACCGTCACGAGCGGCCCGAACACTTCTTCGCAATTGACGTTCATATCGGGAAGGGTATCCAGGAGCACGGTGGGCTCGACGAATGCGCCGTGCGGCTGAGCTCGAGGAGCGCCAGCGCGATCGGCTTCCCCCCTTCGAGCGCCATCGTGCGCGCCAGCTCGCCGCGCGCGGCATCCACCGCGTCGGCCACGCGGCGCAACGCGGCCGCCCGTTCATGGGCGGGCAGGTCGCGGCACGCCCGCATGGCGGCCACGTTCGCGTCCAGCGCGGATCGAACCTCGTCCGGACCCGCGAGGGGGCACACCCCGACCTCCCTCCCGTCGTGCGGCGCGCGGATCACCGCTAAAGACAGTACGCCGGAACCGGTGGTCCAGGGAATGGCCAGTAGCGGAATTCCGAGTAGGCCAGACCGGAGCGGGTCGGGATCGCGGAGATGGGCGGACGTCCTCTACCCCGAAGTCCTATCTCCCGGATCCCCGATATCTCGACAACCTCTTGAATATCTTGACGGGCTCCTGGCCCCCGAGCGATCAGGACGCCGCCGTCTCGATCTCCGGCACGTAGCGGACGTCTTCCCCTTCCGTCGTCGCGACGACCATGGCCGCGACGCTGTCCCCGGTCACGTTCACCACGGTGCGCAACATGTCCAACGGGCGGTCGACGGCCCAGATGAGCGCGAGGCCTTCCAGCGGAATCCCCAGCGGCTCCAGGATCAGGACCAGCATGGCGATGCCTCCGCTGGGTATGGGGGCGGCGCCGATCGACGCCAGGAGCGCCATCAGGATGATCGTGAGTTGGTCGGAAAGATTCAGCGGAATCGAGTAGAGCTGCGCGATGAAAACGGCCGCGACCGACTGGAGGATGATGCCGCCGTCCATGTTGACGGTGGCGCCGATCGGCAGGACGAAGCTCGTGACGGCCGGCGGGACGTTGAGGCGCCGCGTCACGCACTCCATGTTGACCGGCAGCGTGGCCGCGCTCGAGGAAGTGCTGAACGCGGTAATGAAGACCGGGCGAAGGGCGCGGCAGAACTGGCCGAAGGGGACGCGAGTCAGAAGCTTGATCAGTCCGCCGTACACGGCGAAGAACTGGATGGCCAGACCGAAGACGATGACCAGGCAATAGAGCATCAGGGGGCGAAGCAATGCCAACCCGAGCGTCGCCGCCGCCGTCGCGATCAGGCAGAAGACGCCGAGCGGCGCGAACTTCATCACGAGACCGACCATGCGGATCATGATCTCGGTGATCGAACCGATCGCCTCCGTCAGTCGCTCGCGGCGCGCCTCCGTCAGGGTCGCGGCCGTCACGCCGAAGAGCAGCGCGAAGAAGATCACCGGCAGCATCTGCCCCCGGGCGAGCGCGTCCACCACGTTCGCCGGGACGAGCGAGCGCGCGAATTTCCACAGGCTGGGACGCAAGGTTTCCTTGGCCTCTCCGGCCAGCGGCGCCACCAGCTTCTGCTGCTGCGCCTCGTACTCCTTGGCGATCCGATCGCGCGTTTCCGCCGGAACGGCTTGGCCCGGCTTGATCGTGTTGACCAGAAGGACGGCCACCCCGCACGCGAGGATCCCCGTGAGGGCATAGAGCGCCAGCGTCTTCACGGCGACCCGGCCCAAGCGGCGGGGATCTCCGATGCCGATCATGCCCCCGATGAGCGAGAAAAAGACCAGGGGCAGGACGACCATCAGGATCAATTGCTTGAAGAGGTCGCCGCCCAGCTTGAGCGTTTCGTTCAGCCACGGCAGCCGGGCGAGGAGTCCCGTCTCCGCGGCGGCCCAGCCGAAGCAGAGCCCGGCGATCAGCGCCGCCAGAATCAGGTTCGGCAGGGTGAGGAAGCGTTTCACGGGTGGAGATTGTATCCGCGCCGCCGCCGGATGAAACGAAATTAGCCCGGCCCCTTGACAACGACGCGCGGGGAAGTAGATTTGGATTGTCTCATTCAAACGTTTGTTTATGAACCTCGCTCGCGCCCGTTCCACGCCCGATCTTCTGCTCGACGCCGCGGAGCGACTCTTCGCCGAGCGGGGCTTCGATGCGACGTCGCTGCGCGACGTGACCCGCCGCGCCAAGGCGAACCTGGCTTCCGTCCACTACCACTTCGGATCCAAGAAGGGATTGATTCACGCGGTCATCCAGCGCCGGCTCGATCCGCTCAACCGGGAACGGCTGCGCCGGCTGGATCTCGTCGCGCGACGGGGCCGGCCGGAGCTCCAGGCGATCCTCGACGCCTTCCTCGCCCCCACCATGAGCGTCTGGCAGGAAAACCCCCATTTCATGCGGCTGGCCGGCCGGATCCTCTCGGAACCCGATCGGGACTTGCTCGACTTTTTCCTCGCGCAGTTCGACGAGATCGTCGTCCGCTTCCGGGCGGCCCTGGTCCGAGCCGTCCCGGACGCTCCCGTGGAAGAACTCTTCTGGCGAATGCACTTCGTGATCGGCGCGATGTGCCATACGTGGACCGCCTCCGACGGGCTGGAGAAGATCAGCGGAGGACGGTGCCGCATCGGAGACGGTGAAAAAGCCCTCCGCCGACTCGTGGATTTCTGCACCTCGGGATTCCGAGCCCCTTTGAATGGAAAGGAGGGACGGTGAGAAAGTCCATAGTCCAGAGTCCAGAGTCCGGAGTCGCGAGTCCCGATTCTGAAGTCCCCTCCGCCGCCGGCCCCTCGACTCGCGCTTCGGCCAGATGGGTGGTGCGATACGTCTGCGGCGCGGTGCTCAGCGCGGCGGCCGCATGCGCCGCTCCGCCCCCGGCGGACGTGGACCTCGAGATTCAGATCCCCGACGCGTGGACCGCCGCGGAAACGCCACCCGGAGCGCTCCCTCAGGATTGGTGGACCACGTTCAAAGATCCCCGCCTGGAGCGCTGGGTGCGAGAGTCCTTGCAACGCAACCGCAACCTGCGCGCCGCGGCGGCGCGCATCGAGGCGGCGGAAGCCCAAGCGCGCATCGCCGGCGCGGACCTGATGCCCGCCGCCTCCGCCGCGCTCAACGCCGGCCGCCGGCGCCAGAATTTCATCGGCTTCCCCATCCCGGGGGGCGGCGTCCTCAGTACCACGTTCACCACCTACGGGGTCTCGCTCGACCTGAGCTGGGAGGTCGACCTCTGGGGCCGCCTCCGCTCGCGCGCCGCGGCCGCGCTGGCGGACGTCCAAGCCCGGCAGGCCGATTACGTCGGGGCGGGCTTGTCGCTCATCGCGCAGACGGCCAAGACGTATTTCGCCGCCGTCGAGGCGCGCCGGCAGGCCGACCTGGCGCGCGCGACCGCCGACAATCGGCGCGACATCGTCGCGCGGATTCGCGAACGATTCACGCGCGGGCTGCGGCCCGCGGCGGACCTCAAGTTGGCGGAAGCGGACCTGGCGGAGGCGGAGGCCGTGCTGCGCCTTCGCCGAGAACAGCTCGACCGCGCGTCGCGCCAGATCGAGATTCTCGCGGGACGCTATCCGGCCGCCACGGCGGAAATCGAGGCGGACCTGCCCGACATCCCGGGCCCCGTGCCCGCCGGACTCCCGTCGCAGCTCCTCGCCCGCCGGCCCGATCTCGTGTCGGCCGAACGCGCGCTGGCGGCGTCGGGCGCCCGCGTCGAGGAGGCGCAGGCGGCGCTCTACCCGCAGATCCGACTGACGGGCTCCGGCGGCACCTCCACCGACGAGCTGTCCTCCGTGATCGACCCCGACTTCCGCGTCTGGAACGTGGCGGCCGGCCTCCTCGCGCCGATCTTCCAGGGCGGGCGCCTTCGCGCCGCGGCGGACCGCGCCCGCGCGGAGGAAGCGCAGGCGCTGGCGCTCTACGGCGACGCCGTCCTGCGCGCCTTCTCCGAAGTCGAAACGTCCCTGGCCGCGGAGCGCTTCTTGGCCGAGCGCGAGGACGCCCTGCGCGACGCGGCGGCGCGCTCGGCGGAAGCCTTGCAGTCGGCCCGCGAACGTTATCTCAGCGGCTTGTCGGACGTCCTGCCGATGCTTGAAGCGGAACGGAGACACTTCGCCGCGGAGAGCGAGCGGATCTTCGTCCGCCGCGCCCGGCTCGAGGCCCGCATCAATCTGCATCTGGCGCTGGGCGGCGGTTTTTCATTCGATGAGGAACTCCACCGATGAATTCATCCTTGCTGCGGGTCAGCCTGCCGATCGCCGCGCTGGCGGCGGGAATCGGCGGCTTATGGATGATGATCGCCGGACGACCGCCCGTCGAGAAGCGCGCGGTGGAATCGCTTCCCCCGCTGGTGCGGGCCGTCGTCGTGAAAAAAGAGGATCTGCGCATGTCGGTGCGGGCGCACGGCACGGTGCGGCCGCGCCATGAAACCGTCCTCGTGCCGCAGATCGGCGGGCGCGTCGTGTGGGCGGCCCCGGCGTTCGAGCCGGGCGGATTTTTCGACGCCGGGGAGGAATTGCTGCGCATCGATCCCGCCGACTACGAGCTGGCCGTCACGCAGGCGCGCGCGCAGGTGGCGCAAGCCGAAGCGCGGCTGGCGCGCGAGGAGGCGGAGGCCGAGCTGGCGCGCCGCGAATGGGAGGCGTACGGAAAGGGCGATCCCGATCCCCTGGCGCTGCGCGTCCCACAACTCCAGGAAGCGCGCGCGACCCTGGAGGCCGCCCGCGCCAACGAAGCGCAGGCGCGGCTCAATCTCGAACGAACGAGCATTCGCGCGCCCTTCGCGGGCCGGGTCCGCGCGAAACGGGTGGATCTCGGCCAAGTGGTCTCCCCGGGAACGCCGCTGGGAGAGATCTATGGAACCGAAACCGCGGAGGTGCAGCTTTCCATTCCCCTCGAGGACCTGGCGTACCTCGATCTGACGCTGGGCGCGGAATCGCGGACCGCTTCCGAAGCGCCCGAGGTCGTCCTGCGGGCGCGCCTCGGCGGAACGACGCGCGAATGGATGGGGCGGATCATCCGCACCGGGCCGGAGATCGACCCGCGCACGCGCATGATCCACGCCGTCGCGCGCGTCCAGGATCCCTACGAGATGAGGAACGCGCCGCTCGTCGCGGGACTCTTCGTCGAGGCGGAAATCCGCGGCCGCGTCGCCCGCGGCGTGGTGGTCCTGCGCCGCGACGCGATTCGCGAAGGCTCGCGCGTCCTCGTCGTGGACGAAGATGAGCGGCTGCGCGTTCGCGAGGTGGAGGTCCTCCGGACGGAAGGCGAGCGCGCGCTGGTGCGGGCCGGCTTGGAGGATGGGGAACGGGTGTGCGTTTCACCGCTCGAAATCGCCGCCGACGGCATGCGGGTGCGGATCCAGGAGGAGGCCGCGGAATGAGGCGCCTCATCGACTGGTTCGTCGACAATCCCGTCGCCGCCAACCTGCTCATGGTGCTAGTCCTGGTCGGCGGGCTCATGACGCTCCCCCGGATCAAAGAAGAGCTCTTCCCCGAAGTGACCCCTCCGTTCGTCACGGTGGCGGTCGCCTACCCCGGCGCCGCGCCCGAGGAAATCGAGGATGGGATCACCATCCGCGTCGAGGAAGCGGTCCACGACATTGAAGGGGTCAAGCAGGTCACGTCGGTTTCCTCCGAGAGTCTCGCGGCGATCACCCTCGAACTGGAAACGGACGTCGATCCGGACGCGGTGGTGGACGAGGTGAAAGCGCGGGTGGACGCGATCGAGCAGTTTCCCGAGGAAGCCGAGAAGCCGATCATTCGCAAAGTGGACATGCAGCCGCATGTGATCAACGTCGTCGTGCACGGCGACGCGAGCGAATCCGCGCTGAAGCGCGTCGCGGAACGCGTGCGGGACGAGTTGACGGCGTTGCCCGAAGCGAGCAAGGTCACGCTCGCCAACGCTCGGCGGGACGAGATCTCGATCGAGGTCTCCGAAGACGCGCTCCGGCGCCACGGCCTGACGTTCGAGGAGGTGGCGGCCGCGGTGCGGGGCTTCTCCGTCGATCTGCCGGGCGGCACGCTTAAAACGGAAGGCGGAGAGATCCGACTGAGGTCCAAGGGCCGCGCGGAGACGGCGGCGGAGTTCGGCGCGTTGCCGCTGCGGACGCTGCCGGATGGGAGTCGCCTGCTCCTGCGCGACGTGGCCCGCGTGGTGGACGGATTCGAGGACGCCGACGTGCGGTCGCGCTTCGACGGCCGGCGCGCGATGATCCTCCAGGTCTTCCGCTCCGAGGGTCAAGGCGTCCTCGACGTCGCGCGCGCGGTGCGTGCCTATGTGGAACGCGAGCGGGCTCGGCTGCCGGAGGTCGTTCGGATCGACACCTACGCGGATAATTCGCGGATCCTGGAAGGCCGCATGGATCTGCTGATTCGCAACGCCCGGCTGGGCCTGATGCTCGTCTTCCTTCTGCTGATCCTCTTCTTCCGCCTGCGCCTGGCGTTCTGGGTAGGGGTCGGGATGGCCCTGGCGTTCCTGGGAGCGATCTGGCTCATGCCCGCGCTGGACGTCTCGGTGAACCTCATCTCGCTGTTCGCGTTCATCGTCGTGCTCGGAATCCTGGTCGACGACGCGATCGTCGTGGGCGAAAACATCTACCGCCACAACGAATCGGGACTGCCTTCGATGGAGGCGGCCAAGGTGGGAGCGCGGGAGATCGCGCTGCCGGTGGTGCTCGCCGTGGGAACCACGATCGCCGCGTTCGCGCCGATGCTCGGGATTCCGGGCGTCATGGGGGATTTCGCCTCGGTGATCCCCAAGGTGGTGATCCTCTGCTTGGTGTTCTCGCTGGTCGAGGCGCTGCTCATCCTGCCGAGCCATCTCTCGCATCTGCGGACGCGGGGCGCCGCCGGTGGGCCGATCACGCGGATGTGGGGCTCCGTGCAGGATCGGTTGTCCGGACTCCTCGACGGGTTCATCCGCCGGCTCTACCTTCCGGCGCTGCGGGGCTCGGTGCGATGGCGATACTTGACGCTCGCGTCGGGCGCCGCCCTGTTGCTGCTGACGATGGGACTCTTCGCCGGCCGGTACATGAAGTTCACGTTCTTTCCGGCCGTCGAATCGGATTACGTGGCGGCGTTCGTGACGATGCCGGAAGGAGCGCCGTCGTGGGAGACGGATCGGATCATCCGCCATCTCGAAGAAGCGGCGGAGAAGGTCCGAAAAGAGATTGAAGACGGCCGCGCGGAGCGCATCTACCGGCATGTCGCGGCGTCGGTGGGGACGCAGCCTTTCCGGGAGCAGCAGACGCGCAACAGCGGCGCGGTCGCGCGCGAGGGCGGCGCGGGAAATCTCGGCGAAGTGCTGATCGAGCTCGCGCCCTCGGAGGATCGTCCGGACGTGAGTTCCACGTGGATCGTGCGCCGCTGGCGGGAGCTTGCGGGTTCCGTGCCGGACGCGGAAGAGCTGTCGTTCACGTCGGATCTCATGTCGCAAGGGGCGCCGATTGACATCCGCGTGTCCGCCGGGGATCTCGACCGGCTTCGGGCGGCCGCGGCGGCGTTGAAGGGTAAACTTCAGGAATATCCCGGCGTGTTTGATGTCTCCGACACGTTTCGGGCGGGGAAGAAGGAGACGCGGCTGGTTCTGAAACCTTCCGGGGAAGCGCTGGGGTTGACGCAGGCGCACCTGGCGCGCCAGGTGCGGCAGGCATACTACGGCGAGGAGGCGCAGCGGATCCAGCGGCGGCGCGAGGACGTCAAAGTCATGGTGCGGTATCCCGAGGAGCAACGGCGATCGATGGGCGACGTGGAGGAGATGCGCCTGCGCCTGCCCGGCGGCGTGGAAGCGCCCTTCTCCGCGGTGGCGGAGATCCGTCCCGGGCGCGGCCCGTCGGCGATCCGGCGGGCCGATCGCCGGCGGAGCATCGACGTGACGGCGGACGTGGATCCCGCGCAGGCGAACGCGAACGAAGTGCTGGCGGATCTGATGGGAACCTTCATGCCGGCCCTGGCGGAGGAGCATCCGGGATTGCGCTATTCGCTGGAAGGCCAGCAGCAGCAGCAAGCGGAGACGATGGAGGGCGTCCGCCGCGGCTTGATCATCGCCTTGATCGTCATCTATGCGATGTTGGCGGTGCCGTTCCGCTCGTATGCGCAGCCGGCACTGATCATGCTGGCCATCCCGTTCGGCGTGGCGGGCGCGATCTGGGCGCATTTCTTTCTTGGTATGGACCTGACGTTCCTGTCGCTGATCGGCATCATGGCGTTGTCGGGGGTGGTGGTGAACGACTCGCTGATCCTGATCGACTTCGTGAACCGCGCGCGGCGGGAGGGCGCGGACGCGGAGGAGGCGCTCCTGCGCGCGGGCCCGATCCGGTTCCGCCCGATCCTGATGACGTCGTTGACGACGTTCGCGGGGCTGACGCCGATGCTGTTGGAGCGGAGCATGCAGGCGAAATTCCTGATCCCGATGGCGGTCTCGCTGGCGTACGGCGTGATGTTCTCGACGGTGATCATTCTTCTGATCATCCCGGCCGCCTACATGGCTCTGGAAGACGTGAAAGGGGCGCTCTCTCGCCTGAGCAGGCGGCGCGCGGTCGAGGAAGCGGCGGCGGATGCGCGGGCGGGGTGATGGCCGCCCCTTCGATGGACAGATGATTCGGTGTTGCTGGAATGACGCAGACATGAGTCAAGATTCGAGGTCTCAGCTTCCCATAAACGAGGGACGCAAATACCGCAATCCGCCCGTCATCGAGGCGCTCTGCGAAATTTATTTCGCCGAATCCGCCTGGGACGACACGATTCCCGGGCGGTTCTATGAGCGCGTGCGGGACCGCTTTCCATCTACGAAGCAGATCGAGATCCACGAAGCGGAAGTAAGCTTCCACACCGGAGGGAAAGCGGCCGCGGGACTCTGAAAGCTGCCTCCTCGCGTGCAATTTCTGACCACCGATAAGTCAAGATTGCTTCAACTTGGGCGAGATTTGTTGGTGGCGAACCAGCTCAGGCCGTACCCACGTTTCCGGGATTGGGAACCGGTCATTTATCGGGCGCTTCAAGAATACCGAGAGCTTGCCAGACCTCGCGCTATTACGCAAATCGGGCTAAGGTACATCAACGTCATTGAGATTCCCGCGCGCGAGGTGAACATGCCTGAGTTTTTCTCGGTTTATCCGAAACTGCCTGTTGATCTGACCGACGCGTACGGCCCTTTCATGGTTCGAGTCGAGTTGGCAACCCAGCCTCCTGGGCATGTTCTGATGCTGACCTTTGGAAGCACCGCATCGGAGGGTCCCGGACAAAGTAAATTCATGCTCGACCTTTATGATATGGTAAAAGGAACAGCCCCGGTTTCCTTTGAATCGGTGCCGGAACACGTGAAGGCGGCTCACGAAAATGTCTCCGCCGCGTTCATGTCGATACGGCAACGGTCATCTATTTCATCCAGCGACACCCCTCCTACGTTTCGCTGGTGCGGCCATTTTTTGAACAATTGAATGCGGGGCGATATGAAGGGCTTTCATCCTACGGGTTCGAATCGCCACGCGCCTCATTCGAAGCGGCGGCCGTACCTCCGCCTGAAGACTTCCTCGCGCTTTCCAGAAGCCTGCCTTGTTAAGTGGCGCATTCCGGTTTAGCGGGCCAGGGATCGGATCAACGCATCACCAGCGCCCACCGATTGAACTTGCCCACATCCTGGCCCGCGTGGTCCGAAACTTTCAAGGTCCACTCGCCCTGCGAGGGCGAACCGACGAAGCTTCCCAACGCCGGAACATCGCCGGCCGTGTACGTCCGCTCGATGTTGTCGGCGCTTCCCCCCGAACGCCCGTGCAGGAGCGCGCGCGTCCCATTCGGTCCGATCAGCTCCACCCGCAGGTCGCCGATCCAGGAATGGGTGATGTCGACCTCGACCGCCAACTCGGCGATCGCTCGCGCGGATGAAATCGCGATGGAATCCTGAACGCCCGCGGGATCGTCGTCCGGGACCGAAAGTCCGGGCGCCGATTCCACGCGGATCGCGTCGTCCGCCGTCACGTCCGCCTCGATGGACCAGCGATTCAGCGTCCCCTGGTCGATCGCGGCCAGATCGAAGACTTCCAAAACCCACGGCCCACGAACGTTCATGCCTTGGAGTTGCGCCAAGCCCGGCGTCGTGGAGGCGTCGTATGTCCTGACCAAGTCGCGCGTCCGCCCGCCCGACCGGCGATGAAGATCCACGCGGCGGCCGTCGGGAGCGGTCAGGCGAACGACCAGATCTCCGATGTACGTGTGCCGGATGTCGACGCTCACCTTGATGGTGTTGATCCGGCCCGAGTCTCCGATGAAGAGACGGCTGACGACACCGGCCGGGTCATTATCCGGAATGGCCAGGTTGGGCGCGGTCTCCGCCTGGATCTGCCGTGTGCCGGCGCCGGCCAATTCGCGCGCCCGGCGCACCGCCGCCGGCGCGTCGGCGCGCCCGTGCCCGAACCACGGACTCCACGTCCCTTCGGGCGCCGCCACGTCCTGGAAATCGCCGCGGTTGAAAGGCGAAATGGGTGAAACGTCCCAGGACGTATCCGGATCGTACGATGCGGGCGGCGTGCGCGGATATCCCGTCAGATTCACATCCTTGGACGCGGTCTGCTTCAGGATGGTGACGACCTCCTGGGCCGACAGGGCGGGATTGGCCGAGATGGCCAGCGCGGCGATTCCCGCGACGAGCGGCGTGGCGCTGGAAGTGCCGCCGAAATCTTCGGTCACCCAATCGGAGCCGGTCGTGGTCACGATTCCTCGCCCCAGCAACGCCATCCTCCAGTACGCGTGCGAGTTGCTGCTGGGCGCGCAGATGTCGATTCCGGTTCCGTAGTTCGAGTAATGACTGCGTTTCGCCGTGCTGGCCAGGGCCGCGACGTGCAGGACGCCGGCGACACCGACCAGGTTGTTGGCGAAGACGCGCGCGGTCTCCACGCCGACCCAAACCCAACGGCCGTTGCGAAGCTCCCATCCATCGGTGTAGGGCACGTCGATGGACGCCGTATGCGAAATCGGACAGTTCTCGTTTCCGGCCGCCCAGAGGAACACGATGCCGCGGCCGCGCCGCCCGCCCGCGCGGGCGAGCTGGGCGATGCGATCGACCACGATCGAAGACCAGCGGGTGACCGGCGATCCGCCCCACGAATTCGAAAGCACGTCCACTTTGTCCGCGACGAAGTTGAGAACGTTGAGCAGCTTGCTGTCGCTGATGAAGAGGCTGGGGCCGGACGATTCCCACTTGACGGGCAGCAGGCGGCATCCGGGCGCCGCGCCGACGGTCATGGCTCCGTCGGTTTCGGCTGCGATCACGCCGGCGCACGACGTGCCGTGATTGGCTCCCGTCTGGTACATGCGGGAACGGTCGGCGCCGGGCGATTGGTGGGTGTAAAGCGTCGTGCCTTGATAGTAAGCCCATCCCGCGAACTTGCCGGGCGAATCGAAATCGGGATGGTCCATGCGACACCCGTCGTCGGTGACGCCGACAACCACATCGGAGATGCCGAAGTTTCCGAGGAAAAGCCAGGCATCCTCGCACCGGCTGGACGAGCGGGGATCGTAATCGGAGGCGGGAGCGAGGCGCGTGTGGAGGTGCCACTGTTGGAGGTATCGGCTGTCGGAGGGCGGAGCGAGCGCCATGCGGGCGCGGATGTTGAGATCGTGCTCCGCGTTGGCGACGAGCTTTTTTTCTTTCTCCATGAGCTGGACGACGAGCTTGACGGGATTCATCCCGGTCGCGTCGGTGAGGCGCAGGAGGTAATCGCGGTCCGAATATTTCTCGAGGATCTCGAGTCCGTATCGTCCGGCGAATCGACCGAGCGCCTCGGGATCGGGCGGCTCGCGAAACGTGATGAAGACGCGGTCCGTGATGAGGAATTCGTTTCCGGATTCCGTCTCCTCGTACGCGTGATGGGTGGGCGCCATCTTGCGGGCGCGGGACATGAGTTTCTCGAGGTCGCGCGGAGCGCAGCGCACGCGGGCCGATTGCGACGACATTTGCTTGGCGGGCGGCATGCCGGCCGTGGCGAGATCGCCGGGAAGCCGCCGGACGACGAACTGATCGGGCCGTTTCTTGAGCTTGAGTTTCCGGCCGGCACGGTAGGTGTACGTGTCCTGTCGCTTGGCCATGGCGGTGGCTCCTTAACTGTGAAGGACGAAAGGAGCGGGAGGAGACAAAAAAGGTATTTCGTCGCTCTGCGGCTGTCAACGATCCGCTGAAAGCGCTCTGGCCGCCCGATGTCGCAATTTCTAAAACTTGAAAAATTCTATTCCGGCCAGCACTTGAGCGCCTTGCGCAGCAGCACGAACTGTCCCACGTGGTAGGCGTTGTGGTCGATGACGAGCAGGATCTCGCGCAGCCACGTCACGTCCTTCAGATGGCGGATGGGCGCGACGAGATCGACGGAGGGATCGGTGGTGATATCCAGAAGCGCTTGCAGATCCGCTTTGAAGCCGGCCACGCTTTTCTCCCACGCCGCGGCGTCGGGCGGCGCGTCGGCGGCGGGCCAGTATCCCGCCGGATAGTCGGGGGACGCGTGTTTCGGATTGCGGCCGTATTCGAGGATGTCCCACTGGGCGATGCGCAGGTGTTCCAGGAGTTGCCAGAGCGTATGCGCGAAGCCGGGCGGACGCCGGCCGCGCGCCTCGGGCAGGACGCCTTCGAGCGCGGGGATGATTTCCGTGTGCGCCCCGCCACCCTGGATCGCGCGGACAAGCTGGTCGCGAAGTTCCTGAGGCGTGGGCATGTCCCGATATTAATAACCTTCGCTACCACACCGTCAAGGCCTTCAGCCCTTCCAAATGAAGCCGCAGCGCTTCCGGAGCCGCCTTGCGACATGCTCTCAGCGTGGGATACCAGACCGTGATTTCAGGAAAGGCAGGGAAAAAGGCCGCATAGCCGTCGTCCTTGACCGCCGCGTAAATCATGGGGTATCGGGCGCCGTTTTTCTTCTTTTTCACGTTTTTTGTCCTATCTCGCCTGCTTGGATCAGGCAAGTAGGAGCGACGAGATCGCCATGTTCCCGCACGCTCCCCCGCAGGGAAGGGGGCGGCTCCTGCGGCGGGACGGGCCCCCGCAGGCCACGGGGTACGTCCCCGTTTGGTGACGACGATCCGCTCTCTCGTCCGCGCCACTCGGTCCAGAAGCGACAGGCATCGCGCCTTGAACTTACCCGCGGGGATGGTCTTACGCCCTATCATAGTCATGATCATATGACCATGACTGGCGTCCGTTAATGATGGATCGGATAGTTTCGAATCTTCAGCCGGCGCGCGATCTGCCCTTGCTGAAATCCAACGCTGCGGCTCCGGGGTCGAGACGGCTTGGTTTTGAGCATCCGGCGGGGAACTCCGGACAAACGCGACCCACGCCATGAGGAGCACTGCCGCAAGCACCACCGTTCCGCCGGCCGCGGGCAACCACGGAAAGCCGCGCGGACTCGGCGGGGTCAGTTCGGTCTCCAGCGCCAGCCGGTCCGGCGCCGACAAGCCGTGGCGGACCACCGTCTGGAAATCCGAAGCCCAGCAGAGGATCACATCGGAAGGCACTCCGGACGCCTTTTGAAGGCGCCATCCCACGACGGGATCATCCGCATCGGGCGAGTCGCCCGGGACCACTACGCGTAGGTCCCAATCGCTGAAAGGCTGCGCGTCTCAGCGCGCGGCTTCCGAAAAGCCAGATGACTTTCGGATTCCACTCGCGCACGATCCGGTCGAGCAGAACGGAAATGGATCCGAGGTCGATTTCTTGACCGCGCCTATTCTTGGGAGGAACAGAACCTATGGTCATGACAACATCGCAACAAACGATCGGGTGGCAATGTAGCGCCGACTCCGCGCTTGGCCACGACTCACCGCCCGGCCTGCAGTCGAATCTCCACCAGCTTCCGCCGGCTCGTCTCGCCGCGGACGATCACGACCGCGCGCTTGGGGACGCCGAAATGGTCGGCCAGCACCTCGACGACCGCCCGATTGGCCCGGCCGTCCTCGGGAGGCGGCTCGACGCGCACCACCAACGATCCTTCCGGACCCGGTTCCACACCCCTGCGCTTCGAGCGCGGCACGACGCGCACTTCGAATCGGCGGGCTCTTCCCGTTTGATGGTGGTCAAAGACAGCCACGTGTACGATAATATAGAAATGAAGTACCTTGCGGGAGGCCCCCTTCTTCTGCTCATCTTGGCGCCCCCGCCCCCTCAAGCCCCGAACGCGAACGTCTTCATCATTCCCATCGCGGGAGAGCTGGACGCGGGCCACGTCGCGCTCGTGAACCGCGCCGCGCGCCGCATCCAGGCCGAAAAACCGGCGCTCGTGATCTTCGAGCTCGATACGCCGGGCGGGCGCATCGATTACATGCTGCGGATCGGGGAAGAGATGATGAAGCTCGCTCCCGTCCCGACCGCCGCCTACGTGCGGCCGATGGCCACGGAGGGCGTGACCGGCGGCGCGTGGTCGGCCGGCGCCTACCTGGCGCTCTCCTGCAAGCGGCTTTTCATGGCCCCGGGCACCGTGATCGGCGCGGCCGCGCCCGTCGCCGCCACGCCCGAAGGTGCCAAGCCCGTGGAAGAGAAGTATGTCTCCGCGTTCCGCGAGAAGTTCCGCGCCCGGGCGGAGCAGAACGGCTACCCGGCCAATCTGGCGGTGGCCATGGTGGACGAAGACCTCGAAGTGTTCGAGGTCCTCTCCGACGGCCGGAAGCTCTTTCTCACCGAGGGAGAGATCGAACGGTTCCGCGCCCAGGGGCAGACGGTCGAGGCGCCGTCCGTGCCGTATGTCGCCAAAGGAAAATTGTTGACCATGACGGACCGGCAGGTCGCCGACGCGGGAATGGGGACGATCGCCGAAAATCGGCGGGCCATTTATGAAGACCACGACCTGCCCTCCCCCGTCGAAACGGAGATCGGGACGACGTGGTCGGAAGATCTGGTCAGCTTCCTGACGTCGCCGATGGTGTCCTTCCTGTTGCTGATCGGCGGGATTCTGGGAATCTGGGTCGAGCTGAAAACGCCCGGCTTCGGGGCCGCCGGCGTGCTGGGAATCCTGTCGTTCGCACTGCTTCTTTTCGGCCATCACCTGGCGGGACTTGCGGAAATTCCGGAAATCCTTCTCCTGGCGGCGGGATTGGCGCTGGTGGCGCTGGAGCTTTTCGTGATTCCCGGCACCGGGTTCGCGGCGATCGCCGGCGCGGTCTGCGTCCTCGCGGCGCTGATCCTGTCGCTTCAGGACTTCACGCTTCCCGATCCGAAAGGCGCGCCGTGGGAAGTGGACATCATGCTCGGGTCGGTGGGCCGCGTCATGTTCGCGTTCATCGGCGCGGCGGTGGGATTCCTGTTGCTCATGCGGTTCCTGCCGCGCGTGCCGTTCCTCCAACGGCTCGTGCTGCAAGCCGACGTGGGCGGGATGGCGCCGGCGCCGGCGGGCGCGATGAGTCTGGTCGGCCGAAAGGGCCATGCCGTAACGCCGCTGCATCCTGGAGGAATGATCGAGATCGACGGCGAGACGCATGACGTGGTCGCCGAAGGCGACTACGTGGCCAAGGGCGAGCCGGTCGAGGTCCTGAAAGTCGAAGGCATGCGGATCGTCGTCGGAAAGATGAAGCGATGAGAAGCTGTCAGCTATCAGCTCTCAGCCATCTGCCGTCAAGCGCTGATAGCTGAAGGCTGATAGCTGAAAGCTTTCCCATGGATCTCTCGCTGATCATCGTCTTGTACGTTCTGGGCCTGGGCCTGATCCTGCTGGAAGCGCTGATGCCCGGCGTGGTCCTGGGCCTGATCGGAACGGCGGCGCTGGTGACGTCCATCGTGTTCGGGTTCCAGCACCACTGGGCGCTCGGGACCGGCCAGATCGTCCTGGCGGCGCTGGCCGCGCCGGTGTGCATCTATCTCGGGTTCCGCAGGATGACGCTGCGCACGTCCTTGAACGAAGGCGCGGCGTTCGCGGAAAATTATTCGGCGTACGCAGGCCGGGAAGGCGAAGCGTTGACGGACCTCCGTCCGGCGGGCATGATTCTCATCGACGGCCACAAGGTGGACGTGGTGACGGCCGGCGAGTCGGTAGCCAAAGGCGCGCGCGTTCGGGTGACCAAGGTGGAAGGAAACCGCGTTGTGGTAAAGGCGGTTTGAGTGTGTGCACGCCTGATGCTTGATGCCTGATGCTGGGTACCCAAGGAGGAACGATGCCTGCGCTCGCAATCCAAGGCTTTTGGTCCGGACCGCTGGGCATCGTCGCCCTCCTCGCGGGAGCGATCGTCGCCCTGATCTTCCTGCTCATCATCTTCAAGTACGGCTTGCTGTACATTCAAGCGTCGCTGTCCGGCGCGCACGTGGGGTTGCTGGACCTGGTGGGCATGTCGCTGCGTAAAGTCGACCCGCACACCATCGTGAACGCCCGCGTGACATCCGTCAAGGCGGGCATCCCCACGCCGACCGACAAGCTGGAGGCGCACTATCTGGCCAAGGGGAACGTGATCCGGGTCGTCACCTCCATGATCGCGGCGAGCAAGGCGAGGCTTTCGCTGACGTTCGAGCAGGCCGCGGCGATCGATCTGGCGGGCCGCGACGTCCTGGACGCGGTGCAGACCAGCGTCCGCCCCAAAGTGATCGATTGCCCCGATTCGAAGAAGGGACGGGACACGCTGGACGCGGTGGCCAAGGACGGGATTCAGCTCAAGATCAAGGCGCGCGTGACCGTGCGCACGAACCTGGAGCGCCTAGTCGGCGGCGCGACGGAAGACACGATCATCGCGCGCGTGGGCGAGGGCATCGTCAGCTCGATCGGCTCGGCCGACACGTACAAGAATGTGCTGGAAAACCCGGACCGGATCTCCAAAGGCGTGCTGGAAAAAGGTCTCGATTCGCAAACCGCGTTCGAGATCGTCTCGATCGACATCGCCGACGTGGACGTGGGCGACAACGTGGGCGCGCGGCTGCGGACGGACCAAGCCGAAGCGGACAAGCGGATGGCGCAGGCGGAGGCCGAGAAGCGCCGCGCGCTGGCCGTGGCGCGGGAGCAGGAGATGACGGCGCTCGACCAGGAAAACCGCGCCAAGGTCACGCTGGCGGAGGCGGAGATCCCCAAAGCCATCGCCGAGGCGTTCCGCACCGGCCGGCTGGGCATCATGGATTATTATGGATTGAGGAACCTCCAGGCGGACACGGACATGAGGAAGTCGATCGCGGAGGCGAAGCCGGGGCCGGAGACGAAGCCGTAGGGGAGGTCACCGAGGAGCCGGAGCGCACGGAGAAAGAGAGGGATCTCATCCGAAAACCTGTCTGCGGGCTCAGCGTGCTCCGCGGTGAACGGGCATGAGAACCCTTCTCGAAAAATGAAGGACTTTGACAAAGGCTGGTTCAACCTGATCCTCGTGGCGCTGATCATCGTCTCCACCGTGCTGGCGCCGTTGGTGGAACGCCTCCGCAAGCGCCGAGCGGAGATGGCCAAGGCAAAAAAGGGGGAGATAAAAGAAGAAGAGGAAGAGGAAGCGCCGCGACCTTCGGAGCCCTCGCTTCCCTTCGAGGACCTCGTCGAAGAAGTCTTCGGCCCCTACATGGAACGGCGGCGCCGGCAATTCGAAGAACAACGGGAACCGGAGCCCGAAGCGGAAACTCCAGCGCCGACCGCCGAGGCGACCCCGCCCGCGCGCGCGCCCGAACCCGTCCATCGCCCCTTGATCCAGATCGCCGCCGTGCCGCCGCCGGCTCGGTCGCGGCCGACGATCGAAGAGCGCCTCTTCCGGAATCGCCGCCTGAGCCCGGCGGCGAAGCTCGTACTGGCCTCCGAGATCCTGGCGCCTCCGCGGGTACTGAAAAGACGGATTAGGAAATAAACCGCCAAAACGGCCAAAGCGCCAAGAGTTTTTGGGCGACTTTTACGCGCTTTGGCGGTTTTGCGGTTGCGCTCCCGGGCGCACCCACCCGATGACCGAATGGACGGCCGCCTCCGCCGCCTCGCGCGAGGCGTGAAAAAGCATCCGCACCGCCCCGATGCGGGGCACGTCGCGCACTTCCCGCAGCCGGGGCACGAAGAGCGCCAGCACCCCCGCGCGCATGAGAAAGGAGAGGCCCAGGAGGAACCAGAACGGATACGGAATCGAGACGGGCCCGATCCGGTCCGGGGCGAATCCGATCATGACCGCTCCCGCCAGCCCGCCCAGAAGGACGCCTCCGTTGGTCATCACGTTCAGGTAGGCTGTGCACCGCGCCCGCCGCCCCGGCGGAATGGCGTCCAGCACGAAATTCCCGGCGCACAGATTGAACCCCGCCCATGAGAGGCCGGAGAAAATCTGCGCCAGGCACGCCCACGCGACGGTGGTCGACACCATCCACAAGACGGGAATGAGCGTGATCCCGATCGACGTCACGACGATCACCTGTCGCGTGCCGAACCGATCCGCCACGCGACCCCAGAAGGGGTAGGCCACGATCTGGGCCAGCGTCACCGCGACCGCCACCGCGGTAAACTCGCCGTAAGTGTAGCCCAAGGAGCGCAGGAGATAGACGTTGAAGAGCGAGCCGACGAAATGGGCGGCGGCGTTCATGCATCCCACGAAGAGCATGAACCGGAGGAAATTGGAAGCCGGGGCCTGCCGAATGAATCCGCGCAGCGAGAATTCCCGCCGCGGGTCGGGCGCATAGGCGGGCTCCCACGTGCGGGAGAGATACCAGGTCGAAAGTCCCCGGGCCAGGAGCGCTCCCGCAAAAATGACCGCGAATCCCGCGCCTTCGCGGCCCGCTCTGCCGCAGGCCGACAAGCACAAGCCACCCGCTCCGACCGCCAGAAGCTGCGTGAAGAGCGCCGTGGCGCTCCGCCGCGAAAAATAGCGCCCGCGGATTTCGGAAGGCACGAGGTCGCCCATCAAGCTCATCCACGCCGGAATGGTCAGATGGAGAAAGGCGAAATAGAGGATGAAGCCGGAGAAAAGCAGGACGCTTCCCCATGGGCGCGGAGTCCAGAGCGACGCGATCATGGGAACCCAGGTGAGCGCTTGAAGCGCCGCGCCGCCCACGATCAGCGGTTTGCGGGACCGCGTGTGATCGATGATCCCCGGAGTGACGAGTTGGACGCACGTCCCGAGAAAGATGGGCAACGTGGCGAGCAGCCCGATGAGAGCGTCCGACATCCCGAGATACACGGCGCAGGCCGCGACGTAGGTCTCTCCCAGTCCGATTCCGACGGCATACGAGGCGCCGTCCCGGATGGAATAGACCAGACTGCGGCGCGCGGTTTCCCCCGTCTCTCGTCGGGTCGGCGCCGGAGCGTTCTCCAGCTCGGCGGTAATCACGGGTTACGACCTCGGCGATCCGCGCCCGGGGACCCTTCCAGGTCCCCGGGCCGGAGCCTTGACAAACTTAATCGTCCTCCTCTTCCTCCCCGCCGTGCGGGAACGTGCCGGACTTCTCGCAGGTCTTCTTCACCTCACCGTCGCAGTCCTTATGCTTCACGTCCTTCTGGGTCCGGCCGGACGCGCCGCACTCATCGCATTTGAAAATGACCAGCGCGACCACTTCGGATTCCTTGCAGCAACCGGGCGCCGCGCCGCAGTCCTTGGAATGGTACTTCGGCGTCCCGTGCGCCTTGGGGCAGGAGAAGCATTTCCGGACGCAGACGTCGGCCTTCTCCGTCTTGCCCTTGCACGCCTTGCAGGCGCCCTTATCAACGTCGTCCTTGCCGCACACTTTCTTGCAGCTGGCGCAATAGTCGCGTTGTTCCACCTTCGAAAGGGGACAATCCTGATCTCCGGCGCCCATGCCCTTGTCCTGGGAAAAGGCGACCATCGATCCCAACCCCACCAGCATGACCACGGATACGAGCCTCTTCATCTTGTTCTCCTCTGATCATGAAATCCGGGGGAGCCGAAATGGCCCCCCCGGAAGCCAAAGTTGCTACTTCGACGGTCCCGGCTTCCCACCGCCCATCGGCGGTTTCTGCGGAGCGGGTTGCGAGGGCTTCGTCGGGCCGGCGGTCGGCTTGGGCTTGCCCGGGGCCGGCTGGCCCGGTTTCGGCACGTTCGGATCGACCATGGACCTTCCTCCAAATAGAGTCCGGAAGTCGCGAGATCGGACGGGACCTCCCCGCCCGCGCGACGGGTCAGCTCCGCATGGACGCGAAGCGCGACCTGTCGTGCGATGGGGTTGCAGAAAGGAGTGGCCTACCAGGGCAGGAACATTTCGAAGTAGTGGCCGAACGTACGCTGACTCGCGCAGTGCCAGCTGATGCTCAGACGGCGGACCGCCTCCCGATGAAGCGTCCGGCCATATAGGGTCAGCGACACTCGCAGTGACGCTGGATCTGTCACGGTCGTCTATACCTCGCTTGCGGATTCAGAACCCGCAAGCCGTCGGTTCCGGTCGGACTCTGGGCCGACCGGCGGGCATTCTATACCCGTGTGCCGGAGAATTGCAAGGACTACTTCCTCATCTGGTCGAGCACCGCGCGGCCGGCTTCCTCCGTAGTGACCGGGCGCGTTCCGGCCGGCGCGATGTCGGCCGTCCATGCCCCCCCTTCGATCGCGCGATCGACCGCTTCCTCCACGGCGCGGGCTTCCGCTTCCAGCCCCAGGGAATGGCGCAGCAGCATGGCCGCCGTCAGGATGGCCGCGTATGGATTGGCCATGCCTCGGCCGGCGATGTCGGGCGCCGATCCGTGGATCGGCTCGTACAGTCCGCGGCGGCCTTCTCCCAGCGAGGCGGAAGGCAAGAGCCCCATCGAACCGGCCAGCATGGACGCCTCATCGGTGAGGATGTCGCCGATCTAGTTCTCGGTGACGATCACGTCGAAGTCGGACGGCCGGCGCAAGAGATGCATCGCCGCGGCGTCCACCAGCAGATGTTCGAGGCGGACGTCCGGAAATTCCTCGTGCACGACGCGCGACGCCGTCTCGCGCCACAGCCGCGACGTCTCGAGGACGTTCGCTTTGTCGATCGAGGTCAGCTTGCGGCGCCTCTGAAGCGCCCATCGGGCGGCCACCCGCACGATGCGCTCCACTTCGAGCACGGTATAGACGCACGTATCGACGGCCGCCCCTCCCTCGCGCCGCTTCTCGCCGAAGTAGATGCCTCCGGTGAGCTCCCGCACGACGACGAGATCGACCCCTTCCAGCGCTTCCGCCTTCAAGGGCGACGCGGCGCGAAGCCGGGGATGCGGCTTGACCGGGCGGATATTGGCGAACAGGCCCAGCGTGCGGCGCAGTTCCAAGAGCCCCTGCTCCGGCCGCACCTTGGCGCGAGGATCGTCCCATCGCGGTCCGCCCACGGCGCCGAACAGCATCGCGTCCGCGCGCCGGCACAAGTCGAGCGTCTCGGGAGGCAGCGCCGTCCCGCGCTGTTCGATGGCCGCGCCGCCCACGAGCGCGGGAACGAGCTCGAAGACGTGCCCGCCCCGCTCCGCCACCTCCTCCAGCACCCGGACGCTTTCGTCGATCACTTCCGATCCGACCCCGTCGCCCGGCAGAACGGCGATCAACGCTCGCATGCGCGCCTCTCGTATTCGGTGATCCGTTCCGATTGCGCCAGGAGGAATCCCATCTCGTCCACTCCGTTCAGGAGACAGTATCTCGCGAACGGATCGAGGGCAAAGGCGGCGGCCGGTCCGCCGCGGATCTCGATGCGCAAGGATTCCAGATCGATGGATACGTCCATCCCCTCGCGCAGCAGGCGATGGAATTCGGGTTCCACAACGACGGGCACCAGTCCGTTCTTGAGCGCGTTGGCGCGAAAGATGTCGGCGATCTTCGGGCTGACGACGGCGCGGAAGCCGGCGTCGAGAAGCGCCCAGACGGCGTGCTCGCGAGAGGAGCCGCACCCGAAATTGGCGCCCGCCACCAGCACCTGGCCGTCCTCGGCCGGCGGGCGCGCCGCCCAGTCCGCGAACAGATGCCGGCCCAATCCTTCGCGCGTGGTCCCTTTAAGAAAACGCGCAGGGATGATCTGATCCGTGTCGACGTTGTCCGCCGCCAGCACGACGCACCGCGATCGGATGAGGCGAATCGGTTGCATGGTTCATCCATTTAAAATAGTCGCTCAATTCTTGTGGGAACCGCCAAAAAGCAGATACGCCGCCGGATGCCTTTCTGGTCCTTTTGGCGATTTGGCGCTTTTGCGGTTCATACTCAGTTAAAGCATCTCACGGACGTCCGTGATCGCACCCGTGACGGCCGCGGCCGCGGCCGTCAGCGGGCTGGCCAGGAACGTGCGTCCGCCCGCGCCCTGCCGCCCCTCGAAGTTGCGGTTGCTCGTGCTGACCGCGACCTGCCCCGGCTGAAGCTGATCGCCGTTCATGGCGATGCACATGGAGCATCCCGGCTCCCGCCACTCGGCGCCCGCTTCGAGGAAGACGCGATCCAAGCCTTCCGCCTCCGCTTGCCTCTTGACCGCCCGCGAGCCCGGCACCACCAGCGCGCGAATCTTCGGCGCGACCTTCCGTCCCTTGAAGACGCGGGCGGCCTGCCGCAGATCGGACAATCGCGAGTTCGTGCAGCTCCCGATGAAGACGACGTCCACCGGATGGCCCAGCAGTTTCTGCCCCGAACGCAGCCCCATGTACCGCAACGCTCGTCCGTCCTCATGGGGAACTTCCCCGCCAATGGGAATGGCCATCGCCGGATTCGTGCCGTACGTGATCATGGGCTCCAGCGCCGACGCGTCCCACGAAATCTCGCGATCATGACGGGCGTCCTCATCGCTTCTGAGCGAGCGCCACGACTCGCGCACCGGGACGGACCGGGCGGCCAGGTACTCGAACGTCGCTTCATCCGGCGCGACCAGACCGGCGCGCGCTCCGGCCTCGATCGACATGTTGCACACCGTCATTCGCTCCTCCATCGAGAGCGCGCGGACGGCGGGTCCCAGATATTCGATGACGTGGCCCGTGCCCCCGTCCACGCCGATCTTCGCGATGATCGCCAGGATCAAGTCCTTCGCGGTGACGCCGGGACCCAAGCGACCGTCCACCCGGATCGCCAGCGTCTTGGGCTTCCGTTGAAGCAGGCACTGCGTCGCCAGGACGTGCCCGACCTCGCTGGTTCCGATGCCGAACGCCAGCGCGCCGAACGCGCCGTGCGTCGACGTGTGGCTGTCACCGCAGACGATCGTCATGCCGGGCCGCGTCCGCCCCAGCTCGGGGCCGATTACGTGCACGATGCCCCGCCGGTCGCTGTCCATGCCGTGAAGCTCGATCCCGAACTCGCGGCAATTCTCCTCGAGTCGCCGCACCTGAGCGGCGGCTTGCGGATCGGCGATCGGCCCGCGCACCGTCGGCGTCGAATGGTCCATTGTCGCCACCGTCCGCTCCGGCCGGCGAACCTTCAGCCCGCGCGCGCGCAGCTCCGCGAACGCTTGAGGCGAGGTCACTTCATGAATCAGGTGCAGATCAACAAAGAGCACCGCCGGCGTGTCAGCCGTCTCCGGCCGCACCACGTGCGCGTCCCAGATCTTCTCGAACAGAGTGCGTGGAGTCATTCGGCTCGCCTCGACATGAAAACGATCCTCCTATCAAAGGCCTTACGCCACTGCACCCACGAATCCCGTCTCCAGGCGCGGCGTCACGCGATCGAGCCATCCCCACCGATCCTGCGTCTCGCCCGTGAACAGACCGAAAAAAGCGCGCTGCAACGCCGCGGTCACCGGGCCGCGACGGCCATCCCCTACGGTCAAGCCATCCACGGAACGGACCGGCACGATTTCCGCCGCCGTGCCTGTCAGGAAAATCTCGTCCGCCAGATAGAGCGACTCCCGCGGCAAAGCCTGCTCGCGCACGTGATGTCCAAGATGGCGGGCGAGCGCGATCACGGTATCGCGGGTGAGGCCGAGCAAAATAGAAGACGTGACCGGCGGCGTGTAGAGCACCCCCTCGCGTAATAGAAAAAGATTTTCACCGGAACCTTCGCTGATATGCCCGCGGTCATCCAATGCGATGCCTTCCACATATCCGTGACGCTTCGCCTCCATCGCCACGAGCTGCGAGGACAGATAATTCCCGCCCGCCTTGGCGAGCGCGGGCATCGTGTTCGGGGCAAGACGCATCCACGACGAGACACCCACGTCCACGCCGCGCTCCAGAGATTCGGCGCCAAGATAGGACCCCCACTCCACCGCGGCGACGGCAACCTCGACGGAAGCGTCGTTCCCCGCGACCAAGCCCAACGTCCCGTAGCCGCGATAGGCGACGGGCCGGATATAGGCGTCGGACAGTCCGTTGACGCGCAGCACGTCCCGACACATTTCCGCCAACACGTCGATTGCATACGGAATCTCCATCCGGTAGATCCGCGCCGAGTCATACAGGCGGCGCAGATGGTCCCGCAAGCGGAAGACGGCCGTGCCCTCCGGCGTCCTGTACGCACGGATGCCTTCGAAGACCGACGACCCGTAGTGCAGGCCGTGGGCCAGCACGTGCACCGTGGCTTTCTCCCACGGCACGAAGTCGCCGTTATGCCAAATCAACTGAGACGGTTTGATGGGCATGACCTCCTCGCTTCCTTCGTACCTTCGATTTCGGACTGGGATCGGGACAGGAACAACTCCAAGCTGTCCGCCAGCGCCTGGCAGCTCGCCTCAATGATGTTCGCCGAGCAGCCGACCGTGCTCCAACGCTCCGCGCCGCAGGCCGCTTCGACAAGCACCCGCGTCGTGGCGCCCGTGGCCGCGTCGGAATCGAGGATGCGCACCTTGTAGTCCGCCAGACGCACGCCGGCGAGCCGCGGGAAGCTCGGCAGGAGCGCTTTGCGAAGCGCTCGATCGAGTGCCTGGACCGGTCCGTTTCCCTCGGCGGCCGTATGCGCCGACTCGCCCTGGACACGCAGCTTCACCGTCGCCTCCGCCGCGATCGCATCGCCTTGGCGAAGATCCGACCGCACCCTCACGTGAAGGACCTCGAACGGCGGGACATACGCGGGATCACTCCGGCGCACCAGAAGCTCGAACGACCCCTCGGCGCCCTCGAATTGATAACCTTGGCTCTCCAGCTCCTTGACCCGAGCGAGCACCAGCGCGTCCCGGCCCGCCAGGGAAATTCCGAGCTGACCCGACCGCGCCCGCACGTTGCTGCGACCCGAAAGCTCGGAGACGACGATATGGCGCCGGTTGCCCACCGTCTCCGGAGGGACATGCTCGTAACTCGCCGTCACCTTCTCCACGGCCGCCGCATGCAACCCTCCCTTGTGGGCGAATGCCGATGCACCCACATATGGCGCATGAAAATCGGGACTCAGATTCGCGATCTCGCTGACCGCCCTGGAGAGCTCCGTCAACCGGCCTAGATGCTCCGCCGGCACGCATCGCAAACCCATCTTGAGCTGAAGCGTGGGCGCCAGCGAGACCAGATTGGCATTGCCGCACCGTTCGCCGTACCCATTGATGGTTCCTTGGACGAGTCGCGCTCCGGCTTCCACGGCCGCGAGCGAATTGGCCACGGCCAGCTCGCCGTCGTTGTGGGCATGAATGCCCAATCTCGGCGCCACCGGAATCACGGCGCGCACGACGGAATGGATCCAGGACGGCAGGCTCCCACCGTTGGTATCGCACAACGTGATCCAGTCGGCGCCGGCTTCGGCCGCTGATCGAATCGTTTGAAGCGCGTAATTCGGATCCTCGAGATAGCCGTCAAAGAAATGCTCCGCGTCGTAGATCACCTCTTTGCCGCGCGCCTTCATCAGGCGAACGCTGTCGGCGATCATTTCGAGGTTCTCGTCGAGCGTCGTCTCGAGGACGTGGGCGACGTGGAAGGAAGAAGACTTTCCCACCAGCGCGACGGCCGGTGTCTCGGCCGCCAGCAAGGCGCGCAGGTTGGAGTCCTCTTCGGGTCGCGCGCCGGCCCGACGCGTGCTTCCGAACGCGACCGCCCGGGCCCGGCGGAGTCGAACCCGCCGGAAAAACTCGGCGTCCTTCGGATTCGACCCGGGCCAGCCGCCTTCGATGTAAGCGACGCCGAATTCGTCGAGGAGGCGGGCGATCTTGAGCTTGTCTTCGAGGGATAAGCTCAATCCCACGCGCTGGGTTCCGTCGCGCAATGTCGTGTCGTACAGATAAAGTTCCATGTCACGCTCTCTTCGCTCCAGCCGCCTCGACCATCTCCGATTCCGCCACGGCGATCCGGTTGATCGCGTGGAGAAACGCCCGGGCGCTGGCTTCAACGATGTCGGTGCTGGCGGCGCGTCCGCGGACCAGCCGGCCTCGATGCTCCACGTCCACGCCGACCTCGCCCTGGGCATCCTTCCCGACCGTGACGCTGCGGACGTGGTAGTCCCGCAGGCGCACGGCGATGCCCGTAATTCGTTCGATCGATTTAAACACGGCGTCGATGGGCCCGTCTCCGCACGCCGCTTCCTGAAACGTCGTCCCGTCGGCGCGCCGCAGGCACACCGCGGCCGTGGGCAATGTCCCCGTACCCGCGCTCGTATGGAAAGCAACGATCTCCCACAGCGCCGGAGCATCTTGGACCCGCCCTTCGATCAACGCTTCGAGGTCGGCGTCGTAGACTTCTTTCTTCTTGTCCGCGAGCTTCTTGAAGTCTTCGAAGACGTTCTGGAGCTGGGCATCGTTCAGGTGATAGCCCATCTCCGCGATGCGAGCCCGAAGCGCGTGGCGGCCGCTGTGCTTGCCCAGGACAAGCTGAGTATGGGTGAACCCCACGTCATCGGGACGCATGATCTCGTACGTCGAGTGATGCATGATCATCCCGTGCTGGTGGATGCCCGCTTCGTGTGCGAACGCGTTCTGTCCCACGATCGCCTTGTTGCGCTGCACCTGAAGGCCCGTGACGGACGAGACCAAGCGGCTCGTCGGGTAGAGCCGCGGCGCCTTGATTCCCGTCTGAAGATGGAAGAAATCGTGGCGAGTCTTCACCGCCATCACTACTTCCTCCAGCGAGCAATTGCCGGCGCGTTCGCCGATGCCGTTGATGGTGCACTCGACCTGACGCGCACCTTCCTTGAGTGCGGCCAAACTGTTGGCGACGGCCAGCCCCAAATCGTTATGGCAATGGACGCTGATCACGGCGCGGTCGATCCCGCGCACATGCCGCTTGAGATGGCGGATGAGCGCGCCGAACTGCTCGGGCACCGCGTAGCCGACGGTATCCGGGATGTTGACCGTGGTCGCGCCCGCGTCGATGACCTTCTCCACGACTTCCGCCAGGAAGTCCGGCTCCGTACGCGCGGCGTCCTCCGGAGAAAACTCCACGTCGTCGCAGTATCCGCGCGCGCGCTTCACGCTCTCGACGGCCCGGCGGACGATCTCCTCCTTGGCCATCTTGAGCTTGTGCTCCCGATGGATGGCGCTCGTGGCCAGGAACACGTGGATTCGCCGGCGGGCCGCGTCGCGCAGCGCTTCCCAGGCGCGATCGATGTCTTCCGCGTTGCACCGGGCCAGGCCCGCGATCGTCGGACCTTCGACCCGTTGCGCGATCGCCCGCACCGCTTCGAAGTCACCGGGCGACGCGATCGGGAATCCTGCCTCGATCACGTCCACGCCGAGCTCCGCCAGCGCGCGGGCGACCTCCAGCTTCTCCGCCAAGTTCATGCTGGCACCGGGCGACTGTTCTCCGTCTCGCAACGTCGTGTCGAAGATGATCACGCGTTCCATGGCGCCCTCCTTTTTGGGAGATGTGGGGATGCGAGGTGATCGGAAAATCCATTCTTCAAGATTCCCATCTCCACATCTCCCCGCATCTCCATATCTCCCTTATTTCGACATCTCCACATCTCCCCGCATCTCCATATCTCCCTTATTTCGACATCTCCCACATCTCCCCGCATCTCCATATCTCCCCTATTTCGACATCTCCCTCATCTCCTGAATCTCCACCACATCAAAAAGTTTGGCCATATGCCGCACTAGAACATCCGCGGGTCGATCACTTTGGACCGTCATCACCACGTCCATCACCCGCTCGTCCCCGGACGGCCGGGCTTCCACGCGAATGACCTCGTATCCGCGACGGCCTACAAGTCCCAGCACACGCACCAGCGCGCCTTCCGCTCGCTTCAGTTGAAGTTGAATCGCGAACGTCATCGGTGCGCCCCCTCCATCATGACCTCGTTCGAATGGCCTGGCGGAACCAGCGGCCATACGTTGGCTTGAGGATCGATGAGCACGTGCGCCAGGACTGGACCCCTGTCGCGGGTCAACCGCTCGATCGCCTGCGTTTCCTCGCGCCGATCCTCGAGCCGGAACGCGGGAATCCCGAACGCCTCCGCGACGCGCACGAAATCCGGGTTGTCGGACAGATCGACTTCGCTATATCGATGTTCGAAAAAAAGCTCCTGCCATTGGCGCACCATGCCCAACGCCCGATTATCGAGCAGGACGATCTTGATCGGCAGGTCGTAGCGGACGAGCGTCGCCAGCTCTTGAAGGTTCATCATGATCGAGCCGTCTCCGGTCACGGAGATGACGCGGGCCTGCGGGCGGCCGAGCTGCGCGCCGATGGCGGCGGGCACGCCATATCCCATCGTGCCCAATCCGCCGCTGGAGAGATGGTGCTCGGGACGGCGGAAGCGGCAGTGCTGCGCCACCCACATCTGATGCTGCCCCACGTCGCACGTGATGATCGTCTCGCCGTCCGCCGCCTCGGAAAGCCGCTTGAGAAATCGGGGCGCGTACACGCCGGCCCCCGGCGCGTCATAGTTCCACGCATGCTCCGCCGTGAAGGCCCGGCATGTCCGCCGCCACGAATCGATCTCCAGCGGAATCGAGAGCGTTCGAAGCGCGGGACGCAGACCGCCCACCACGGCCACGTCCGGGCGCCGCAGCTTGCCGACTTCGGCTGCGTCCACGTCCATATGAATGACTCTTGCCCGCGGCGCGAACTCCGAGAGTTTCCCTGTGGCGCGATCGTCGAACCGCGCGCCGACGCATACGAGCACGTCGCATTCCTGGATGGCCCGGTTGGCGGCGCGAAATCCGTGCATCCCCAGCATGCCCAAGTAGAGCTCGTGATCGCCCGGCAACGCGCCCAAGCCTTTGAGGGTGGACACGACCGGGATTCGAGTCGCGGCGACGAACGCACGGAACTCATCCACCGCGCAACCCATGCCGATCCCGCCTCCGGCGTAGACGACCGGTCGCCGGCTCGCGCGAAGCAGTTCGGCGGCCCGCGCGACGGCTTGCGGTTCAGGGGCCGGCGGCTGCTCGATCGGGGCCGGCTCGTATCCTCCGCAGGCCGCGGCGTTCTGCACATCCTTGGGAAGGTCGATCAACACCGGCCCAGGACGGCCGGACCGCGCCAGCCGGAACGCTTCGCGAACCATCCAGGGGAGGACGGCGGCCCGCTTGACGAGGAAGCTGTGCTTGACAACCGGCATCGTGATGCCGAACGTGTCCACTTCCTGAAAGGCGTCCGTGCCCATGAGCGGCGATGCTACCTGCCCCGTGATCGCCACCAGCGGAACGGAATCCAGGAACGCGTTGGCGATGCCGGTGACGAGGTTCGTCGCTCCCGGTCCGGAGGTCGCCACGCACACGCCGACACGCCCGGTCGCCCGCGCGTAGCCGTCCGCGCCCAACACGGCCGCCTGCTCGTGCCGCACGAGAATGTGGCGCAGCCTCGAACCGACGAGCGCGTCGTAGAACGGCATGATCGCCCCGCCGGGATATCCGAAGATCACGTCCACGCCCTCTTGTTCGAGGGCTTGGACCAAAAGCTTTGCGTTGTTCATGATGTCCTCACGGAGATATCGAGATTGTGGAGATAGGGGAGATGCTTCCGGAACTCTCCCCTGAAATCGGTATCTCCACATCTCCAAAATCCCCGCATCTCCTAAAAAAGTTTCTCCGTATCACAACGCCGTAACGTCTTCTTTTTTCGAGAAGTTCTTGCGGAACTTTTTCACCGCGGAGAACGCCGAGACCGCAGAGATTTTTTTCCCAATTTTCCTCTCCGCGGTCTCCGCGTCCTCAGCGGTGGAAATTCATTTTGGTCGCGGCGAAGCTGCCTCCATACCTCCGTGACCTCAATCATGCGAGGCCGTCGCGGGCTGAAGCCACGACATGCGCGATCGCAGCTCGCGACCCACTTTCTCCAGCGGGTGATTCAGGTCGCGCTCCAGCAACGCCGTGTACCGTGGGCGGCCCGCCTGATTCTCGGCGATCCACTCCTTGGCGAACGCGCCGGAGTGGATCTCCGCCAAAATTTGTTTCATCGCCTCCCGCACGCGGGCATCGACGATGCGCGGCCCTCGCGTCAGGTCGCCGAACTTGGCCGTTTCGCTGACGAACCGATGCATCCGCGCGAAGCCGCCTTCATAGATGAGGTCGACGATGAGCTTCAGCTCGTGAAGGCACTCGAAGTAGGCGACTTCGGGCGCGTATCCCGCGTCCACCAGCGTCTCCCATCCCGCGGCGATGAGCTCGGTGACGCCGCCGCACAGCACCGCCTGCTCGCCGAAGAGGTCCGTCTCGGTCTCTTCCGCGAACGTGGTCTGAAGGACGCCCGCGCGCGTTCCGCCGATGGCATGGGCGTACGCCAAGGCGCGTTCGAACGCTTTTCCCGTCGCGTCTTGATGGATCGCCAGGAGACACGGCACGCCGCGTTCTTCTTCATACTGCCGCCGAACCAACCGCCCCGGCCCCTTGGGCGCGACCATCGCCACATCGATGTCGCGCGACGGTCGGATCCGCCCGTAGTGGATGTTGAATCCGTGCGAGAAGAGGAGCATCGCCCCCGGACGGAGTCCCGGCGCGACCGCGTCGCGATAAAGCGCCTCCTGCGTCATGTCGGGAACCAGCATGCATACCACGTCGGCCGCGCGCACCGCGGCGGTGGGCTCTTGAGGCTTCCACCCGTCCTCTTCCGCCAACGCCCACGTCCTACCGCCGGACCGCAAGCCGACGGCAACGTCGCAGCCGCTGTCTCGAAGATTCAGCGCCTGCGCGCGCCCCTGGCTGCCGTATCCCAGGACCGCGATTCTGTTTCCGTCGAGCGCCCGCGGATTCGCGTCGGATTCTCCGTAGAGTCGAGTCATTAATCCCTCCGGTGAAGTTCGACTTTGGGACTTCAAACTTCCTACTTCAAACTTCGAACTGTACTTGTCATCGCCCCCTCCGAGGCCGACGAAACCAAGTGCGCATACTTCGCCATCACGCCCGTCACGTACCGCGGCGCCGGCGGCCGCCACGCGGCGCGCCGTTTCTCCAGATCGCCGGCGACGTCCACCCGCCGCGCGCGCACGTCGATCGTGATCGCGTCTCCCTCCCGCACGAGCGCGATGGGGCCGCCCGCCGCCGCTTCCGGCGACACGTGACCGATCATCAATCCATGTGTCGCGCCGCTGAACCGGCCGTCCGTGATGAGCGAGACGGAATCCCCGAGCCCCTGTCCCGCGATGGCCGCCGTCACGCCGAGCATCTCCCGCATGCCGGGCCCGCCTTTGGGGCCTTCATACCGGATGACCACGACGTCACCGGGCCGGATGCGCCGAGCCTGCACCGCGGCGAACGCATCCTCTTCGGAGTCGAACACCCGAGCGGGCCCCGTATGGGCGAGCCGCTCGTGACCCGCCAGCTTGACGACGCACGCTTCCGGCGCCAGCGATCCTCGCAGGATGGCGAATCCTCCCGCCCGCTTGAGCGGACGATCCAGAGGTCGCACGACTTGCTGTCCCGCTGATTCCGCGGCTTGGCGCACCTCCTCAAAAAACATGCGCCCCGTCACCGTGATCCCGTCCCGCACCAATCCCGCCTCCATCAGGCGGCGCGCCAGGAGCCGCGTTCCTCCTGCTCGATGGAGATCGACCGCCATGAATCGGCCGCCCGGCTTGAGGTCCGCCAGGATCGGCGTGCGCGAGGAAATGGTGTCGAAATCGTCGATCGAGAGCGGCACGCCCGCTTCGCGCGCGATGGCGAGCACGTGCAGGACGGCGTTCGTGGATCCTCCCGACGCGGCCACTCCGGAGATCGCGTTCTCGAACGCGGCGCGCGTCAAGATGCGGCTGGGACGCACGTCCTCGCGCAGGAGGTTCATCACGCATTCGCCCGCGCGAAACGCTTCGCGCTCCTTGGAGGGATCGACCGCGGGAACGTCGTTGGCGCCCATGGGCGATAGGCCCAGCATCGTGACGGCCATCGACATGGTGTTCGCCGTGAACTGGCCGCCGCATGCCCCCGAACCCGGACACGCCTGCGATTCCAGATCTCGCAGCTCGCGTTCGCTCATCCGCCCGGCCGCGCAGGCGCCGACCGCCTCGAAGACATCCTGGATGGTGACGTCGCGGTCCTGGAATCGGCCGGGAAGAATCGAGCCCCCGTAGAGGATGAGCCCGGGCAGGTCCAGGCGCGCCAGCGCCATGGCCGCTCCGGGGATCGTCTTGTCGCATCCAACCAGCGCGACCACCGCGTCGAAAAGGTGGCCTCGGACGGCGAGCTCGATCGAGTCCGCGATCACCTCGCGCGAAACGAGCGAGGCTTTCATCCCTTCCGTTCCCATCGATACGCCGTCTGAGACGGAGATCGTGTTGAACTCGATGGGGGTTCCGCCGGCCGCTCGCACGCCCTCCTTGACCTTCGCGGCCAGATCGCGCAGGTGGAAGTTGCATGGCATCACTTCGGTCCACGTATTGGCGATCGCCACGAGCGGCCGCTCAAGGTCCGCGTCGGTGAGGCCGGTGGCCTTGAGCATCGCGCGCGCGGGCGCGCGGTCGAGGCCTTTCTTGATCGCGTCGCTTCTCATGGGTTTCGGGTTCCGGTTTCGGGGGAAACAAAAAACCCCCGCATCTCGTTTCGAGGTGCGGGGGTCGTGGATTCGACCTGGGTGACGCGCTAGGGCGGCCCGCACCTCCCGGTAATAATGACCAGGAGGGACAGAGTAAGACCCAGGACCAGCGCCAGCGACGTCAGGTTCGGGGACATGTCTTTGTTCTTATATCTTCTCTCAGCGAAGGCGAGGCTTATAGCACTTCGCCGCGCGACGCGTCAAGAACCATTTAATTGATTTCATTCAGCTCCTGTTCCAGCAACACCGCACCGCAGACCCAGGCGGGAAGCAGTAGATAGCCGACGCACGGGACAAGATACGCCGCGAAGAGCACGGCGCCGAATCCGAGCGCCGGCTCCGCCTTCGCGATCAACCACAGGAAGCGCCCCGGCACCGGGACGCGCCGGATCTCGAGCGGGTAGTCCAGATACTCCAGCGCGAGAAAGAGCACGTTCAAGGCGCCGGACAGGCCGGGATAGACAAGGGCGGCCGGCGTCACGAGGAGCGCGAGAAGCATGATCTGGAGGCCGCCGAACAAAACTAATTTCCACGCCTGATTGATGGCGCTGCGGCCTAAGGACCGCCAGAATCCTCTCGACGGGGGCACCGATCGACCCCGCATCCGGAACATGCGTTCCGTCATCGCCTCGAGAAACGGACCGGCGACCACGTGCCCGAGCGCGGTGTACACCACCATCGCCATGAGAAATAGGACGAGCGTCATCACGCAGCCGATGGCGGGCCGGAGCCACCCCGGAGCCCCATCGGGATTCAGCCTTTCCAACAGATCGGGAAGAAAGAGAGAATAGAAGGCGAAGAGCGCCGCGAAGACGGCGAGATTCGCCAGGAACGCCCCGAGCGCATACGGCCACAGTTCGCGGTGCTGGACCAGATATCGCAGCCCGCGAAGCGGAAAGGAGGCGGCCTGGAGGAACGCGACGCGCATGGCATCCTCGCGACTCAGGACTTGGGACTCGGGACCCGCGACTCGCCAAAGGATACACTGACTCCGATGGCCCGCACACGCATCGTCGCCACGCTCGGTCCGGCTTCGTCCACAGATGAGCGACTTCGCGAGCTCTTCGACGCCGGCGTTGACGTCGTGCGCCTGAACTGTGCCCACGGCTCGCATGAGGAATTCGTTCGAACCATCGAAGCTGTTCGCCGAATCGCCGCCAGCCGCCCTGTTGCCATCCTGATGGATCTGGCCGGCCCAAAGCTGCGCCTGAAGCATCCCGTGTCCGGCCACCCGGGAGACGTGGTTCCTCTCGATCTGCCCGCCACCGTCAAAGGGGGCGATCCGGTCCTCCTGGCCGACGGCCTCATGCGACTGGAAGTCGTGGATCCCCGCCGCTGCCGGATCGTCTCCGGCAGCGGCGATATTCCGCCCGGAAAAGGGATCAACCTCCCTTCGTCGCGCCTCGACCTGCCTCCCCTGACGGACAAGGATCGCGCCGACCTTCGCTTGGCGACCGAGCGCGGCGCCGACTTCGTCGCGCTTTCCTTCGTGCGGCGGGCGTCGGACCTCGACGAACTCAAGGTTTCGGGCATTCCGGTCGTCGCCAAGATCGAAAAGGCGCAAGCCGTGGACCGCCTCGAGGAGATCGTGGGCGCGGCCGACGCCGTCATGGTCGCGCGCGGCGATCTGGGCGTCGAGATCCCGATCGAACGCGTTCCCGTGGTGCAGAAGCGGATCATCGCGCTGGCGAACCGCGAGGCGAAGCCGGTCATCACGGCGACGCAGATGCTCCGGTCGATGGTGGACAATCCTCAGCCCACGCGTGCCGAGGCGACCGACGTGGCCAACGCCGTGCTGGACGGCTCGGACGCCGTCATGCTGAGCGAGGAGACCGCGATCGGATGGAATCCGGCGGAAACGGTACGAGTCATGGAGCGCATCCTCCGCGAAGCGGAGCCGCTCCTGGAATCCCGACGCGAGGAGACGAGTCCCGATGTCGCCGATGTGATGTCGCACGCCGCGATCCGAGCGGCCGAGCGGATCGGCGCGAAAGCGATCGTGGTGCTGACGTCCGCGGGGTCGACGGCCCGGCGGGTGGCGCGCCACCGCCCGCGCATTCCCGTCATCGCGCTGGCGCCGTCCGAAGCGATCCGCCGGCGGCTGTCGCTCGTCTGGGGGGTTCACGCCGTGACCGCGCCGTGGATCGATCAACCCGGTGCGATCCTCGAGCGGTTCCGCGAGATCGTGCGGGCTTCCGGCCTCGTTCCGGCGGGCGCTTCCGTGGTGCTTGCGGCGGGATGGCCGATCGAGACCCCCGGAGTGACCAATTGGGTCCACGCGACCACGGTATGACCGTCCTATGGAGAGACGGTCCGCCGCCATGAAAAATCACTTCTTACGGCGGGCTCAGGTACCGCTCCGCGTGGGCGCGCAACGCGGGGCAAAGGTCGCCGGCGTTCCCTTCTTCCGACGCGGCCGATTCGATCAGCGCCGCGAATCGCGCGTCGGGCTCGGGGGCTGCCGCCAGGAATTTCCCCGCTTCCCGCGCCGCGGCGCGGGCGCCTTCGACCCTCTTGGGATCCTGATCGGCCCGCGCGAACAGATCCTCCAGGAGCACCGCCACCGAAAGCCTCATCTCCAGGGAAAGGACCGTTTTCGCCGACGCGATCTTCTTTCTCAACATGTCCAGTGTGAGCCGATCATCCAAGAAATATCCCTTCCGGTCGGCGGGATCGTTGTCCGCTTCCGCCGCGGACGGACGGTCGGCCCGATCCCAAACCTGCGCGTTGCGGATCTGGTAATAAATGTCCCGCCATACGAAATGGATGGTCCCGGTCAGATCGCACGCGTCGTAGGCCCTCTCCAGGGCGCGCTCCTCGGACGTGACCCGGCGAAGAAAATCGTCGCGCCGCGTCCCCTCCGGAGCTTCCGGCCGCCGCGCCGTCTCCTCAATCTCCTCCAGGAATTCCGCCGCTTTGTCGATCGACGCGACGAGCTTCCGCGCCGCGGCGCATGAATCCCCGAAGAGTCGCCCGATCGGTCCCAGCGCGGCTTGGACCGTGCGAAGTCGCGTCTCTTCCTGACTGAGCGCCAGGACGTACCGCCCCGGACATCCCGGCCGAAGGAAGAGCTGGAAGGTCTTGGCGTTCACGGCGGCGGCCGATCTGGCCGTTTTCTCCGAAGGATATTCCGCGAACCGGCCCGCCGCGGCCTGCCACCGACGCTCCATCCGCCGCGCCACGAGCCGCACTTCCGCCTGGTCCGGCAGGTCGGCGCTTCCGTAGATGGGCCATGTCTTTTCCCCCGGCTCGCCGGGGAAAACGCGTATCTCCCCCGCGTCCTGGGCCGCGAGCAACAGCAACCCGAGACAAGCCAAACAACCCCGCGATGACCCTGAGAGATATCTCCCTATCTCCGCCATCCGGACATCTCCTTGGGGATGCGGCGATGCGAGGGGATAGGCAGATGCGGTTTTGGATCCTATCTCCACATCTCCCTGCATCTCCACATCTCCCTGCATCTCCACATCTCCTTACATCTCCTCATCTCCCCCGGAACTCCTCGAATTGATACGCCAGAAATTCCACGCCGCGCGTGAAGTAGAGGCTTACGTCGTCGATGATCGGCGTCCCGTGCAGGATGCAGTCCGGCGTGACGCTCCCGATCGTGATCTGGATCCGGTAGTTCAGTCTGTCGAAGCCCCGCGCCACGAAACCGGAGATCAGGGATCCGCCGTCATCGGTCAGAGGTCGGGTCGCTTCCACACCGTTGGCGAGTAACGTGAGGCTGACCTGGACCGGAAGTTCTCGCTGCAATCCGCGGTCGCGCGCCTGAGGGAAGCCATGCTCTTCCATCCGCTCCGGATACCATGTCCATGCGGCGGCGATGAGGTGCGTTTCGACGCCGCCGGCCGCGATCTCGCTCGGCAGGGAAGCGTCGGCGGTCTGTGTCTCGCCGTTCCTTCCAGGAGCTTGGACTTTGGACGGCGGAGCGGGAACCCGGTCGGCACGCGTCAGCGGAAGGTCCTTGGACGTGAAGATGCCCTCATGCCCGATCCGCGGGCAATGGTAGCGACTTTGGAAATACAGTTCCTGAGCGCTCTCGAGGAACCTCCCTTTCCAAAGGTAAAACTCGTCCACCGTGGCGTCGGCGGCCCAGTTGCGGGAGTACGAACCGTATTCCATCGTCCGGGAGGGCTCCCCGATGCGGAAGAGGTTTCCCTCGGGAGGCGAGACCAGCCACTCCGCCGCCGGCGTGGGCTTCGGATGCACGTTGATGGGATCCGTTCGGGGGAGCGTCTGTCCGTTGATGATCAGGTTCGCCGCCAGCACCTGCGTGTTCCAGGCGTAGATGACGTGCGTCCATTCGTGATGCCGAAAATGATCCGTCTCCTCCCTATCGAGATGCGTCCGGTGATGGAGCGACGGAGAGAGTAATCCCACTCCGCCGCCGGGCGACGGACTGGTGGCGAATCCGGCGGCAAAGCTGATGGGTCGCCACGGACCCGCCGAATAGGTCGGAGACTTGTGTTCGTTCAGCGACGCCCTGTAAGCCAGGGCGTCGTGGCTGGGGAAGAACCATTGGCCCATGATCATCTGAGTCTTCCCCCCGGGCCTCCCAGAGTATCCGCGGAGAAGTGCGTGCGCGGCTTGCCGGTCATTTCGGGATGATACGACGGCTTGAGCCAGAGACAGGCGGTGCCGACTTCGCCGAAGACCTCGGAGGTCAAGGGATACATCAGCGCGGAATCTCGCTCCACGTATGCGCCGTCGCGTAGAGGAACCCGATCTCGTCGCCCTTCTTGCCGCCCGGCGTATTGTCGTATTTCTGGTGATTCAGGAACGCGTACATGCCGCTCGACGGATTGTGCTGGCGGCGCCCGACGAGGAACCACCCGCGAAGTCCCGCGATCAACGCCGTGAGCACCTCGCGCGACGCCAGATTGACGTTGACGGGAGCGCGCCGGCAGCGCTCGATCCACGGAGCGTGCAGCTCGTCCAGGGCCATGACGGCATTCAGGCCGCTCAGCGGATCGGCGAAATCCGGCGCGAACACGAGCGGCGTGACGATCGGCAGCGCGTCCGAACTCACCGAGCGCCCATATCGGTACGCGTTGATCCGCGCGTTGTACTTCAGGACATTCAGGATGCGGCGCAGGTTGCGGGATACGTTGCCATCCTTGCCGTGCTCGATGCCGTCGTTGACATGGATGCGGCTGTTGGCGTCCGCGACGAGCAGCCGATAGACATCTCCATGGGGAGCGTACGTGCCGAGCATCAGCGTTCCCGAGATGCCGACTTCTTGCCCGTCGATCTCGAATCGCATGGGCCGCATGTGGGGATCGTCGGGATGCTGCCGCTTCTCGTCTTCATAGGCGTAGGAGGGATTGGTCGCGAATTTGAGCGGCGTTTCCCAGTCCGGCGATCCCGCCTCGTCGTCGTTGCCTCCCCAGTACTGCATGGCCGTGAGGTCCGCTCCCGGGTCCCGGCGCACGGCGGATTGAACCTCGGCGACGGCCCGTTCGACGCCGGAGCGGGCGACGAGGCGGGCGCGGACTTCGTCGAGGTAGCCCGCGGAGACGCGCCGGTCGAGCGCGGAGAGTTCGGAAAAGGATACGCCCAGGAGGGCGAGGAGGGCCAGAGCCACCAGAACCACGATGAGGACGAGGCCGCGGCGATGCTGCATATCGACCCCTTCGCCGTGGATTTGAGAGGGACAGGCTCCCGTCCGGGAGTCGCTCCGAGCCTGCCACCGACAGCGCCCCCTCTTCCCTCGCCGCGGGCTTCATGGTTAAGGATATCCCCAACCGGCGGGAAAGCAAGAGCGGGGCTTCAAAAAAACGGGCGCGAATCAGGTAAAGGAAAACAGCACTTCTTACGACGAGCTCAGAATTGACCATGGTCTTGGACCATGGTATAATCCCTCCATGGAGAAGATGGCCATCTCCAAATTCAAGGCCCGGTGTCTCGCGGTTCTGGAGCGCGTCCGCCGCAGCCGCAAGCCCATTTTGATCACGCGGTTCGGAGAACCGGTCGCCGAGGTGACGCCTCCGCCCGCACCGCCTCGACCGAGAGGATGGCTGGGCTCGCTCCGGGGAAGTGCCGTGATCGAAGGCGACATCGTCGGTCCCGCCGTTCCGGAGGAGGACTGGGAGGCGCTCCGTCCGTGAGGCTCCTGCTGGACACCCACGTCTGGATCTGGAGCCTGCTGGACCCCGCGCGCCTCGGGCGGAAGGCTTTGCGGATTCTTTCGGATCCAGCCAGCGAGCTGTGGCTGTCGCCGATCAGCCTCTGGGAATTCCTGGTCTTGGCCGACAAGGGACGGATCCTCGTGCACGGTCCCGTCGAGACATGGGTCGATCGGGCCTTCGAGAAGGCCCCGATCAACGAGGCGGCCATGACCCACGAGATTGTCCGGGCGAGCCGGCGGATCGTCCTTCCGCACCGGGATCCGGCGGACAGGTTCATCGCGGCCACGGCCCACGTGCTGGATCTCGTCCTGGTCACTGCGGACGAGCGACTCCGACAGGTGAAGGACATCAAGGTCCTTCCCGCCCGATGACACGGCGCCTTCTCGGAGATTTATGTCTCATATTTTGATTCGCCCGTAAAAAATCGTCTTCCTTGCGGGCGACTCAACCACGTTCACGGCGGGCTCATATTTTCTCACCGCGATTTCGGCGATGAAGGATGTTCCTCTTTTCTTTTCTCGGATGAACCGCCAAAACACGGAATCGCCAATCATATTGTTCTTGGTGGCTTCTTTGGCGGCTTCGCGCTTTCGCGGCTCCGCAGGTGGGCGCGTTATTCGCCCGCGACTTGCTTGAGGATGTTCTTCAGGATCTCGTAGTGCACGGGATCCGCCAGATCGTTGTCCGTCAAGTTATACGTCCGCGCAAGGCGGTTCTCCCGATCGAGCACGCGGACGTCTCGGAAAACAACGCCCCACGCGCCCCAGACATTCGCCCCGCCGGTATCTTGCAACCACGGTATCGTCCGGCCCTGGCAAATCGACGCGTTCCCGGATTCATATCCCGCGGCATTTACCCCAAGGATGCGGATCGCGGTGTCGGGGTTCTCGCTGAGAAGCTCGGCCTGCATCTGATCCAGGTAGCCAAACTGGCTCTGACAATACCCTCAGGTGGCGTGGCCGAAGTACCACGCCGGCACCAAGCCCATATAGTCCCGGGGAGATACCGCTTCGTCGAAACGAGCCGAGTTGGGATTGACGTCCAGAAGCGCGAAATCCGGAACGGGAGGAAGTGACGCGTCCTCGGAATCGCGGCCGCAACTGGGCAAAAGGATCGCTGCCGCCAGAAGCAAGACCACCCGCAGCCTACCGGGCGACGCCACGTTCATGATCGAATCCTAACTGGTCCCGATGATGCTATCCATCCCGTGGAACACTCTCAAGCGGACTGGACAGAGCCGAAAATTCACGGGGAACGCAGGGCTTTCTCTACCGTTTCTTTGGCCGAGGAGGAAGTCCCAGGCGGCGGCGCATGTCGTCGTAAGAGATCGTCTACTGTTTCCGGCGGCGCTCGATCATACGCCAGAAGGAAGGACTGGTCATGTACAAGAGATCCTCCCAATCGTAGCCCTCGACGCCGGTAACGACGGCGACGGGATCTCCACGGCGCGTGATGACCACGCGATCCTTCTGGGCGGCCTCGAGGCAGGTGCGAATCTTCTTTTGCAGGTTCCGGACGTTGATCGTCTTCATAGGATTTCCTCCGTCGTCTTGCCCGGCGGCTTCCTGCGTACGGCGCGGAAAAGGAACGTCGATTCAGTAGGTGACCGCTTTCTCTTTCGGCACCCACCCGGTGAGCCCATTCGGAAGCCGCAGGTGGATCCATCCAGCCCGCTCCTCGAGCACCGTGAATTCCGTCCCCTCGCCCAGCGGCTCCGTGAAGGCCGGATCGAAGCTCTCGGCGTTCCCTTTGCGGGCGATCACGTCCGGCGCGGCGACCACCCCGTGACGCGTCCTCTCGATCTCATGATAGTCGAGCGCCAGCGACACGCCCGCCAGCGCTGTCACCGCCACGCCGATCCACATTCCCGCGCGAACGAGCGTTCGCCGGCGGACGAAGATAAGCGCGGCGAGCGCGAGCAGGAACGTCACCGTCGCCGCCGCGGCGAACGCGCGCGCTTTCTCGGGATATGAAATCCATCGCTGCCAGAAGAAGACATGATCCAGAAGGGATCTCGATTCGCGAATCGGGAGATTGAGCGACGCGCGCACCGACTCCAGGTTAGCCTGGAGGTACGGATCCCGCGGCCGATATCGCAACGCGCGCCGATACGCCGCCATGGCGTGGCCGCGCTTGCCCGCGCGCACGTAGGCGTTGCCCAGGTTGTAGAGCACGGCGCCGTTGATGAAACCGTCCTCCAGCAGGGACTCATATTTCGCCGCCGCGCGCAAATAGCCGTCCGGCGTTTTCGCCTCCTGGAACGCCTGGTTCGCCTCTTCGAAGGCGCGCGAGGTCTCGATGCCGGCGCCCGCCTCACAACTCGCGAGGAAGAGAAGCGCCGCGGGCCGGAGTCGCCTCATGACTTTGCCTTCCCGCGGAACGCGGACGTCAGCTCTTCGAGGACCGCGCGCGCCGGCGCGTCCAGATCCGCCGGCGCCTCGGCTCCGGCGCCGTATCTCCACGCATCGCACGATTCGATCAGCGCCGCCGCCCGCCCTGCCAGCGCCTCGCCCGCGCCCCATTCCCGCACGCGCTCCGAAACCTCCCGAGCCGTCAAGCCCGCCTCCGGAATTCCCGCGACGTCGGCGACCCATCCCACGAGGGCCGCGCGAATTCCTTGCGCCCGGTCTCCCGAGCGGAGCGCCTCGTCCAAGCGTTCCCGCGCGCGGCGGGCCGCGGCGCGGCGCCGCTGGAGCGCCGGATCCTCGCGGAGCCGCCGCCGGCGGGCGACCCACACCGCGCCGAACAGATAGAGGACCCCCAGCGCGCCGGCATATCCGACCGTCCCCGGCACGTTGACCGCATCATTGGAAATCTGCCGCGCATCCGTGATGTTCGCGAAAATTCCCTCGAGCCGGGCTTCGACCGATTTTCCCGCGCGCGGTCCGTTCCCGCCGACCACGATGTCGCCGCCCTCCATTCGAACCGCCTCGGCGATCTCGATCTCGATCGGCTCCGTGTGGATCGTGATGTACCGCTCCTTGGCCACGTCAAAATACGAAAACGGCACGGCCGGCACGTGGGTCACCGCGGCCGCGATCGGGCGAAGGCTGTACGTGAAAATCCTCCGCTCTCCCTTGGTCTCCGACGTCGCCTCGTACAGCTTGAAGCGCGAGGCGAATTCGGGCACCTGCGTCAGATCGGGAGCGGCGACATCTTCCAGGTTTCCTCTCCCCGTCACGACCAGCGTGAACGTCATGGGATCGCCCACCCGAGCTTTTCGAGGAGCGACATCCACGGAAATCCCGAATTCGCCGATCGCTCCCGTGAACGACGCGGGCTTGCCTTCATCCGGCACCGACTTCACGGTCACGTGCGCGGCTTTGCCGATCGCGTACACCTTGCGTCCCGAAAACCGCCGTCCCTGGAGTTCTTCGGCGAATGTGCCTTTGACCGTCGCGGGCCCGAAGCGATAGCTTCCGGGGCGCCTGGGAGTGAATGCGCGCACGAGCTCATAAACCCAATATTCTTCCGCTCGCCCCGCGAGGCTCGGAATCGAGGCCACGTCCGATTCAACCGCCGGACGTCCCTCCAGATCGAACACGGCGATCGGGTCGTCGAACTCGAAGATTCCCGCCTTCCGCGCGATCTTGTTGATCGTGAATCCGCGCTGCTGGCGCCGCGCGAGCTTGGGGCTCAGCCAATCCGACGTCGATGCGCTCTCGAGATCCGCCGGAGGGTCGGCCCACGGCACTTCCAGAGCGGCCGGGTCGATCACGGAGGTCGGATCGCGATCCTCGCGGGGAGCGGGAAGGCGGCGCACGAATACCCGCAACCGAACCTCGAACGGCTGAAGCGGATAGACTTCGGAAGGAACCGCCGAAATGTCCAGGATGACCAGGTTCTGCGCTTCGGGCGCGACGACGCGAAGCGCGCGCGGTTCGCCCTTCAACTTCTTTCCATCCACCTCCACCGTAGGCGCGGGAACGATCAGGCGGCCGCCTTGGCGAGGAGTGAGGAGGTACCCGTACGCGCGGCCGAACGTCTCCTTCCGGATGACCCGGCCGTTGATGATCCGGACTTCCGAGGAATTGAGGCTTTGCTCGCCGGCCCCGCGCACTTCGAAGTCCTGAAACGCCGACAGATCCGGCGGCCGCGGATCGCGCGTGTTCCGCACCAGGACCGTGTACAGAACGGACTCGCCCTCGTAGATCTCGTCGCGCTCCAAGCGCGTCTCGACGCGGGGCTCGGATTCTTGGGCCAAAGCATCGGCCCATGCGAGCGACGCACCCCACACGAGAGCGAGCGCAGGAATACAGCCAAACTTTGCCATCAAACCAAGCCTTGGTTCGTTGCCCTACTTCCTGGATGAACCGCCAAAACGCCAAAGCGCCATCGGAGTTTTCGGGGGTCTTATTGGCGATTTGGCGTTTCTGCGGTTCATACTCTTCCCACACTGCGGGCTCTGCGCCGTCGGTGAACCATTGCACTCATCCGTAGTTCCATGTCTTTGTGGTTAGGAAATAGCTTCTCACCAATCCCGTTCCACCGGGACCCGCCCCCGAATCACGCCCTGAAGCTCTTTTTGCTTTTCGCGATAATCCCGCTCCCGCTCTTTGACTTTGCGCAGGAGCGCTTCCGCCCGTTGCTGTGACGGCTCGGGTTTCTTCTGTTGTTGATCCTGATTTTTCGTCTGATCTTTTGAATCGTCCTTTTGGTCCTGCTGATCTTTTTGATCGTTCTGCGGATCCTGCTGTTGTTGATCCTTCGGCAGCAGGTTCTCGATTTCACGCAGCAGCTTGAGCGCCTCCTCTTCTTTGGGCAACGCCTCCTTGGGTTGAGCGGTTTCGAGATCGGACCTGGCGCCCTCCGCCTGCTCCTGAATCCGCGGGCCCAGCTCGATCGCCTTTTGATATGCCTGGCGGAGCGCATCAAGCTGCTGCCGCTGCTTTTCCTTTTCCTGCTCGTCCTGTCCCTGCGGTTCCGGCCGGGCTTGCAACGCCTGAAGCCCTTGCTCCGCCTTCGGAGGCAGCGCGGCGGCGAAGTCCCGAACTTGAGCCTGATCGCGGATGAGCGGCTTCAGATCCGGAAGATCCTTCTCTTCAACGAGAGGGGTGGTACGCTCCACCACGCTCTTCTCCACCTGGATCGCGCGACTCAGGACTTTCTCGAACGGCGCCGCCGCCAGCCAGATCCGCTCCAGCGCCTCGAGCGCCCTTGCCTGCGCGTCCCGGCCGGACTCCCATTGTTGGACATTCAGGTCGGAAGCGGCCTTCTTCATGGCCTCGCCCGCCTCGTCCGCCCATCCTTCCAGAATTTTCTGCGCTTGATGTCGAGGCTCCGAATCGGGCTGTCCCTCCGGAGGCCTCAACGCCTCGCCGATTTTCTTCTTCAACGGCTCGATCTCGTCGGCGAGCTGTTGCTGCGCGACGACTGCGCGGCGCAGTCCTTCCCGCTTCATGGGCGAATCGACCGTCTTTTCCAGCGCCTCCACGCCGCTTTGCAGGCCACGCTGGGTGTGCATCAGCATCTCCAGAAACGTCAATAGGTCCATTTCCTCTCTCTGCTTTTCCCGATCCTTCCGCGCCCACACGTCCGCCATGTGCTTGAGCCACAGTCGGATCAACTCCAGGTTGTGGCGGGCGTCCACGTGGTCCGGTTGCAGCTCCAGGCAGGAGCGGAAGTGCCGTACCGCCTGCTGGAGCAGCGCCACTCCTTCCTCGCGTTTGTCCGGCGGAGTTTCCTGGGGTTTCTCTCCGAAGTGCGCCCGCGCCTTCTGGGCCTCCAGCGTGCCCAGGTTGTAATGCGCGCGCGCGGCCAGCTCCGGTGATTTGGCGGATGCGGCGCTCAGATAGAGCGTCCGCGCCGCTTCCACATCGCCTTTCGCCTGAAGGACGGCGGCCCGGTTGAAGGCAATGACGAGATCTCCCGGCTTGGCCCAGTCCGCGTCCGTGAACAGTTTCAAGGCCTCGCCGAGCTTTCCTTCCTTGAATTGCGCGATCCCCTGGCAGACCTTGTCGCCCGCGTCCTGGGTCGGCGAGATCACAGAGAAAGAAGGCCGACCACGGAGGCGCGGAGACACTGAGGAAAATTGGGGAGATTTGGTCTCCGTGAACTTCGTCACTGCCGAGCTCTCCACCGTGAGCGCCTGGGAAACACATCCGATCAACGCCATCGCCAGCGTCGCGGCCGGCGCGCGGCCGCGGAAGGGATTCAGGATCCGCTCCGCCACGAAAAGAAGCAGCGCCAGGAAAACGAAGATCTGGAACCGATCCCGATACCGCCGCCGCTTTTCCGTCTCTTCCTCGCTCCGGGCCAGCGACGCGAGATGGTTCTCGTAGACTTCCCCCAGATCATAGACCTGCGTCTTCGCGGGCACGTACGCCCCTTGAGTCTTCAGCGCGATGTCCTGGAGGAGCCCTTCATCCATTTTGGACCAGACTTCCTGGCCCTGGTACTTGAGGTACGCGCGATCGCCCGACTCGGCGACGGTCGGCACGCGCGCGCCCTCGACGGGATCCCCCATTCCCACGGTGAAGATCTTCACTCCGCGCTCCGCCGCCGCGGCGGCCGCCTCCGAGGGAAACGAATCGTGGTCCTCGCCGTCGGTGATCAGCAGGAACGCCTGGTCCCGATCCCGCCGCGCCTCCATGTTGCGGAGCGCTTCGCGGATGGCGTCGCCGATCGCCGTGCCTCCGCGCGGCGCGCTGTCGGGCCCTACCTGATCGAGCATCATGCCGAAGAAGGAATGGTCGGTCGTCAGCGGACACACCAGGACCGCCTTCCCCGCGAACGCGATCAACCCCACGCGATCGCCCTCCAGACGGCGAAGCAGATCGCGAAGGTCCGATTTCGACCGTTCGAGTCGGCTGGGCGCCACGTCCTGCGACAGCATGGAGCGGGACACGTCGAGCAGCACCAGGACGTCCGCCCCGCGGCGGGCGACCTTTTCAAAATAGACGCCCCAGCGCGGGCGGGCCGCCGCGATGCCCAGGCACGCGAACGCCAGAAGCAGCAAGGATCCGCGAATCCAGGGATAGGCGTCGCGGGATCGAGGCATGACTCGCCCCTGCATGGCGGGCGCGATCAACCGGGCGGCCGCGCTTCGCCGCCGCCGATGCGCGCGCGCCAGCAAGACGCCGACCGGCACGAGCAGCCAGAGCGCGTACAAGGCCGCCGGATTGTCCCAGCGAATATCCATAAACTTAATGTCCAACGTCCAAAGTCCGAAGTCCATAGTCCGGATCCCCCCGCAGCCCCCCTGGGGGGTGAGGACCGGGGGATGTGACCTTGGACTTTGGACTTGGGACTTTGGACTTCATTCTGTCCTTCATGGCAGCGACAGGAACCGCGTCATGCTCAGCGCCAGCTCCCCGAGAATCAGCAACGCGCCCGCGATGAGCGGAACATGAAACCACTCCTTGTATTCGGTGTAGACGACGCCTTCGGTCTCGGTCTTCTCGAGCTGATCGATCGCCGCGTACACTTCCTCCAGCGCCGCGGTGCCGCGCGCGTTGAAATAGCGCCCGCCGGTCGCCTCCGCGATTCGCTTCAGCGTCGCTTCGTTCAGCTCCACCTGCCGGCGGACCAGCACCGAACGGCCGAACGCGTCCTCCGCCGGAAACGGCGCCGTTCCCGTCGATCCGACGCCGATCGTGTAGACCTTGACACCGAACGCCTTCGCCACCTCGGCCGCTTGAAGGGGGTCCGCCACGCCCGCATTGCTCACGCCGTCCGAAAGCAAAATGAGGACCTTGCTCTTGGCCGGTACCGCCTTCAGGCGTTCGACGCCCAGCACGATCGCGTCGCCGATCGCGGTGGCCATCTCTTCCTCGTAGAGCTCGGCGTTGAGGACCTTGCCGCGGGCGTCGCGCAGCGGCTTGGGAATATCCACGTCCTCCAGGATCTGGAGCAGCGCGCCGTGGTCGAGCGTCAGGGGGCAGCGGCCTTCGGCGAATCCGCCGAAGACGACGAGGCCGATCAGGTCGTCCGGCCGGCCGGAGAGTTTGCCTCGGCCAGCGACGAAATCGCGGAAGACGCGCTTGACGACGTCGAGCCGGCGTCGCCGCTGCCCACTTTCCTCGAAATCCATCGCCTGCATCGAGCCGGACCGGTCGATCGCCATCTCGATCGCGATGCCTTCGCCGCGGAGGCGGAACTCCTCGTGCCCCTGCTGGGGGCGGGCCATCGCCAACGCCAGACAGGACAGACCGGCGATGCGGACGTTCGGAAGGATCCGCTTGACCCGCTGGGCGGCCGTGACGGGAAGCGACCGAAGGCCGCGCAGGCTGGAAAAGAGCACCGCAAACTTCCGTTCCCGCCGCAGGGACCATGCCGAGACCAGGACGATCGGAACGATCGCGGCGATCCAGATCGGGTCCTGGAAGCGGAACCCCGTCATGCCGCCGCCTCCACCGGAAGTCCGACGAATTCCCGGGCGCGCTGGACGCTGTCCTCGACGTGTTCCTGAGACGGCTTCAACGCGGCGAACTTCACCAGGTCGGCGGACTCCAGGAATGCCCTCAGCTTCTCGCGGGTGTCGGCATCGAACGCGGAGTGATCGCGCATCGACCGCAGGAATTCCTGCGTGGTCAATTCCGGCGCGCGTACGCCCGTGGTGCGCTCGATGTACCGGCGCACGATTCCCGTCAGCTCGACATAGAAAGATTGAAACTCGCCCCGCCGGATCGGGTCATTTTCGAGCAATCGCTCCAGCTCCCGCCGCGCGAGGTCCGCGGGAGAGAGCGCGGGTTCGGCGGATACGGGACGGCGCCGGCGCCGCCATATCCAGATGGCGCCGCCGGCCAGCGCGACGATCGCCGCAAGCGCCAGCCAGCCGATGAATCCGGAGGATTCTTTCGGAAGCGGAACGGGTCCCGCCGCGGGACGAAGATCGGTGAGGCTTGGAACGCCTTCTCCGACCATCGACGTGACCTCGACGGCGAGCGACTCCGTCTCGATGGTATGTTTCTTGCCGTCGCCGTCCGGCCGGCGATCCTCGAAGGTGACGGGAATCGGAAGGATCGCGAGCTTGCCCGTGACCAGGGGCTCCAGACGATACACCTGCCTGAGAATCTGTTTTCCGTCGCGGACTTCGGGAAGGGGTTCATGAAAATCCCGCACGGCGAATTCCCCGATCGATTCTCCGAACGGCGGGGGAGTCACCGTGACGCCTTCGGTCGCTTCGATCGTCAGCGTCAGCGTGGGCTCGTCGGAAAGCCGCGGCTTGGCGGGAGCGATCTCCACAGTCACCTTGACGGGTCCCCGTTCGATCTCCGTCCGCGCCGCCGGAGGCGCGGCGGTTCCGACCGGACGCTCCTGCCGTTCGCAACCGAAGGCGAGCAGACACAGTATTCCCAACGCCATCCTTCTCATGCAGTTGGCTCGCGACACGGGACTCACGACTCGGGACTCGGTCATCGGAACCGCTTCCGCCTCATCCCAAAGAATTGGTGCAACCGGGTCGTATAAGGTTCGGACGTTTCGATTGCCAGTTCGTCCACCCCTCGCTGCCGCAGCGCTTTGGATCGCCCGCGCACCCGATCGTCGTGTTGGCGTTGAAACAATTCCCGCACCTTGGGGTGGCCCGTGTCCAGTTCCAGCGTCTCGCCCGTTTCCGCGTCCACCAGCCGGACGAACCCCACCTCCGGCAGTTCCCGTTCGCGGGGGTCCCCGACCGTCACGGCGATGACGTCATGCCGTTTGCTCGCAATGGCCAGATCATGCTCGTACGCGGGTCCGATGAAGTCGCTGATCAGGAATACCACCGCCTTTCGCTTCTGGACGCGGCGCACGTACTCGAGCGCGCGGTCGATTCGAGTTTCCGCCGCCACCGGCGGCGCGACGATCAGCTCGCGGATGAGCCGCAGGACGTTGCCTTTCCCCTTCCGCGGAGGGAAGTAGTGACGCACCTCGTCGCAGAAGAGCGCCAGACCGACTTTGTCGTTGTTCTTGAGCGCGGAAAACATGAGCAGCGCGGCCACTTCGACGATCAAGTCCAGCTTCGATTGGTTTTCCGACCCGAACGCGCCGGAGGCGGAGACGTCCACGAGGAAGAGGACCGTCAGCTCGCGCTCCTCCCGGTATCGCTTCACGAACGGCGCGCCCGCGCGGGCGGTGACGTTCCAGTCGATGCTGCGGATGTCGTCGCCGGGCTGATACTCGCGCACCTCGTCGAACTCCATGCCGCGGCCACGAAAGACGGAGTGGTACTCCCCGGCGAACAGGTCGTTGACCGCCCGGTTCGCGACGATGGCGACCCGGCGGACTTTCTTCAAAACGTCGGCGACGGAGGAGACAGCCATGAGCAAGAGTGGTCAGTTCTCAGTTATCAGTTTTCAGCTATCAGTGGCTTCGAGCTACGAGCTACAAGCTACCAGCTACGAGCTATTCTACGGCACCGGCACCTCACCCAGAATTCGCGCGATCACGTCCTCCGGCGCCATCTCTTCCGCTTCCGCCTCGTAGGAGAGGATGATCCGATGCCGCAGCACGTCCGGGCTGATGTCCTTGACATCCTGCGGCGTGACGTAGCCGCGGCCCTCGAGGAACGCCAGCGAGCGCGCGCCCAGCGCGAGATTGATGGAGGCCCGCGGCGAAGCTCCGTACTCGATCAATCCTTTCATGTCCCTCAGCTTGAACTTCTCGGGCTCGCGCGTCGCCTGGACGATCGACAGGATATAGTCCTTCACTTTGTCGTCGATGTAGATCATCGAGACCACTTCCCGCATCTTGAAAATATCCTCCGGCGTGGCGACGGCGCGGATGCGCGTGCTCTGCCCGTCGATCGCTTTGTCGATGACTTTCCGCTCCTCTTCCGGCTTGGGATAGCTCACCTTGACCTTGAGCATGAACCGGTCAACCTGCGCTTCGGGCAGCGGATACGTTCCTTCCTGTTCGATGGGGTTCTGCGTTGCCATCACCAGGAACGGCGCGTCGAGGGGGAACGTCTCCTCCCCGATCGTCACCTGCCGTTCCTGCATGGCCTCCAGCAGCGCCGACTGAACTTTGGACGGCGCGCGATTGACCTCGTCGGCCAGGATGAAGTTCGAGAAGATCGGTCCCTTCTTGACGCTGAACGATCCGTCGCGCGGATTGAACACCTGGGTTCCCACGAGGTCGGCCGGCAGGAGGTCCGGCGTGAACTGGATGCGCCGGAACCGGGTGTGAATCGCCGCCGCGAGGCTCTTGATCGCCAGGGTCTTGGCCAAACCGGGGACTCCCTCGAGGAGGATGTGCCCGTCGCTCAGAAGCGCGACCAGGAGCCGGGAGACCATCGTTTCCTGTCCCACCAGCTCCTTGCCCAGCTCGGCGCGGATCTTGTGGACGTATTCCGTCTGCTCGGCCACGCGGCCCTTGATCTGATGGACATCGACGCTCATGGCGCAAAGGCTCCTTACGTTTGGGGGACGACTATCATAAAAGCGAGAGCCCCCTAAATTTCAAGGGTTGCGCATAGAAATTGCTCACGCCAAGGGATGTCGCCATTTCTATCGATCATGCCGGCGGAACCCAACGTTCAAGGAGCCGTTACGTAGTATGTTTGAATCTTGGGAGCCGCATCGGCGTTATATATGAGGAATGAGGCTTCCTTTTTAGGAGATGGACGATGAGGGCTTTCGCGTGGGTCGTATCCGCCGTTTTGGCCGCCGGCGGCCCGCTGTTCGCCGGGGCGGACAAGGAGTCGGCGATCAACTGGCTCAAGAACCCCAAGTTCGGATTCGCCAAGGCGAAACTCGAAAAGCGGGCGACCATGGTTTTCTTCACGGCCGACTGGTGAGGGCCGTGCAAAGGATTGAAGGCAGGTGCCTTCAGCAATCAGAAGCTGGCCGAACCCACCTCGAAGATCGTGCCGATCCTGGTCGATCTCACCCAACGCGGAGCTCATTCCGATCTGACCGAGAAATACGGAGTTCGGGGCATTCCGCGCGTGGTGTACACGGATCCGGACGGCAGCGTGATCAAGGAGATGACCGGCCGGGACGTGAACTCGATCATCAAGGACATTGCGGAGGTGTTCGGGAGATTTCCCGGCAAAGGATCGAACTGGGAGAGTTCGCTGAAGTCGGCGCTGGAACGGGGCAAGAAGGACAAAAAACCCGTGGCGCTCGCTCTGGTGGCCGAAGACGAGGACCTGGTGAAATGGGACGCGAAACTCATGAAGGCGGTCGGCGCCCGCAAGAAGAAGTTCTCTTGGGTGCTCGACGTCGCGGAGGAGAGCACGTTGAAGAAGTACGATCTGGAAAAAGGGCCGGCCGTCGTCATCCTGAATCCCAAGACGGAAGAGGTCCTGGGCAAGGCGGCGATCGAGGAGGACGGCAAATTCGACGAGCTCAACAAGGCGCTCGACGAGGCGGCTAAAAAGAAATAACGAAAATCGAATCAAGTCGACATGAGGCGCCAAGCTAAACTTGGCGCCTCTTTTTTTATCTGTCTCTATAATCCTGCGATGCTCCTCTCGGAATCGTCGACGCCGACCGGCGCGCATCGCCGCATCCTTCTTTTCAGTTGGCTGGGATGGCTGGCCGTCTTCTACACGCTCATCCTGTTCTTTCAGCTCTCGATGCTGTTTCGACAGGAGCTGGGCCTGGACGACGACGGCGTGAAACGGGTGAAAGCGGTCGCGTTGGCGATGACCGGCGTGGGCGGAATCCTCTTTGGAATCTTCGCCGACCGCTTCGGGCGGAGGCGCGCGATGATCTTCTCGATCCTTGTTTACGTCGCGGGAACGGCCGCGGCCGGATTCGCGCGCGACCTGGTCGAAATCGTAGCGTATGCGGCCATCGCCGGATTCGGCATCGGCGGGCAGTGGGCGGCGGGACAGACGCTGTTGGGAGAAACGGTGCCGCCTCGCTTGCGCGGGCGATTCGGCGCGCTGGCGCAGACCGGGGCCCCGCTCGGGCTGGGCGTGGCCACGATCGTGGCCACGCAGGTGGCGCCGGTGATCGGCTGGCGCGAGGCGTTCTGGTTGTCGTGCGCGGCGGTGGGGATGGTCCCGCTCATCTTATGGCTCGTGCCGGAATCGGACGTGTGGATCGCGCACCGGTCCAACGTCGTGGCGGACCGGTCGAAGCTGGTCGAGCTCTTCTCGCCGGGCCTGCGCGGTTTGTTCGCCGTCGCCTTCTTCGTGACGCTCTTCAACATGGCGAACTACTGGTTCACGTTCTCGTGGCTGCCGGAGTACGTCGGTCGCCGGTGGAACCTGGAGATCCAGAGGACCGGCCAATGGACGCTCATCTTCGTGTTCGGTTCGCTGACCGGCTATCTTCTCTACGGCCTCTGCTCCGACCGCTGGGGGCGCCGCCGCGCGTTCACGGCGTTCTGCGCGCTCATGGCGCTGGGCCTGACGATGATCACGCTCTTTCAGGAAGCGATCCGCCACCGGCCCGAAATCTTTCTTTTCTTCACGTTCCTCGCGGGCGTCGGCACGGGGACCTGGTCGAACTTCGGGCCGATGTACACGGAGCTCTTCCCCACGCATGTGCGCACCACGGCGGGCGGCATCTGCATGAACGTCACGCGGGGGATCCAGTTCGTGGCGCCGCTCATGGTCGTGTGGGTCGGCGGGCGGACGCTCGGCGCCGGCATCGCCCTGGCCGCCGGGTTCGCCGTGCTGGCCGGGGCGTTGGTGTGGCTGCTGCCGGAGACGCGGGGAGCAGCCGTGGCCGAGATCTGAACCGGCGTGGCGCGCCCAGGGGCGCCGAGGAAAAGCTCGGCGCCCCACAGCGGAGCACTACCTCCGCAGGACTGTCCGGGGCGTCAGGATCTAAGTTCAAGAAGTCTTCGGTCACGGCTTCTCTGGATCGTATTCCCCATCCCGCGTGACATTACGCGCCGGGGTTGCAAGATTTTCCCGGGATTTCCAGCGCGGCGGTTCGGCGATTCGGCGGTTGAGATGCGCTACCCGATCCGCCGACCGGACGGATCGAAGAGATGGACGCGGCGGGGTCGAAAAGAGATGTTCCGGCCTTGTTCGACATCGCTTGCTTGGGGCGTGCGCACCACAAGCACTAGGTCGCCACAGCGGACATGGATCAACGTTTCCGCGCCGAGGTACTCGACGAGATCGACCTTGCCCGACCACGGACCCTGCTCAACGAGCTCGAGGTCCTCGGGCCGAACCCCCAGCGTCGCCGCGCCGGAGGTTTGCACTTCGACGTCGAGACGCAGGCCCGCCCCTTCGAACGTCCGCCCCTCCACGCGCCCTTCGATCAGGTTCATCGCGGGACTGCCGACGAACGCCGCCGCGAAACGCGTCGCCGGCCGGTCGTACATCTCCTGCGGCGAACCGACCTGCTCGAACCGGCCAGCGTTCATGAGTGCGATCCGGGTGCTCAGCGTCATCGCCTCTACCTGGTCGTGCGTCACGTAGATGGACGTCGCGTTCAGATGGCGATGCAGCCGCGCCAGCTCCGCCCTCATCTGATGCCGCAGCTTCGCGTCCAGATTCGACAGCGGCTCGTCGAAGAGAAACAGCTTCGGCCGCCGCACGATCGCCCGCCCGATCGCCACGCGCTGGCGCTGGCCGCCCGAAAGCTCCCTCGGCCGGCGCTTCAGCAATTCCGAAAGCTGAAGCAGCTCCGCGGCCTCTTCGACTCGCTGTCGCACCTCGGGCTCCCCGATCCGCCGTACCCGAAGCGGAAACGCCATGTTGTCGAATACGCTCAGGTGCGGATAATGCGCGTAGATTTGGAACACCATCGCGATGTCGCGCTCTTTGGGTTCTAAGCCCGTGACATCGCGCCCGCCGATCGCGATGCGCCCTCCGGTCGGAGTCTCCAGCCCCGCGATCAACCGCAGCAGCGTGGACTTGCCGCACCCGGATGGCCCCAGCAGAACGCAAAACGCCCCCGGCTCCACCTCCAGCGAGACGCCGTCCACCGCGGCGACGTCGCCGAACCGCTTCGTCGCCTCCCGAATCTCCAGCGCGCTCATCCTTTCACCGCCCCCGCGGTCAGGCCGCTGATGATGCGCCGTTGAAGGACCAGGACCAGGATCACCAAAGGAAGCGTCGCGATCACCGACGCGGCCGCGATTTCTCCCCACGGAATCGTGAATCGGCCCGGCATCAGCGCGATCCCGCGCGGCAGCGTCTGCCGCGCCGGATCCGTCAAGAGCACGAGCGCGAAGAAGAACTCATTCCACGCGTAGATGAACGTCAGGATCGCCGCCGTGAAGACGCCCGGCGCCGCCACGGGCATGAACACGCTGACCAGCGTCCGCACCGGACCGCACCCGTCGATCCGCGCGGCGTCCTCGAGATCCTCGGGAATCTCCTTGAAGAAGGAGGCGAGGATCCAGATCGCCAGGGGAAGAGTCAACATCACATAGGGGATGCTGAGCCCAGGACGCGTATTCACCAAGCCCATCACCTGGATCATGCCGTACAAGGTATGCACCAGCGCCACCTGGGGAAACATTGAAGCCACCAGGATGAGGCTGAGGATCACGCGCCGCCCTCTCAGTTTCAACCGCGCCAGCGCATACGCCGCCAGCGCGGCGATCGGGATGGTAATCAACGTGGTTCCGCCCGCGACGATTAAACTGTTGATCAGCAACGACGTGACCCCATGGCCTTTCTGCGCCCGAGCGTAGGATTCCAGCGAAAGGTCGCGCGGCCACAGCATCGGCGGCCGCGCTTCGATCTCGAGCGACGGCTTCAGAGACGTGACGACGATCCACAGAAACGGCGCCACACTGTAGATGACCACCGCCGCCGCCGCGAGCCACAGACCCGAACGTTTCACCGCGCCTCCTCGAACAACCTGGTCCCGACGGTACGGACATAAAAGAAGGCGACGATCGCGATCAGGAAAAACACCAGACAGGAGATCGCCGAACCGAACCCGTAATCCTGCCGGCCGAACAAGACTTTGTAGCCGTAGAACTGAAGGACGCTCGTGCCCTCCTTCCCCTGCGTCAGCTCGTAGACCAGTTCGAACTCGCGGAAGGCGTCCATCGTGCGGAACAGCAGCGCCACAAGGATGGCCGGCCGCAGCAACGGCAGCGTGATGACGAAGAACCGCCGCAGCGGCCCCGCGCCGTCCACGCGCGCCGCCTCGACGAGTTCACCGGGTACCGTCTGAAGGCCCGCCAAAAGGAGCAAGGCGGTGAAGGGCGTCGTCTTCCAGACATCCGCCGAAATGATCAGGGCCTTCGCCCAGAAGGGATCCGCCAGCCACACCAGATAGGCGTTCAGGTCGGCTCCGAAGAGCAGGTAATTCAAGATCCCATGGCGGTCGTCGAACACGTACTTCCAGATGATCGAGGCGACGACGGTGGGAATCGCCCAGGGCACCAGCACCGCTGCGCGCACGAGCCCCCGCCCCCGGAACGCCTGATGAAGAACCAGCGCGATTGCCAGTCCGAGCCCGAGTTCCAGCGACACGGAGGTGCCCACGAAGAGCATCGTGAAGCCGACCGACTCCACCGCCTCTTCATCCCGCAGGAGGCGGGCGTAGTTGTCCAGCCCCGCGAAACGCGCGACCGGCTCCGCGGCCGTGCGATGGTGCAGTGACTCGAAGAGGGATCCGGCGATGGGCACGAGCGCGAAGAGCGTCAAGATGGTCAGCGCGGGCAGGATCAGGACGAGGCCGAACCGGGCGCGCGACATGAGCTCAAGTTAACCACCAAGACACGAAGACACCAAGCTGGAAGTTGCTTGCAGGCCCGAGCCCACGGAGACACGGAGAAGAAATTCTTAAGGAGATAGGGAGATGGTGGAGATGCGGAGACATCCTTCGTAAGGGACCCGCTTTCCAACCTTTTCCCATCTCCATATCTCCAAAATCTCCACATCTCCCTAATTTTTCTCCATGCCTCCGTGTCTCCCCCTTGAATTTCTTCTCCGTGCGCTCCGACTCCTCCGGGACCTCCTTGCTCAGGATCGAGATCCCTTGCTCCGTTCAACGGCCGCCACGAAGCGCAGCGCCGCCTCGCCTTCCGGCGTGAGGACCGCCCCGCCGCCGCCCTTTCCCCCTTGAACGAGCGCCACGAGCGGCCTTCCCCACGCTCGGTTCGCCGCCTTGACCCATAACCACGCGGTGCGAAAGCTCACGCCCCGCTCGCGGGCCGCGGCGGAGAGCGAACCGGCTCGATCGAGCAACCTCAAGAAATCGATTTTTTGCGGCTCGATCGTTCCGCGGTCGCCCACCAGCGAGACCCTGATCCGGGCGTCGAACCGGACGTCCGGCGTCACGGCGGTCGCCTTCACGAGCGCGAAGATCGGTTGGCGTCGGGCCAGGCCCAGCTCGGATACCGCTCGGCGAGTCACCAGCGATGTCAGCGGAAAGCCGACATCGAGCCGCACCAGGACGCCTTCCGGCACGTAACGAATCGAACGGATGTGTCCCGGCAGCACGTTGCGCGCGCTGGTCCGGCCCGGATGGCCTTCGCACAAGATCACGTCCTCCGGGCGGAGGCGAACCGCCGACATCGCTCCGGTCCGAAGGCCCGGCCACGGACGCGCGGCCAGTTTCGTCCGCCCCAATCGCAGCCACGCGATCGACCCTTGGCGGTCATAGGATTCGACTACGACGTCGAATCGGTTCATCATCCCGGCCCCAGATAAACGATGGACGTCGCCTTCACGACGGCGTAGACCTCCCGGCCGGGCGCGAGCCCCAACGACTCGACCGCGTCGCGCGTGAGCAGCGCGCGGAGCCTGGGTCCTTCGAGCTCCACCAGCGTCGCGGCGCCCGCCGGAACGATCGACGCGATCCGCGCAGGAAAGACGTTGCGCGCCGAAAGTCCCTCCGGACGGCGCGACGCCAGCAGAATGTCGTGCGCGTAACATGCGACGCGGACGATGCCGGATGCGGATTCGGGAATCATCGCAGCCAGTTCCAGATCCCCCACGCGAACGTGGCCGGAACGCGAGACTTCCCCGCTCAGATAATTGTCGATCCGCGTTTCGTGCCTGCGGAGGACGGCCGGCGTCGGACCCGCGTCGACAATCCGACCCCCGTCCAGACGGATGGCCCAGTCCGTCAGACCCGTCACCTCGTCTGCGAGGTGACTCACCAGGATGATGGGAAGGTCGAAGGCCATCCGTACCTGGTCCAAGAGCGACATGGCTTCCCGGCGGCGGGTGTCGTCGAGTCCGCCGAACGGCTCGTCCATGAGGAGCAAACGGGGGCGACTCGCGATGGCGCGAGCCAACGCGACTCGCCTCCTCTCGCCGCCGCTCAAGTGACGGGGCATTCGATCCAGCAACGATTCAATGCTCAGCGCGCGGGCGACGGGTTCGATGGCGTCGGATCGAGAACCGTACGTCAAATTCCCGCGGACCGTCAGGTGCGGAAACAGCAACGGGTCCTGCGTGACATAGCCCATGGATCTGCGGTGCAGCGGAAGGACGGAGCACTCGGCGCCGTCCAGTCTCACGTCGGCCCCGGGCTCGATACCGGCAACGGCATCCATCAACGTCGACTTGCCGCTTCCACTGGCGCCGACGATGCCGAGCGCCTGCGCCTCGCAATCGAAGGCGACGTCGAGCGTGAATCCCGATGGCCGGCGGACGCGCGCTCGGACCTCGAACCTCATCGGTCCAGCTCCAGCCGCCGCCGGTACCACCCGTCCAGAAAGCGGTACGCCGCGATGCACAGGATGCAAAGCGCGACCGAAGCGAGAACGAGGCTCACGATCCGCCGCTCGCCGCCGGGCGCTTCCAGCTCCGCATAGATGCGCAAGGGAATCGTTTCCGTCTCGCCCGGAATGCGCCCGGCCAGGATCACCGTGGCGCCGAATTCGCCCAGCCCTCGCGCGAACGAGATCAACGCTCCGGCAAGGATCCCCGGCCACGTCAGAGGAAGCGTCACGCACCAGAATGTCTGCCACGGGGACCGCCCGAGCGAACGGGAAACCGTCTCGTAACGCGGATCGATCGCTTTCATGGCGAGTCCGATCATCAGGACGAAAAGAGGAAAGCCCACGACGGCAGCGGCCACGACCGCGCCCAGCCAATGAAAGGCCACGGGCATCCCTGCTTTCTCGAGCGCCATCCCCAGTACCCCTTTCGGAGAGAACAGACGGAGCAAGAGATAGCCTACGACGACCGGCGGCAAGACGAGAGGAAGCATGACCGCGGTTTGGACGAATCCGCGGCCCGGAAGCCGCGTCTTTTCCAAATACCATGCGACGGCCACCGCAGGCGCGAAGCTCAGGGTCGTTGCCGCGAGACCCACGGACAAGGAAATCGCGACCGCGCTCATTCAATCCAGCTCCGCAAAACCGTGCCGCCGGCCTACGGCCACCGCCCAAGGCTCTCGCAGCGCGTTGAAAAACGCTCTTCCCGCCGGCCCGAGAAGCCCGACGGAATAGACGATGCGAGGATGGCTTTCAGGCGGAAACGTGAACACCGTCCGCACGTCCGGATCGACGGCCGCGTCGGTGGCGTACACAATTCCCGCCTCCGCCCCGCCTTGGGAGACCTTCGACAGCACGTCCCGAACGTTGGCGCCGTACACGACGCGATCCGGAAGTCGAACCTTGAGATGTGCCAAAGCGAGTCGCGCGTACTTGCCGGCCGGAACCCGCTCGTTGGCGAGCGCCAGACTCTCCAAACGCTCCAGAACGGGCGTGGGCGCCATTCGGTGTCCCACCAGGACCAGTCGGTTGCCGAGCCAGTCGAACCGATCGACCACCGGAACCTGATCCAACCACTCCGGATCCGCGCACAAGAACAGGTCCGCCCCGGCGCCCTCCAGGATGTGCCGAGCGAGCGTCGAAGACGCCTCGAATTGAAGTCGCACGGAGCGACCCGTCTTCTTCGACCATTCGATCGAGATCTCGTCCACCGTTTCCCTGAGACTCGCCGCGGCGAAGACGGTCACCGGAGCAGCGGACGGCCCGAGGCATCCCGCCAAGGCAGCGCCCGCCATCGTTATGATAATTTTATTCATATCGATGGCAAGTCGTTATTACAACAGTCCGTGACTCAGGAGGCAAGGGAGATTGATCGATATTCCGGAGCGGAGCTCCCGGCGCCTATTTCCGCAGGAGGGTGTCGACCAGCTCCTCGACTTTCCGGAGTTCCCGGCCCGTCCGCCCTTTTTCAAGAAGGCGGGCGCTCAGGCGCGCCACGACTTCATGGGCCTGCGGGCGGGCGGTCGCCAGGGGAACGAACAACTCGACGAGGGCCACCTCCATGGCGTGCGCGACCCGGAAGAGCGTCCGCAGGCTCGGCTCCTTGGCGCCGAGCTCGACGGTGCCCATGTACGTGCGGGAGATTCCGGCCCGGTGCGCCAGTTCCTCCTGCGTCCAATGCCGCGCCTTGCGGAGTTCCCGAATCCGTCGTCCCACGTGCTGAAGAAACAATTCGAAGGAATCCATGGAAGCCCCATTCCGCGCGGAGGCGACCCATCCAAATCCATATGGACGGGGCGAGTTTCGCCACCCCCAGGGGATGCCGTCTACAATCCATGAGAGTTCATTTCATGGTGTGATATAATCTATAGGATCATATTCCTGACCGGGACACGATCCATCAGTTGGCACGAAAGGGCATTTTTCAAACTCTCCGTCCTCCGGTGACGAGGAGATAAGCGTGCCGAGCGCGCGAATTTTGGTGGTGGAAGACCACGAGCAGGTTCGCGCCTACATGAAGCGGGCGCTGGAGACGCTCGGATTTCACGTGACCGCCGCCGCGGACGCCGCATCGGCCCTGGACTTGATGAGCCGTGCCGGGGGCTACGAGATCGTCCTTTCCGACCATCATCTCTTCGACGGAAATGGACTGGAGGTGCTCGAAGCGATGCGGCGTCTACTTCCGAACGCCCGAGGAGCGCTGGTCTCTTCGGAAGCGGACCGCGCCGACATTGCCGCGAAAACGGAAGCGCTGGGCGTTGAGCGGCTCTCGAAACCGTTTTCGCTTTCCGATTTGGAGCGCCTGGTGAAAACGCTCGAAGGCCGTCCCGGGCTCGGCCCTTTTCCCTCCCGTGATTGCCCCGACGGCGGATGAACCGACCCATCTCCCCGCCGCTTTCGCAGCTCAAGCAAATCTAAAACCGAGATCCGTTCTTGGGAGAAGCGGCGGCGGAGCGAGCGTACTTTCATGGCGATCCCGCGGCGCTTCAACGCTTGGAAGCGATCGTTCGCCTCTATGAGGGCCAGACTCTGCCGTTTCCCTTGCCCGACTTCATGGTGGAGTGACGCTCGCGCTTCGCGCTCGCTTATTCGATCTCCTTTTACGCCTATCCTTCGCCGGGTATACTCCCGGAACTGAAAGACCGACAAAAGCTTTGAATCCCTTCTTTCAAAAATCAAGAATGGGATTGGAGGTGCGTCATGATCAAGCCGTTGGCGGATCCGGCCGCGGGGCACTTGGCGCTGGCCGTAGTGGAGCGGATCGAGGAGGATGGGCGCCTGCGGGTGCGCCTTCCGGGTCAGGCGGCGGAACCGGCCCGATCCGTGGCCGGCGTGACGCGCGAACTTCTGGAGCGGACCCGAGCGGCGGGCCACCACGCCGCCGTCGTTGCCCGGATCGGCGATGAAGCCGTCGTGCTGGGGGTGCTCGCCTCATCCGTTCCGGCCGGGGAGGCCCGTGTCGACGCCAAGAAAGTCGTCTTGACCGGCGAAGAGGAAGTGACTCTGCGCTGCGGAAAGGCGGCGATTACTCTCACCAAAGCCGGTAAAGTCCTCATCCGGGGCGAATACGTGCTCACGCATGCGGGAGGCGTGAACCGGATCCGCGGCAGCAGCGTGCAGATCAATTAGCTGGCTCCGCCTTTGAATAGGCCCCCTTAAGGGCTTCGCATCGTGGCCGTCACGGTCAACGTCAACAACCTGTCGCTGTGCCACAAGGGATCCAACGGGATCTCCACGGCGACGATCCCGGATGTCTGCAAAACTCCCTCTCCCGGCGGCCCCGTCCCCATTCCGTATCCCAATATTTCCATGTCCAGCGACCTCGCCGGAGGCACTTCTACCGTGAAGGCCGACGGCGGCAACATGATCGCCGTCAAAGGTTGCAACTTCTCCCTCTCCACCGGCGACGAAGCCGGCTCGGCCGGCGGCGGCGTGAAGTCCTCCAAAATCAAAGGCAAGAGCGAATTCATCCTCTATTCCTTCGACGTGAAGTTCGAGGGTAAGAACGCCTGTCGCCTCACCGACAAGAAGACCCAGAACGACGGCAACACGGTCGACCTGGCGGGTTTGGTCCAGATTCTCAAGCCGGCCACTCCGGTCGAAAAGGAATTGCAGAAGATCGCCAACGATTGTCATAAGAAGATCGAGAAGGACAAAAAAAAGAAGAAATGTAGCTGCACCGTGCGGGGAACCTACAAGCACAAATGCTGCCAGGACGCCATCGAAAAGGCGAAATCCAAGGGGAAGATCCCCCAGAACTACAAGCCCGAACTGAAGGCCGGGAAGGACTGCCGCCTGGACGTGGCCGTCATGAGCGCCGACGGCAAGAAGGTCCTCCGGATCTACGACTTCAAGTTCCGTTGCACCGGCCCGCCCAAGATGTCGAAGCGACAGGCGCGCAAGTACTTCAAGAAATTCAAATGCGACATCATCCTGATCGGCCCTCGTTAGGAGACTGACCCCATGCCCGTCCGACCCGCCGTTCTGAAGAAGAGCGCCGAAGACGGCATGACGTATCTGCGCGGCTCCGTCCTGGTCGCCTTCTTTCTCGAGAAGCCGTTCCACGAAGCCGTGGGGGGGGTCCTTTCCGTTTTCGACGATTACCTCGCCATGATCCCGCCCGACGCATTGAAATGGTCCAGCATCGGCGCGGCTTCCGAGGAATGGAAGCCGGTCGCCAAAACCACCTTCGACCGCTGCCGGACTCAGATGACTCCGGCGGCGGTCAAGAAACGAGATCTCTCGTCCTTCGAGCTGGCCGACGGTGACAAAGGCGGCGATGCACCCGGGTATTCGTTCATGGCCGTCGGAGGGCCCGTGGATCCCGAAGTTCCCGATGAAAAGGATCTGGTCCAGATGTCTTTTCCATCGTCGGTTGTCGACGATGAAGCAGAAGCGGACGCGTTCGCGGGACGCATCCGGAGCATGGCCGCGAAGCTCCCCTATGTTTCCGGATACGCCTCTCCGGCCCTCCTCTTCGCCGAGCTTCACAAATCCGAGGCACTGACCGAGGCCAAAGCGTTCGCGATGCGCTATCCCGGTTTCGACGTGCAGATCAATGAGTTGGGCCGGATGGATCTCGACGAACGGGTCCGAGGCGCGCGCTGGTTGACGTTTCTCGGCCCTTCGATCGTGAAGCAGCTCAAGGGCTCCAAGGCCGTCCGCGAAGCGCTTCCGAAGACCGCCACCGTAGAGCCGACCGGCGCAGGATTGATGGTCCGCGCGGGCGCCGTGCCCGAAATGGGCGACACCAACCGAAAGGTGGCAACGCCTCTGCTCCGCGCGGTCGCCCGTCTGCTCGAACCGGTGACGCTCTTCGAGGAAACGGTCCTCCAGGCCAGCAATTTCGCTTTCGAGGATCCCGAATTCTTGCGCACGTGGGAGCGCCGATTTCTAGACTGATGGTTCCGTCTCATGGCAAAGATCGACGAACCGCGAACCGGATACGACCTGCCCTTCACGGTCCGGCACCCCGGCGCTTCGGCATGGTCCGACGGAGGCGACCTTGAAGGAGTGCTGCGCTGGAAGCCGGAACAGGCGGGCGCGGCAGAAGAGATTCCCCGACCCCTGGACTTGCTGGCGCGTCTGGCCCGCTCCGGAGCGCTCGCGGGCCGGTCCATCGCGCCCGAAAAGTCCGGCTTCGAGTTCGTGCCTCCCGAGATCCGGCCCGGAGGGACCGCCCGCTTCCTCCTCCGCTCCTGCCGCGTGGACGCGGGAAGCATCCTCGTGCTCACGAACCTTCTGCTGGCCCGGTCGGAAGCGCTTCCGTTGATTTCTCTGGATCTGGCCCGTCCCGGCACGGTCGCGGCCACGGTTCTCGCCAAGGATCCCGAGGAGCGTTCGACCTTTCCAGGTCGCAACGCCACGATCTCTTTCCCGATCGAGGACGAACAGCCCGAGTCGGGGACCTACACGTTCACGGCCACGATCGAGACGCCGCTGGCTCCGGACCATAGGAAGTGGCTGAACCAGGCCCTGGCGGATTGGATCGACGCGGTGCAAGCCGGCGCTTACGCCCTGGCTCCGCTTCCGCCGGCGGATTGCTGGGCGGAGGCCGACGCGGAGGGCGTCGTCGATTGGGACCATACCGTGGAATGGTCCGTGTTCAAGGTTCGCGCCGACGAACTCGCCGTCGATGCGCTGGTGAACATCTTCGCCGCGTTGCATGGGCGCGGGCAACGAGTCGTGCGACTTGCCATCTCCTGAGCATGCTGCGCTATGTGGGCTCTTGAGAACGAAACTCCCTTTGCCGCGGACCGCGGATGGGCGCGCGACAAGGACGGCGCGGAAGTGTGGCTGGTGGCCGTCAAGGGAACGTTCCTGATCCGGCCGGACGGATCGCTCGAGCTTGCGAAAGAGCAGGCTCCCGTTTGCGTGGCGCCGAAGTATCGCGGCGAGCCCGGGCGGTCGAGCCTGCTGTACGAGATGGACCTGGTGCATCGAAAGTCGGGCACGGACGTCCTGCTGAACGGCCACGCCTATGCGCCCCAGGGGCAGTCGGCGACGACCGTCGACGTTCTGCTCAAGGTCGGTCCGTTGTCCAAGGCAGTGCGTGTCTTCGGCGACCGATACTGGAGGCCCGGGCTGCTCAGCCTGAAGCTTTCCGCCCCCGAGCCGTTTCTGAAAATGCCGCTGACCTACGAACGGGCCTACGGCGGCCCCGATCGCGGATCCCCCCATCCGGATAAGGCCCGGTGGGACGAGCGCAACCCTGTTGGGCTGGGATTTGCCGATCGCGAGGGCCATCTGGCCGGACAACGCGCTCCGAATCTCGAATCGCCCCGGCACCTCATCGGTTCCTGGAGCGACCGCCCACCCCCCGCCGCGTTCGGGGCGATCGCGCGAGATTGGATGCCGCGGCGCAAGTACGGCGGCACCTATGATCAGAAGTGGGAGGAACAACGTCAGCCGCTCCTGCCGCAGGATTTCGACGAGCGCTACTGGCGGTGCGCTCCCGAGGATCAACAGACGCCCCAGCCGCTGAAGGGCGGCGAACCGGTCGAGCTCTTCAACCTTACGCCGTCCGGTTATCTTAAGTTCACGCTGCCGCGCGTCGATCTGACGTTCACGACCGACTTCGGCGGGCCTAAGGAAGAACATCGCGACGCGCTTCACACGGTGATCCTGGAGCCGGATGCGCCGCGCCTCATGATGGTGTGGCACACGTACCTTCCATGCCATCCCCGCGTTCTCAAGCTGCGGAGCACGCACATCGGGCTGAAGAGCCGGCTCACGCACATCGACGGCGCTCCCGTCCAGGACTTCGCGATCGAGGAGACTCCCTGATGGCGGAGAAGGTTTTCATCGCGGCCGTGGGCGCCCGAACGGCGGCAGGCGCCGGCGCCGCCGCGTCCGCCGCCACGGTGCGTGCGGCCCTCTCGATCGTCGCGGAACATCCGTATCTGATCGACAAGACCGGTCAAAAGATGCGCGTCGCTGCGGCTCCCTACCTGGCGGAGGATCTTCCTTGCCTCGACCGTCTCGCGGAGCTGGCCGTCGCGGCCGCCCGGGAGGCGGCGGCGGCGCTGGCGGGGCGCAAATGGGCGGTTCCCCTGCTTCTGGGACTTCCGCCTGCGCGACCCGGACGACCTGCGGATTTGGAGAGGCTCCTCGCGGAGCGTCTCAAGAACGCCGTGCCCGAAGCAGGCCCGTTCTCCTCGATCAAGACGATTTCCACCGGTCATGCCAGCGGTCTGGCTTCGATCGAGGAAGGTTGGAGAGCGGTCGCCTCGGGCGCGGCCGCGGCTTGTCTGGCCGGCGGAGTGGACTCTTATATCGATCCGGACACGCTCGATTGGCTTGAAGACCAGGACCAGCTCCATTCTGAAACATGCACGTGGGGGTTCGGGCCCGGCGAAGGCGCCGGCTTCTGTCTGCTGATCTCCGAACGGACGGCCAAGACGCTCAACATCGCGCCACGATTGGCAATCCTCGGGGCGGCTTCCTCTCTCGAAAAAAACCGCATCAAGACGGACGCGGTATGCATCGGTGAAGGACTCACGTTGGCCGTGCGCGGAGCCTTGACCGGGCTGCCCTCCCCGCACGCGAAGATCGATCAGATGTATTGCGACATGAACGGAGAGCCTTACCGGGTGGATGAGCTGGGATTCATGCTCGCTCGCGTCGGGGACCGCTTCGCGGAGCCGTCGCGTTTCCTGGCGCCGGCGGACTGCTGGGGCGACGTAGGCGCCGCGAGCGGCCCTCTGTTCGTGACTCTTGCCGATGCCGCGTCCCGCAAAGGGTATGCTCGCGGGCCTCATGCGCTGCTGTGGGCGAGTTCCGAGGGCGGCGAGCGCGCGGCCCTCTTGTTGGGCGACATCACGGGAGTTCCGGCAAGGACCTGATCGCCGGGGAAACTTTGTGGACGAGATCCGAAGCATCGTCGAACAGCACGCCTCGGAGGCCGCCTTCCTCTGGACGATGAGGAACCGTCTTCTGCGCGCCCCGCACACATCGCTTCGGACGCTGGCGGATCACGATGAGCGGCTCGAAGCGCACGTGGACGGCCTGCGCGGTGCGGGGGAGATCGGCTGGAATCTCACCTGGGAGATGGTCGAGGCGGGCGAACCGGGCGCCGTGTTCGCCGCGGCGGTGCTGGTTTTCGAGACCGGCGCGGAGGCTCGGCTGGGGGGCCTGCTGGCCAAGGTCGATGAAGGGACGGTCCACGGCTCTGCCCTCGTCTCCGCGTTGGGATGGATCGACGAGGCCATCGCGCGGAAACGAATCGACGCCCTTCTGGCGCATGCTTCTCCGCTGAACCGCAGGATCGGCATCGCCGCGGCGGCGGTCCGGCGGATCGATCCAGGACGCCCCTTGCTCGACGCGGCCCGGGACCCGGACCCCGAGCTGCGTTCCCGCGCTCTTCACGCGATCGCCGAACTTGGCCTCCTGCCGCACGCGCCGCTTCTTTTTCAGAATCTGAAAGCCCAGGACCCCCGCGTCCGTTTCGCCGCGGCGTGGGGCACCGTACTCTTGGCCAAGGAGCCGAACGGCGTGGCGACTTTGAAGGAGATCGCCGGCCGGCCCGGACCCCGGCGGTTCGAGGCGGCTGACCTCTCCGCGCGGGTCCTGGGAATCGGGGCGGCGGGATGGCGGGAAGCGCTGGCCGGGAACGCGGAAGCAGAGCGCGCGGCGGTCGCCGTCGCCGGGGCGGCGGGGGATCCCGCGGCCGTCCCTTGGATCCTGGATCAGATGAAAATCTCCGCTGTGGCCCGAGCCGCCGGAGAGGCGTTCGAAGCGATCACAGGCGCGGATCTTTCCGCTGACGGCTTGGCCGGAAATCCGCCTGAAGGACATGAAGAGGAGCCGAACGACAATCCCGCGGACGAAAACGTCGCGCCGGATCCCGATGCGGATTTGACGTGGCCGGATCCCGCCAAGGTTGAGGAGGCTTGGAAGGCCCGCTCAAGCGGCCTGCCGCCCGGGAAGCGTTGCCTGCTGGGTCGCGAGATTTCCAGAGAGCGGTGTCGCGAGATTCTCGTCGGCGGGCGCCAGCGGATGCGATCCGCCGCAGCCATGGAACTGGCCCTCCTTCAGCCCGGCCAGCCGCTCTTCGAGGTCCGAGCTCCGGCCTGGCTCCAGATGCGTTCTCTGGCGTGATTCCCCCGCGCGTCCAAGGCGATCCCGGGGGGCCGCCGACAAGAAACTCCGGAACGCCGCCGCCTCAGGGATACGGCATCTTGGTCAAGGGCCTCAAGTACGTGATCGTTTTTTTCGTCTGTCTTGGTTCAGCGAAATAGCAGAGCTGGCTGGCCCGCTTGGACGATCTTCGCAACCGACTGATCGAGGCGATTTCAGGCCAAAACCCGCCGCAGAAGCCTTTCTGACGCATTTTCGGACATGGAGCGTCGATTGGGCGGCGAAGGATTTGGGCGGTCCGTCGGCACCGGACGGCCCTGCCTCACGCAGGGCGTGACCTTTGCCTCCGCTCCCCGGCACGCGGCCGCCGGATGGTCCTCGGGCAGACGGCCGAGGGCCGTCCGGCGGGTGCGGTACGCGCGAGTCCAACGGACTCGCCAACAGCGCGAGCGCTGCGCCCGGGGTGCAGGCGGCCACCGCCGCAGGCCGCGCGAGCTTGGCACCCGCGCACGTCACTGTCGCGGGATCGCACGGTGACGGGCGCGCGCTCGGCGGCCCGGCGCCGCCAGGCGTGAGAAACACGCTGTTTCGTGAAAGAGCCAACACATCCCTTCTCGATTGCTGCGGTCACAACGACCGTGCGAGGCGGACACCCGCGAGCCTTCGTGCTCGAAGCCTTCCCGCTTTCACGCGGACGGTAGGTCCCTTCCGGGTCGAAGCTCCCCGCCTCGCCCGGCACGTACCTTCCCAAAGGAGATACTCCGTGAAGACCCAGCCCAACGAACCTCTTGAGCGGCAGCTCATCCGAATCGTGAGCGAGCGCCGGGAAAACTCCTTCGCTACCCGGCGAAAGCGCTTCTATGAGCTTCGCGCCATGGGGCGCGCCATCAAATTCCGGTTCGGCCTCCAGAAGTGGGACCATCTTGGCCGGAAGCACGTCAAGTTCCTGGTGGATCAGTGGAAAAGTTCGGGGCTCGAGCCCAGGTCGATCGAACAGAAGCTCACGCATCTGAGATGGTTCCTCAAAGCGATCGGCAAACCGAATCTCCTGCCCCGGACCAACGCCGAGTTGGGCCTTGCGCCGGGTCCGCGCTATACGCGACAGGGGAAGGCCGTGTCCGATGCAAAATTCAACGAAGTATTCAACGCCGTTGGCGATCCGCGAATTCAGGCGTTATGCCGAACGCCGGATTATGCCGAGCTCGGCATAATCGCCGCCGCTTTGTGGCGGAGCGCATGGACTATCTGATTTACGAACGCGGGATGAATCGCGATCGCGCGGCCGCTTTGGTCGCTCGCGAACTGGGCCATCATCGAACGGAGGTTTTGAGGTGGTATTTGAAACTTGATGAGCGCCTGTAGGCGAATTTTTCGTCCGGCGATCAACCGGATACCATTCGGCGCCAACCGATCGCCGTGCCGAGCGCGATGACGCCGGAGTCCCCTTCAGCACGAGGGCAGCGGGACCGCTCTCGTCGACGGACGCGTGCGAGCCGGAGAAAGTCGTGGCCCGACCCGCAGTCGTCGCATTATATTTTTCCTCCAGCCAAGGAGAGGGAACGGATGAGGCACCGTCATTGCGAAAAGGCGAGCGACGCCGAGCTCGAGGGGCTGAGCCACTACACGACGGAGCCCGCGGCAAAGCGTCTGGCCAAGGGCCACCCGGACGTGACCGCGAGGATCTATCAGGCGCTGGGGATGCGCATCCTGAACGCGAAGAAGAGCAAATACTACGACGCGGCGCTCTCGAACCTCGAGAACGCCAAGCGCTGCTACGAGCTCGCCGGCCTCGCCCGTGACTGGGAGGCTGTCGTCGCGCAGGTGCGGAAGGACCACCACCGTAAATTCGGATTCATGGACGGCTTCGAGAAGCTCGTCGCCGGCCACGGACCGAGCGACGAACCGTCGTTCCTCGATCGGGCGCGGGGCCGCTGGGCGAAGAGGAGGCGGTCATGACGGTATTCGGGGAAGCACCGATGAGCGGGTCCGCTGATAAATGGGGACGCAAGGGGGCAACGCTCAGCGACAAGACGGCCTGCGAGGAGTTCGGGCTGACGCGGGATGAGATCTACCGCGCCATCAGGGCTGGGACACTCCAGTACCGTGAGGCCTCGATGCATGGGAATCCCTGGCTCCGGCTGCTCCGACGGGAGGTTGAGGCGGTCGTCAAGAAGAAGCACGGCCGCGACTACCTCGAGGATCAGAAGACGAAGACGGAATTGAATCGGATCACCCGAGAGCTGAAGCGTCTGAAGTCCGGGATCGCAGCTCTGGAAAAGCGGAAGTCGGAGTTGCAAGCCGGGGCTGCCGAGGGATCGTGACGGGGATGGGGTGTAGGAAAAACAAAAGCCTTTTGCTTCGGCGTGTCGCCCGGCATGGATGGGAGTCAGCCAAGGCCAGGAGGGAAGAACGGCGTGGCGGGCAACGGAAAACCGCCTTATCGGACGTGACTCGCTCCAGGCCATCCAAAGCCCTCTCGGGGCAGACTGCGCCCCCCGCCGCAGCCGCGCCGGTCCCTGGGTCTACTCGAAGCGCGAGCTATCTTGGCTACGGGAGCCCTCGTGTATATCGTTCGGCGTCTCTTGCGAGGACGAGGCAGGAATATGAAGGCGGCCTTTTCAGCGGAAGTTGTCGAGACGCGTTACCCGGCGTCGGTTGCAAAGGAAGACCCCGACGTGAAACGTACCCTCGACTATCCCGGCTGGCGCGGGAAAATCGTGAGACTCTATTTGGAGTTCCTCGACCACGCCGCCCGTCTTGGACGCCGGCGGCGCCCCGCCGCCACCCCGGCGGAGTTCGCCGCGGAGCTCGGCGACTCGGCGCCGGTCCTCAGCGAAATCTTTGAACGCGCGCGCTGGGGTCCGGACAATCCGACGCCTCACGACTTTTACCGGGCCTCTCAGGCCAGCCGGCAGCTCCTATCGACGTTGAGGCAAGCCATGGTAAAATAACGCCATGAGATTTCGAGTCATTATCCAACAGGACGAGGACGGGATGTTTGTCTCTGAATGCCCGTCGCTTCCCGGCTGCGTGTCGCAGGGAAAGACGCGGGTGGAGGCGAAGAAGAACATCACCGAGGCGATCGAAGGCTACTTGGAGAGCTTGAAGAAGTACAAGGAGCCGATTCCGCCGTCGATCTACGAAGAAACGGTGGAAGTAAAAGCGTGAGCAAGCTGCCGGTCGTTTCGGGCCGAGAGGCCCTCAAGGCATTCGGCCGGATCGGCTATCGGGTCCCCCGTCCTCCACGCCCTTCATTCGCATGAGATCCTCCGAGTTCGATAAAGAAGCATAGGCGGTAATATTCGTGGGGTCCACCCGAATCGGCGCAAAGCGCGAACGCCACGACCCGCAGCCTGTCCGCTTCTCCCGCCAAATGCGTGTCCAGAGCAGTTTCGATTCGTTCAATGCGGACGGCAACGAAGGGCGCGGAGAGCAAGGCCATCATGCATGGGCAGACCACATCTTGAGGCCCCGTTAGGTCGCCAACAGTGCTGGTTCGTCTGCGTATCTGCTTCAGAACGCGTTCGAAATGTGAGCTTGCACCCGGATACTCCCATGCTCGCATGACGCGTGGCCGTGAAATTCACGTACTCCATCAGGAGGTCGCTTTCATGATGCCTTGGATGCTCTTAGCCCTCGCGCTCGGCTCCCTTTTCCTCAATCCGACCCTCTTTTGGAGGCCTACAACTATCAACCCCCCACGAACCTTTGGGGAAGGCCATTGCTTGCATCCGGAAGTCACAATACCGCAGGACGAACCAGCTCCATCTGAAGCAAAAGGGGATGCCGGCGCGAAGGAGGAGACCAGGCGTGACGTTTTGCGTACCGCCGTGCAGGAATTGCTCAAGATGCAAGAGGACAGCGGCCGGTGGTCGTACGAGGCCTACCACCAGGACCCCGGAGAACCCGGCGGACTGCCCTACGGCTTCCAGGTCGGCGGCACCTCGATCGTCGCCACAGCGCTGATCTTCGTCGCGCCCGACGACAAGGAGGCTCAAGCTGCTGTGCAGCGCGGGCTTGAGTTCGTGCTCAAGGCCTTCGACCATCCCAAGATGCAGCCTCTCACCAAACGCAGGTACGACGTGCGCATCTGGGGACATTGTTTCGCTTTGGAATTCCTGTGTCACATTCGTGTCCGCAATTTAGCGGGAACCCGCGCAAACGAAGTGGCCAAATGGATCTCGCGGCTGGTGAAGACGATTGCGGAGGAAGAACATCCGAAAGGAGGGTGGAATTATTCGGGAGGAGTATCGGGATCGTTCGTGACCGCGCCGGTAGTTCAGTCACTGTTGCTGGCGCGCTCGCAAGGTGAAGAGGTATCGGACGAGCTGCTGGATCGCTCCCGCAAAAAACTGGAAGCCAGCCGCGGCGAGAACGGCGCGTTCGTCTACCAGGGTTCGGCAAAGGGCTCGTCTGACTGGGACCGCAATTTGCCCGACAGCGCGGGCCGGTCCATGCTTTGCGAGACGACACTCGCGCTTCTGGGCGGCAGTTCAGCCGAGGCGGTTCAGTTCGCTCTGGACAACTTCTACAAGCACTGGCGTGATCTGGACAAGCGCCGCGGAAAGTCCGGCACTCACAAAGGGCCGTGGGGCATCGCGCCCTATTACTTCTATTTCGCCCATCGCTACGCCGCCCAACTGATCGAGCTGTTGCCGGCAGAGAAACGCCCCCCGGAGCGTGAGCGCCTGGCGGAAACGGTTCTTAAGACACGCGATGACGACGGCACGTGGAACGATCGCTTCCGCAAGCTCCACAAGCGTTCGCGCAACGTCGGAACGGCGTTTGCGATGTTGGCCTTGCTCGCCGACAAGACGCCCTTGCCGCCGAAATTGAGCGATATCAAGGGTAAGGACCAGGGGAGGCGTGAATTCTGAATGGGCCCGCGGCTACATCAGCGTTCAAATCGTCAGTAGCTGGACGAGCCGGGCTCGCACTCCCCAAATCCGCGTCTGGATGGCCGCGAGAGAACTACTGTACTTGCTGTTCCTTCTTCTCCGCCCTGAACTTCGCCCATCTGCGCCTTGCCGCATCCGCTATCTTTTTGAGTCCCTCGGCGCTGAATTGGCGGCGCTTTGACAGTTTCACAGCAGCCCGCACCTCGCCTTTGACCTTCGCCCACCTCCGCTTCGCCGCCTCGGACAACTTCCGCCGCGCCTCGGCCGTCAGTCGGCGCTGGCGACGTTTCTTTGGCAGACCCGGCGCGCCGTCCCCGCCCATCAACCGGTCAATCTTCCGCTGGAGCTTGGCCGCCTCGCGCTGGTGATGCTCAAGCTGGCGATCGAGCTGCGAGACCTTGGCCAGCCGCTGCTTCTGTCGGATGGCATCCTGGAGCTGACGAACGGACAGGCGACGGAGAAGGCGGTTGAAAATCATGGAGGAGTATCTTGGAAGCGGCGGGAGCAGGCGTCAAGGAATCACGTTAACCCGCCATGTGGCTCCTTTGGGGTTCGCCCTCCCGATCGCCTCCTCATCGAACGCCACGTCCCTGCCCTGCTTCCGGAGTTGTTCAATCACAACTTGTTCGAGATCTCGATTATTTCCAATAATGCCGCCGTAGGGGACCTTGCCTGCATCAGCGGTATCGTCCGAATCCCTGAGAGCTTGAGCAGATGACGACGAGCAGGCAAGCCCGATTCGAGAGACGGGGACTTGCACGTTGGCGGGCGTGTCCGCTCGAGCGGCTCTTCATCGGCGAGAGTAACTCAAATAAGGTACGTGGCGCTGGTTTAGAGAAGCGCTAAGTTCTACTGTCCCGCTTTTTCAGTTAAGTTTTTCGTCAGACGCGCCGATAACCCCTCTGGAGAGCAAGAGAGGGGGATTTCATGGGGCTGCGCGTTCCCGCCATTCCGCCGGAACTTTTCAACACGATTCACGTCGATCC
>JACQVR010000117.1 GCA_016209705.1 Planctomycetota bacterium
CTTCCCCCGCCACGGACCGCTAGGAGCGTGTCGAGATATAGGGGATACTGGAGATAAGAGCCCCCATTTGTGGTAGGTCACATCTTCCTCGCTCTCGCTGCACCCTTCTGAAACCCCTCTCTACGTGCAATTCCGGGCGATCACCGCCGCGGGGCTGGTTTCGCCCATCGCTACAAGCGACGGCGTTCGCGTGGTCAAGGGCAGCGAGTCGCCCGACGGCGGAAATGCCGGCGGCTCATCGGAGGGAACGGCCGGCGGCTGTGGCTCCGTGGGGTTGGATGGGTTGGCGCTCCTTGCAATGGCCTGCGGTGTAGGTCGCCGTATCTTCAAGAGATGAAGCCGGCCATGCCCGGCCACTCTTGTATCTTCCCTTCCGACCACGGATGAGGATTTCCAGCATATCGCGCGGGTGACCGACCTTACGTTGGCTTGAAGCTCCTACGACCGGCGAATCGCCTTGCCCTCCCGCTGATTTTCACGCCGTGCATCTTCTCGTACTAGACGCGCATCTATCGGGCGGCTTTTTGGAGACGCTGCTTCGCTCAAGGAGGCGGGCCGCCTTAGTAAAGCCCGCCTTGAACATGTAGCTAGACATACTACAATGTAATCATGCCGAGCGAGGTTGATCCATGATCCAGAAGCGTCCGCCCAGACCCCGGAAGACGGTCCACTTCAACGCCCGCCTCCCGGCGGACGTCTCGAAGCAGCTGCGGCGCTTCGCCGAGCGGCGCCGGATCTCGACGAGCGCGGCCGCCTCGCAGCTCCTCGATGAGGCCCTGCGGATGGAGCGATTCCCCGGGGTCTCCTTCCGCTGGACGGCGATCGGCCGGCAGCCGTTCATCACGGGCACCGGTATGATGGTCTGGGAGCTCTACCATGTCTGGCTCGACCACAAGCGGGACGTCAAGGGCGTCCTCAAAGACTATCCCCATCTCAAGGCGGCCCAGGTGAGCGCGGCCGCAGCCTACGCCAAGGAATTCGCCAAGGAAGAGCCGCCCAACTTCTGGGGCCGGCAGCCCCCGGGCGTGCCGGCGATCCGCGTATAACCGATGAAGCCCAGGTTCCTGCTGGATGCCCACATCAGCCCCGTCGTGGCCGAGATCCTGGCGAAAGACGACTTTGACGTCCGCGCCGTCGCCGGTTCGCCGCTGGCCGCCGCCGAGGATGACGAGCTGCTCTGCGTGGCGGCGAGCGAAAAGCGCCTGTTCGTGACGTACGACAACGCCACCGTGCCGGCGGCCGTGGCGGAACTCCTCCAGCAGGGAATGGAGATTCCCGTGATCATCTATGTCAGCTCGGCCACGATTCCCTCGAACGACTTTTCCGCTCTGGCGAAGGCCTTGAAGCGCCTGGCGGCGAGACTCGAATCCGGTGACGTCGACCCCTCGGGTGGGCTTTTCCTCGGAGCTCCGTAGCCGTGTGCTCAAAGCGCTTCAGGTCGAACTCTGCTTCAGTAGTCCTCGACGATCTGGGCAGCCTGCCAGAGCTCACAAAAAATTTTCAGGAAATCGCCTACTAATTTGCGCGCATTGGATCTTCTCTTGACCCTTGGCATTCTCGCATTCAACCGCCGCGCGTGAACACGACCGACGCCCGGTTCCAACTTCTTCGAAGCCGGCATTGACCCTACTCCCGGCTTTGTTATTATAAATAGATTCGGTGTAACCTTTCGACCTGCTGAACTGACGTGCGTGGTATTTCCGGATTCCTCCTGCGCGGCCTGATTCTTCTCGCCGGATGGCTTCTCGTCCTCTATCCGAACATCCCTCGCGCGCTGCGGCAGGTGTGGAACCTTTGGCACCTGAACCTGCTCATCGAGCCGGACCATCCCAACGTCGCGCGCCTGACTCAGGAGTTCAAGGATCTGACCAGCGCCCAGCCCGTGCCGCCGCGCCGGCAGGTCGCCCTGCTGGAGGCGTTCGTTCAAGAACGCATCCCGTTCGCGCATGACTGGACGACGTGGGGAAACGTCGACTATTGGCCGACCGCTTCGGAAGCGATCGACGCCGGACGAGAGGACTGCGACGGCCGGGCGGTGGTCGCGGCCTCGATCCTGCGACGCCTCGGGTTCGACGCCCACATCGAAGGCAACAACCGGCATATCTGGGTCGCCGTCGAATTTCCCGACGAGCCGCCGGAAAAAATACTCGGCGCCCAGCCACACGTGATCTTTCGGAGCGACCGCGGGTGGATCGGCGGCCTGCACGCGGCCACCGTTCTGACAGGCATGCGCTATTCGCTCGATCATTTCCCGCTCTGGCAGTGGATGCTCGTCGTCGTCTCCAGCGTCATCGCGCTCGCGCCGCGCCGCAATCGGTGGATCGTCCTGCGGCTGTCGGCCGCTCTGGCGTGCCTCGGTCTGGCGGTGCTCTCCACCCGCGTTCGTTCCGACATCCTCTTCGGCCTGATGCTGGCGGCTCTGGCCGCCGCGGCTTTGGGCGCCACGCTGTGGCCCATCCGGCGCGTGAAGCCGCCGGTCCACTTTGCCTGTTGAATGGTCGTACATTTGATGTAGCATATTTCGAGCGCGACATCCGACGGAGGAGAATCCATGACGCGACTGGCGGTGCTGATAGCCTCCGCCGCAGCGGCGGTGTGCTCCGCGCAGGAAAGCGACGAAACGTCCAAGAAATCCGATCTCTCCCACATCGTGTGGGCTAGGTCGTGGGAGGCGGCGGTGCGCGAGGCGGCCGCCCGCAACGTCCCCATCATGGTCATGATCGTCTCCAACACAGGCTGAAAGCTTCAAAAGATGGTGGAGTCTTCCATCATTCCCGATAAGACGTTGATCGAGGCCAGCGCCGATATGGTCGCCATTGCGTCGGTCGTAGGGAGAGAACACGGCAGCGCAGAAAGCATCGAGGACGGCCGTACCGTAACCCGTTGTAAGGTCTACCGTAACTTGACGTGCGATGAGCACCAGCAAACCTCCTCCATTGGTTTAAAGTTCCTCAACAGCGGCTCCTTCAGTGTGCCTACGGTCATCTGGTGCGATACCCTGGGGAAGGAGATGTTTCGGCGGGGCGGAAATTATGGAAGTGGTGCCGGTGCCGATCAGATCGTCCGAGATTTGAGCCGGGCCCTCGATCGCATCCCCGGCGAACGTCGCTCGCGCGCGGAGTATGAAACGCATGTCCAGCCGCTCGATGAAGGCGAGCGCGCCTTCACGGAACGCCGCTGGAACGACGCGATCAAGATGCTCACGTCCGCCAAGAACGGCCCGTTACCCGCCTTGACGAAAGCCGCCGACGAGAAGCTCTCCGAAATCCGCAAGATCGGCGAGCGGCTCCTCCTTGAAGCGCAGGCCTACCTCGAAATCCCCGAGGTGGAGAGCGCCCGCGAACGGCTGAAGTTGTTGTCGGAACAGTTCATCGCCCTTGAATGCGGCCGAAAAGCGGCGGAGCTGCTCAAGTCGCTCGACGAAGCCCAGAGCAAGAAGCGATAACCTTCCGGCCTTCCCGAAGCTTATTTTTTAATTCACCCCCGCTACAATGCCCTCATGAACGAACCCTCCAAGCAGCCCTACGAACGCATCCTCTTCGTCTGCTGCAACGAGCGCGAGCCGGGGGAAGCCGCCTGCGCGAACCGCGGGTCGGTGGAGCTTCAGAAGCGCCTCAAGGCCTACGTCAAAGAAAAGAACTTCAAAGGCCGTATTCGTATTTCCCGCGCCATGTGCTTCGGTCTCTGTGCCGAAGGGCCAAACATCTGCGTGATGCCCGACAACGTCTGGTACCACCACGTGGGACCGGACGACGTGCCGGCGATCATCGAGAAACATATTGCTCCCTTGGAGACGACGTAGTCCCCCGACTTTGGACTCTGGACTTCACACTTCGGACTCAATAAAAACGGCCGCGCGACGCCGGGCGGCGCCGCGCGGCCTAGGGACATCCGAATACTTCAACTCTTAGAAGTCGGCCCTCGTCCCGCCGAGCCGCTTCTGTAGCTCCTCGACCTGCTTTTGCAGGCTCTCGATCTTCTTGATCAAATCTCCGTGATCGCATCCCGCCGCGCGCACCCTCATGACTTCGCGCAGGCGCACCGGCTGATCCGTCACGCGCTGGCCCAAAACCCGCTCGAAGACATGCGTATACACGTCGTCCAGCTTCGCCAGCAGGCGATCCGCCAGATACCCGTGCAGCGACGAGCCGCCGCCGGCCACCAATGTAAAGAGCGTCGTCTCGACGGGACACGACTGCACCACCCAAGACCGCGCGGCCGGCGATTCGTCGGACTTGTTCGTATCTTGGCAACTCCCAAGCACGTACTGCACCGCGGAGAGCGCTTCGATCGACTGTAGTTCGACGCAACTCGATGTGAAATAGTTCCATTCACCTTCGCTCGCAACGGTATCGCGGACGTTGTGAGCTTCGGCGTAATGTTGGTTGGCTTTTTGAACGTGATGGGCAAGCGAAGGCGAATGCCACGCCGAAGCTCCAGCGGGAACTGATCGGCAGAGGTAGGAACGGAGCGAAGGCGGGTAGGCCTTTTTCCGATGCGCCTCCGCCAGCCCCTTCGCCAGCGCCTCCCGGTCTCCGTTCGATTCCTTCAGAAGCCGTTCATACGTTTCGCACGCCCATGTCGCTTCCCGCAGGAACGAGTTCGCGTTCACGGGACCGGCGACGGCATGGATCACCTCCAGATCGGGCGTGCAAAAATACGTCGCTACATTCCCGCCCTGCCGCGCGATCGTCTTTCCGTTCCGCTGGATCGCCGTGAACGTCCCCACGCGCTTCCACGTGGCGACCGCCCTTTCTCTGAGATAGGCGCCGACCTTCGCGTTCGAGAGCGCACCCGCTCTCAATTGAAGCGCGTTGTTTCAGGTCTTCTCCGGATCGTCCAGCTCGCCGGATAGATGGACCGCCATCACGAGCCGTCCTTCCGCGGCCGCCTGCTTCGCGGCTTGGTCGATGTCCTTCACCCACGAAACCGCCGTGCCGTACGTGTCTCCGCCGCACGCCTCCTGAGCCCACGCCGCGCGCGCCGTCGCCAGGACGGCCGCCAGCGCGACGCACCATGCCGAAATTCTCATAAGCCCTCCAAGTAGATGGATCTATCCGTGCTTACCCGCACCGAGACTCGATGCTCCCTCTTTTTTTGTCGCGATCGCCGGGAGCATCCGGCCGTACTACGGGTATAAAGGATGAGGGGCTTCCGGATGGCCGATGACGGAGTGGACGATCGACTCATGCAAACCCTCGCCGCGGGCGACGGCGACGCCTTGCGCGAGATCTTCCGGCGCCACGGCCGCGCCTTGTTCGGTTTCATCGTCCGACTCATCGGGAATCGCGCCGCCGCGGAAGACCTCACGCAGGAGGCATTCCTCCGTGTATACCGCAACGCGAACCGATACGTTCCCGGCGGCGGCTTCCGCGCGTGGCTGTACACCATCGCCCGGCATCTGGCGATGAACCACGTCCGGGACCGCTCGATGGAGAAAACGATGACCCCCGTACCAGAGCCCGTGGCGCCACCGCCGGAACCCGAGCGCAGCGAACTACGAAAGGCGATCGACCTCGCCATCGGCGGCGTTCCCGAGCCCTTCCGCAGCGCGCTGGTGCTTTGCGTGGTGGAGGGTCTCTCATACGAAGAAGCGGCCGAGGCCTGCGGATGCTCCGTCAAGACGCTCAGCTCCCGCTTGGCCCGCGGCCGCGAGCGATTCCGCGAGCTGATGGCGCCGTACCTGGCGAACGGCCGCCTCGTCCGACCGGAGAGTCATCGATGAAACCGTGCGACCGGATTATCGAAGAAATTTCGGCGTCCCTGGACGGCCGCCTCGACGCCGCCTCCATGGAAGCGCTCGTCGCGCATCTGGCCGGATGCCCTTCTTGCCGGCGCGCGATGCAGGAAACGGAAACGGCCGATGCCCTCCTGCGGAAGCAGGAGCCCGCCGATTTGCCCGTCGGCCTCGAAGATCGAATCGTGGCCGCGGCACGCGCGGCTCGCCGGACCCGAAAATTTCTGCTGGCCGCCTCGCCACTTGCCGCCGCGATGCTCTTGGTGATTCTGGGAACATGGATCGGCCGGCGGGCTCACCCCCAGGAACCGCTGCCACCGGAACTGGCTGAGCATCTCAGCGTCATGGCGCCCTTCGCGGAAGGCGTCGCCTTGATCAGCGACGAGGATCCGCAAAAGGGCCTCGCGTTCGCGCGGGAAGAAGCGCGGATCCTCCAGATCCGCAGACGGACCGAAGCGCTCAAGACGCTCGCCCCTCGAATCAAAGCGAACGCCGAGGTGTCCCGGCACGTTCAAACCACCGAAACGTTCCTCACCTACCTGGATGCGGGCGACCCGGTGAAGCTCCAGGAGGTGGCGCGGAGCTACGCCTACAGTCTGGAGTCCGTTCGATTAACGGCCCAGCCGGCGAAATTTACATACGGCGAGCCCACCAACAAGGCGGCGGATGTTCAACTTTTGGTGCAGGGCCATCTCGCGCTGGCTTCGAAGGATTATGAACAGGCCATTCCCTGGCTTTCCGCGGCCGCACAGCGCGAGCAGGCGCCCAGCACCGCCTCCCTGTGGCTGGCCGAGGCCTACGGGCACTCCGGGAAGATCGATCAAGCGCTCTACCACTATGCGACGGTGTGGTCGGAGGGCTCGCGAGAGTCCGCCCGCTCCTGGTCCATCTCCTATGCCGCTCGCGGAATCAAGGACCTGGCGGCGACCTCCCGGCGCGACATCTACCTCAACAACCGCATCCGCGTCTCGAGCGCGGATGAAACCGTCCTCGTCGGGGCGCTCGCCGAGGAAAGCCCGGCGATGTACTATGCCGAGCCCGAGCACTCCGGCACGTGGATCTGCGTGGCGCCCGAACGGAGTCAGGTGATCACGACGTTCGCCCGCCTGAAGCATCGAAAAGGCCTTCAGATGAAATCGGAACGCGGCCTCTCCACCGTGCGCGTGGACATCCCCGAGCTGGTATCGAGCCTGAACCGGCGGGAGCTGGAAAAGCTGAGGAGCGTGGACGCGATCGAGACGATGTTCGCGATGACGTTGGAGGATTCCACTCCGGCTCTCCGCCGTGAGTCGCCGTAACGCCAGGCGAGATTCTGTTTCATAACCCTGAGCTTAGAGGTCACGGAGGAGTCGGAGCGCACGGAGAGAAATTTCACCACGGACACAGAGACACGGAGAAAAATCTGGGGGATGTGGAGATTGCTGGAGATATGGAGATCGAAAGGAGTGTTCGACGGAGCCAACGCTCCCCAAAAAAATATCTCCCTATCTCCCCCCATCTCCAGATCTCCTTAAAAAATTTTCTCCATGTCTCCGTGGTTATTATTCTCCGTCCCCTCCGTCTCCTCCGCGCGCTCGGACCTATTGTGACGTCGCCTTTTCCTTCGCGGCTTTCAACATCGTTTCCAATCGCGTGCCCGCGGAAGGATCCAACTCGATCGCCTTGTCGAAATCCTGAAGCGCCTCGTGGAAACGCTCCATCCCGAACCGGATGCGGCCGCGCTCCTCATAGACGGCCGCCGCGCGCGGCGCCCGCCGCACGGCTTCATCGGCCTCCGCGAGGGCTTCATCCGACCGTTTCAGCGACGCCAACGCCTGTGCCCTCAGGAATCGCGGGAAGGGATCGTTCGGCGCCCGTTCCGCCGCGCGGCTCAAGCTCTCCAAGGCGCGGTTCGCGTCCCCGCGGGCGATCAGAACCTGAGCCGTTCCCACGATCGCCTCGCTGAATCGGGGATCGAGTTCGCCGGCCCGGGCAAAATCGGCCAGCGCTTCGTCCCACTGGGACCGATCGCGCCGGATCCGCCCCCGCGCGCACCAGAGCCGCGCGTTCTGGGGATCCAGCGCCAGCGCGGTCGCAAAGTCCCGATCCGCCCCCCCGCGATTTTCCCGCGTTTCCCGAATCCGCGCCCGCCACGCCAGGAGCCGCGCGTCCGACGGGCGGCATTGGATGGCCAGGTTCAAGTCCGTCTCCGCGCGCTGCGCGTCTCCTCGCGTCCACCGTACGATGGCGCGCATCAGGAGCGCCTTGACGTCCTGCGGCCGCCGCGCCAGGTGCGCATCCAGTCGAGCGGCCACCACGTCGAACTTCCCGTTCAGAAACGCGAAGGCCATTTCGCAGAAATCCGTCTTGACCCGGTCCCGCACCCGCGCCCAAACATCTTTGAAATCCTGCTTGGCTTGATCCCGCGCTTCCCACAAGGTCGGCGAGCGAGGGAAGCCGGCCGGCCGCGGGGACAGAAGCTGAGCCATGCACACCTGGCTCAGCCGCAGCCGCCCCCGCTCATATCGCGATTCGACATGTTCGGGCGCGGCCGCCACGGCGAGCGTGAAATCGTCCAGCGCGGCGGTCACGGCGCCGCGAAATTGCCGGGATCGGCCGCGCAGATACAGCACTTCCTCGTGATCCGGAACTTCCTCCAGCGCCTTGTCCAGAAGCTGCTCGATGTCGGCGCACCGGGCGGCGACCTTTTCCGCGTCCATGAACTCCGCGAGCACCTGGCGGGGCAAACCGTCGATCATGGAAGCCGCGTCCAGGACCAGCGGCTCCACTTTCCGGCGGCGCTCCTCGCGGGCGAGGCGCTGGAGGCTTTCCTGCCGACGTGCGTACATCCGGGCCGCCGTCTCCTGGGCCAGCTTTTCGATCTCCGGATCATTTGGCTTCAACTTTCGGGCGGATTCGAGCACCGAGCTCGTTTCCTCGTAATATCCGCGGCGAAAGTAGTGTCGGGCTTCGGCCTTCAGCTTGTCGAACGACGTCGCATCGCGATTGACCAGATACAGCACCATCCCGCCGGAGAAGGTGAGCAGCACCAGCGCGACCGCGGCCAGGCCGGCCGCCTTGTTCTTGCGAATCCTGCGGACGAGCCGATAAGACCAGGAACGGGGGCGGGCCATGATGGGCTCGCCGTCCAGATAGCGCCGCAAGTCGTCGGCGAATTCAGCCGCCGTAAGGTACCGGGAGCGGGGATCCTTTTCGATCGCCCTCATGCAAATGGTCTGAAGGTCGATGTGGATTTTGGGATTGAAGACTTGGGGCGGAATGGGCTCGTCGTTGACGATCCGGTTGAAGACGGCGGCGCTGTTGTCTCCGCCGTGCGGCGGATGGCCGCAGATCATCTCGTAGAGGATCACGCCCAGAGCGTAGACATCGCTGCGCGCGTCGACCGCCTCGCTTCCCATCTTGATCTGCTCCGGAGCCATGTAGTAGGGCGTCCCCAGGAAGCTTCCGGAGCGCGTCAAAACGGACATCTGCTTGTCGTCGGTGAACTTGGCCAGGCCGAAGTCCATGATTCGCGGCTCGCCTCGGCTGTCGATCATCACGTTGCCGGGTTTCAGGTCGCGGTGGATCACGCCCTGTTCGTGCGCATACTCGACCGCGCGAACTACTTTTTCCAACCAAATGACCATGTCGCGCAAGCGGTGCTTGCGTTCCAGGTGGGCCGTCAGCGGCTCGCCGTCGATGTAGTCCATGGCGATGTAGGGGACTCCGTTCTCCTCCCCCGCGTCATGGATCGTGACGATGTTCGGGTGCTTCAGGCGCGCCGTGGTGTGAGCTTCCCGGCGGAAGCGGGCAAGCTGGTCGGGCGTGGAGAATTCGGTTTCCCGCAGCACCTTCACCGCGAAGAGCGCGTTGAGATCCTTGTGGAAGGCCTTGTAGACGATGCCCATGCCCCCGCGACCCAGTTCTTCCAAAAGCTCGTAGCGTCCGAGCTGGAAGCGACCGTCGGCGGGCTTGGGCGAGGAGAGAAAGGGGCCGCGGGATCCCGGCAGCGCCATCGTGGCCTCTTCATCCATGGGGATGGCGACCACCGTGCCGCAGCGGCGGCAGGCGAACCGTTCGCCGGGCTCGCCCGACTCGATGCGATAGAAGGTATCACAGCCCGGGCAACGGACGACCCCGCGGCTCTGGAGCCGGAGGATCTGGAGGAACTGGCTGGTCTTGATGTAGCCCTTGCGCAGGAGCAACTGGCCGATGAGGACGGGCGATCCCTCGGCGGAGAGCCGGTTCTGCTCCTCGAGGCACTCCTGGAGCTGTTCCATCGTGACGAAGCCCAGGTCCAGAGCGATCTGGCCGAAGAGGCCGCCGCGGCCGGGTTCGACGGTCAGCGGAATGACTTTCCGATTCTGAATTTCCAGCAGCGCGGCGCACTGTTCCTGGGTCAAGTACGCCTTTTCCAACATCACCTCCTGTAGCCCGCGGGCGCCGGAGCCGGAGGTCTTCAGGAGCTGCAAGCACTCTTCCACCTGTTCCGAGCTCGCGTACCCTTCCTTCACCGCCAGCGTGCCGAAAAGACGATCTTCCGGAATCTCCGAAACGCCGGGTTGGACCATGACGCACTCCGTGACTGGCGAGGGAAGCCTGTAAATATTATATCTCCCTCGCCCTGCGGGCCAGTCCCTCGTGGAAAAAGGCGCCGCGCGGCCTCGGCGTTGTGCTGCCGCACCGGCTGGGTTATAGTGCGGAACACCGTCATGGCCGATGCCCCGAAACCCTCAGGCACGGGAGTCGAAGCGTCCTCCGACTTGTCGCGCGACGCGCTCCTGTCGATCGCCCCTCGCGATGCCGCCGGCCGGCCGACGCTCGGCGGCATACCTCTCTTCAAGAAACTCGGCCAGGGCGGGATGGGTGCCGTCTATCTGGGAAAGCATCCGCGACTCGGCGTGGACGTCGCCGTGAAGATCCTGCCGTTTCATCTGGCGGATCAGCAGCCCCAGTCGATCGAGTACTTCATGCGCGAGGCCAACGTGGCGGCGCGCCTGAACCATCCGAATCTGGTGCGGATCTTCGACGTCAATGTGGACGGCGACCCGAAGGCGGGAACCGCGATCTGGTACTTGGTCATGGAGTTCGTTTCCGGCCGCACCGTCGGAAACCTGATTCGCGAGCGGGTGAAGACGGGACAGGGCCCGCTGCCGGAATCGGAGGCCCTCGATCTCATGATCGCGGTCAGCGAAGGCTTGGCCGCCGCCCACGAAGAAAGAATCGTCCATCGGGACATCAAGCCGGAAAACATCATCATCCCCGTCACGAAGGAGGGAGCGCCCTTATTCGGAAAGGCCAAACTCATGGACCTGGGTCTGGCCAAGCTTCATCAGGACGAGAACTCCTTGGGGCTGACGGTCGCCAATGTCGCCATGGGAACGCCGGGCTTCATGGCTCCCGAGCAGGCGGAAAGCGCCAAGTCGGCCGGTCCGCCGGCGGATGTCTTCGCCATGGGCGCCACGCTGTATACGCTGCTGACCGGGGTGGCTCCTTTTTCAGGGACGACCGTCCTGGCCATTCTCAAAAAGACCAGCGAAGAACAGCACACTCCGCTGCAAACGATCAATCCTCGCGTGAGCCGATCCACGATCGCGTGCGTGGATACGTGCTTGGCGAAACAGCCGGGAGGGCGTTACCCTCATGCGGGCGTCCTCCGTTCGGTTCTCCACGCGTGCCGGGAATCGCTCGCCGGCGGAACGGACGATGATCGCACGCTGCCGCCGCCCGCCGACCCTTCCGCTACGGTCAAGGCGCCTTCCCCTCCTCCGCCTCCAACTCCGCCGACCGGAGACGCGCCTCCCGTATCCCCGCCCATCCCTGCGCCCGCGGCCAAGGTCGTTCCTCGGAAGACGGCGGGACCCCTCCGGGTCGCCGCGGCGGTGGTTTTCGTCTTGATGCTGGGCGGAGGCGGCGCCGCCTATTTCCTGTGGCGCGCCAAACCGGTTCCTACCGCTTTAGGGGACGAGAAACGTGTCGACGAGCGGGGCCCGAACCCGGAGCCCGCACCGAAAATCGAGAACGGGAAGAAAGACGACGGCGCGGAAGCCGCCGCGCGCGTCGTGGCGGATATTGAAAGCGCCCTCCGCCGGGGGGACTTCGCCCGTGCTCGCGAACTGCTCCCCCAGGCTCCGCCGGACCAGCGCGAAGGACTCCGGACGGACATCGAAAACGGCGTCACATGGCGCGAGGCGATGGATCGGGGAAAGGCCGCCGAAGCCGCCGGGAAATGGATCGAGGCGGTGGCTGCGTACCGCGAGGCGCGCGCCCACCGGGCCGATGCCGGCACCGAGGACGCTCTCCGTCGCGCGGAAGCGATGCTCGACCGCAAGCCGGAAGACGGCGGAGCGGTTCGGCTCGCGCGCGAAGCGTTCGCACGCGGGGATCGCGAGGCCGCGGTGGCCCACGCCCGCGCCTTGGCGGCCGCGAATCCTGGCGCGCCGGAACTGAAAGAGTTCCAAGACAAGCTATGGCCGAATCTCTTTGTGGAAACGGCCAGGTCTCCCGCCAAAGGGCCCGTGGATGAGTTGATGCTCGCCCGGGACGGACGCGTGATCGGCGTGGGCATGGGCTTCTCCGGATTCGGAGTTTGGCAAGGAACGGATCTTAAACCGCTGGTGGAGGCGGCTGCGGGAGGCGGGCGGCCCTTCAGCCCGATCCTGCTCGACAAAGAAGGTCTCAAGGTTGTGGGTCTGGCGGGGGCGCCGGAGGAGGATAACCAGGAGAAGCGGGCGGTCGCCGTCTGGGAAGCGTCCGCGCGGCGGGATTTGACGATGAGCGTGGCGGGGATGGAGGTGTCTCTCTTGGCCACTCGATTGGCGCCGTTCGACGGGCCGGTTCTCTTGCGCGTCATCTGGACGCCGGGCGACGAGATGGGACCGGACTCCTATTCGATCGACCTGCTGGATATCGAGAATCGGCGGGCCGGGAGCTCGACGACCCATCGTGCTCAAGGCCACTTCCTGATCGCCGTTTCCTCCGAGGCTCGGCGTTTCGCGACGGGCGGAGGAATCTATCGCACCTGGAAGAAGGAGAACCGCCGAGCCGTTGTCGACGAGCGGAAAGTGGATCCTCAGGTCTATTTGTGGACCATGGACGGCTTCGAGAAGAAGCCCGTGTGGCTGGGGGAGGATGCCGGAGAAGTGGCGCAGCTCGCCTTCACCCCGGATGGCTCAAAGCTGCTGGCGGCCACGAAGGCCAAGAAGTTGTTCGTGATCGACGTGGGCGGGGGGAAGGTCGACAAGGCGCTGCCGCTGGACGGCACCCCTGAAGGGTTAAGCATCTCGGCGGCTCGTTCCGCGGTGGCCGTCCTTTCCGGCCGGCGCGTGCGCTTGCTCGATTTTCAGTCGCGGGAATGGGACACCGCTCCCTCCGCGTTCGGCCCGGCCCGCTCGGTTCTGTTCTCGCGGGAAGGAGCCGCGCTGTTCGTCGGCGGCGAAGACGGTTTCCTGCGCCGGTTCGACATCTCGCCGCTCCGCTGATTGTTACAAATAATTCTCAAA
>JACQVR010000114.1 GCA_016209705.1 Planctomycetota bacterium
GAGAAGTTCCATCGGCAGCGATCGAGGCCCCCTCCCTCTCGCCCCGCCTTCGAGTATACCCTAAACTGGCGCAGGCGGGCGGCGCGGCCCCCCTCCCCGTGAAACTGAAGTCGAGTCAGGCAAACGCCCGCCGGGAATCGAAAATCGAGAATCTTTGCGTTTATTGACGAACTCCCGTCTGCTACATTGCCCGCGTGAATGACGCCTGGATCCTGTCGGCCAAGCGGACGCCGATCGGGAAATTCCTCGGGGCTTTCGCGGATACCCCGCCCGCCGACCTGGGCGCCGCCGCCGCCCGGGCCGCCCTGGACGCCTGCGGAGCCAAGCCGGAATCCGTCGATGAGGTCATCTTCGGCTGCGCCCGCCAAGCGGGCAACGGTCCGAACATCGCCCGCCAGATCGTCCGCCGGTCGGGGCTTCCCGACGCCGTTCCCGCCGTCACGATCAACAAAGCCTGCGCCTCGGGGTTGAAGGCGATCGCCCTGGCGCGACAATCGATCGCGCTCGGCGAGGCCGATCTGATCCTGGCGGGCGGCACGGAAAGCATGAGCCGGGTGCCCTTTCTGCTCGACCGCTCTCGAACGGGATACCGCCTGGGCCATGCCGAGGCGGTCGACGCCATGTACCGGGACGGTTTTCTCTGCCCCCTGTGCGGCGACCTCATGGGGAAGACGGCCGAGCGGCTGGCGCATCAGTACCAGATCAACCGCGAGGAACAGGATCGCTTCGCGGCCGAAAGCCAGCAACGATGCGAATCCGCGCGCAAGGCGGGACGCTTCAAGGACGAATTGGTTCCAACGACCGCGGCGCGCCCGGGCAAGGCGGGCGTCCCGGTGGACGCCGACGAGCATCCGCGCGACGGCGTGACGGCCGATTCCCTGGCCAAACTGCCTCCCGTGTTCGATCCGAAGGGCACGGTCCACGCGGGCAACTCGAGCGGCATCGTGGACGGCGCAGCCGCCGTGGTCGTCGCGTCCACGGCCAAGATGAAGGAACTGGGGGCCGCGCCGCTGGCGCGCATCGTCGGGTCGACGGTCGCCGGCGTCGATCCCGCCGTCATGGGCATCGGTCCCGTGCCGGCCCTTCGCCGGCTGGAGGAGAAGACCGGCTGGCGTCTGGACGACATCGATCTCATCGAACTGAACGAGGCGTTCGCGGCCCAAGTGCTGGCGTGCGACCGCGAGTTGCATTTCGACCGGAGCCGCCTGAACGTCAACGGCGGGGCGATCGCGCTGGGACATCCCATCGGAGCCACGGGGACGCGGGTCGTCGTGACGCTCCTTCACGAAATGAAACGCCGAGGGGTCCGGCGGGGCCTGGCGACCCTCTGCGTCAGCGGGGGGATGGGCATGGCGATGGCGTTCGAGAGGGGATAGGGTGATGCCAAGAGATAGGGAGATAGGATTCAAGGAGATAGGGTGATGCGGGGAGATAGGGTGATACGGTCATGCAATGCTATTTCCCCATCTCCACGCATCTCCACATCCCCTTGAGGATCGGGAGATAAAATGCAAAGGAGATGGAGTGATGCGGGGAAATAGGGTGATACGGTCATGGAATGCTATCTCCCCATCTCCATGCATCTCCACATCCCCTTGGAGATCGGGAGATAAACAAAATGCAAAGGAGATGGGGTGATGCGGGGAGATAGGGAGATGGGAGTTCCGCTCGACGGCGATCCCGAGAAAGGGCTTCCCTTTCCTTGGCTTTGGTCTTGGCCTCTTTTCTTCCTTGTCCGCATCTCCAATATCTCCTATATCTCCCTATCTCCTTAAATTCTTATCTGGTAATCCCCATGGACTTTGAAAAACTCGCCAAGCAGGTGGAAAAACTGGAGCGGTCGAGCGCCGGTTTCGGCGGAACCGCGGAATCGCGCGCCCAGGCGATGAAGAACTTCGCGGAAACGGTGCGCGACATCCTGACGGCGTTCCTGAAGGAGCGCCGCGAGCCGATCCGGCCGGGCCATCTCTTTCGCGATGCCGCCGCCAAAGGCTTCGTCCCCGGCGACATCGCGGATCGCGGCGAGAACCTCCTCATTCGATGGGCCGGCCGCGTCACGCCTCGGGATGAAAAAACCATTGCGGAGGACGCGGGCCACATGGGGGACGTGGCGGCCAAGCTCCTTCCCGTGCTGAAAGCGTACCGAAAGGAAGAAGAGAAGCCAGAAGTCAGAAGCCAGAAGCCGGAAGCCGGAAGTCAGAAACCAGAATAAGGAGGGCGCGTCGCATACTTTGGTTGATTTTCGATTCTCGATTCTGGATGCTGGATTCTCTTCTGGCTTCTGACTCCTGGCTTCTTTGGAATGGACTTCACATGGCCATCCTACGTGTAGGCGTCGTCGGGTGCGGGCTCATGGGATCCGGAATCGCCCAAGTTTGCGCCCAAAAGGGATTTCCCACGATCATCCGCGAGGTGTCGGAGGAACTCCTCAAGAAAGGCATGGACCGGATCCGCGCCTTTCTTCAGGAAGGAGTGCGCCGGGGCAAGATCGCCCAGGATGAGATGAACCGCACGCTCGGCCAGATCTCCGGAACGACGGCGTTCGGCGATTTGAAGGACTGCGATCTGGTCATCGAAGCGGTGGTCGAGAATCTGGACGAGAAGCGCAAGGTCTTCTCCGAGCTCGACCGGACCTGCAAGCCGGAGGCGATCCTCGCCAGCAATACGTCGAGCATTTCTCTGACCGCCTTGGCCGCGGCCACCCGCCGTCCCGAGCGGGTTCTGGGATTGCATTTCATGAACCCCGTGCCGATCATGAAGCTCGTGGAGATCGTCCGTCCGGAAGGGACGAGCGAAGCCACGTACGCGCTAGCCCGGGCGTTCGCGGAATCGCTCGGAAAGACCGTCATCACGGCGAAGGATACGCCGGGCTTCATCGTGAATCTCCTGCTGGTCCCGTATCTGTGCGAAGCGGTCCGAGCGCTCGAATCGGGACTGGCGACCCGGGAAGACATCGACACCGGCATGGAGCTGGGCTGCGGAGTTCCGATGGGCCCGCTCAAGCTGCTGGATCTGGTGGGACTGGACACGACCCTTTATATCGCCGACGTGCTCTTCGAAGAGTTCCGCACGCCCAAGTACGCCGCCCCGCCGTTGCTGCGGCGCATGGTGCGGGCCGGTCGTCTCGGACGGAAATCGGGCGTGGGTTTTTATGAATACGCTTCTCGCTAGCCTCGCGATCGCCCTGAGCGCGGCGGCCGGGGCGCAGGAACAGGAACGCGATTCCGCGGCTCCTCCCGCCATTCGAATCAAACTCGAGTGCGATACCCGGCGGTTGAATCCCGGCGCGCCGATGTGGGTCCGGTTCGTCATCGAAAATGCGACGGACCAGCCGGCGGACCTGGATGAGCCCGCGGACTACCTGGCCGGCCTGGAAATCAAGGATCCCGCCGGCCGCGTTCTCAAGTCCGCCGCCGCCTCCAAGGAGAAACGGCGGACGTCCGCGGTCGATGGGCGGGGATTCATCGGCCGGGCCGTCGATCTCCGGCCCGCCCTGGCCGGGCTCACGTACGACGAGGGCCCGTTCGAATTCGTCTGGAAATGGGCGGGCGCCGAGTCCAACGTCCTGCGCCCCTTCGTCATCCGGGATTGGGTGGCGACGATCGAGACGACGCATGGGGACCTCACGATCGAGTTCTATCCCGAGGATGCCCCCCGACATGTCCTGAATTTCCTCGACTTGGCCCGAAACAAGTTCTATGACGGGCTCACCTTCCATCGCGTCATTCCCGGCTTCGTCGCTCAGGCCGCGCGCGGCGCTCGGCCGCCCAATTATCGCCTGAAAGCGGAATTCAACGAGCGCAAGCACCTGTTCGGAACGGTGTCCATGGCGCGCTCGGAGGATCCCGACAGCGCGGCGACGGAGTTCTTCATCTGCCTGGCCGCGCTGGAATCGCTGGATGGGAGATATACGGTATTCGGCCAGATGATCGCGGGAGAGCCGGTCTTGCGCGACATCGAAAAAGTGAAGACCGATCACAGCCCCTGCGCCCGATGCGGCAAGGCCCTTGAGGCGGCGTACACGCCCTGCTGCCGCCAGCACCATGAAGACCGCCCGGAAGTGGATGTGGTGATCAAGAAGGTGACGTTGGCCGAGAAGAAACCGAAGTGACGGCGTTCGAGGGCACGCAGGAGTCGCCCCTCGACGTTGCTCGGGGCAGGGAGCGCGCGGAGAAGAGATAATCACCACGGAGACACGGAGTCACGGAGAAAAATCTGGGGGATGTGGAGATTGCCGGAGATATGGAGATCGAAAGGAGCCCGATGGAGCCGACTCTACCCCAAAAAAATATCTCCTTATCTCCCCCATCTCCAGATCTCCTCAAAAAATATCTCCCTATCTCCCCCCATCTCCAGATCTCCTCAAAAAATCTTCTCCATGTCTCCGTGTCTCCGTGGTAATTTTCTGCTCCGTACTCTCCGTCTTCTCCGCGTCCTCGCACTCAAAGGAGAATAGGCATGATACGATGGATGTTTGCGGCGGTGGGCTGGATCATGACCGCGACCGCGACCGTGGGCCAGGATCCGCCGGCGATGGCGCTGACGCTGGCGGTGGACCGGACCCAGGTGGCGGTCGGCGAGGACTTCCAATTCGAGGTGAAGCTGGAGAACACGGGATCGCAGCCGCGGGAAATCGCGCAGCTCCTGTACGAGGAACGCTCGATCGGCTTCGAGGTTAGCGCGCAATGGGGCGAGGTGAAAAAGGACTACGCGCTGGGCGTCATCCGGCCCGACCCGCACATCATGCTCCAGCTTCCGTTGCCGAAGGTCACGCTGGAGCCCGGCAAGTCGCTCACCTTGCTGCACCGCATGCCGGCCATCGCGGTCGGAAAGCTCACCGTCATGGCCACATACGCGGGCGTGACTCCGGCCTTGACCTCCGCCCCCGTGTCGCTGGAGGTGCAGCCCGCTCCGGCGGGCGGCAAGCTCGCCGCCGTCGTGGAGACCGAGAACCTCGGAACGTTTTCGATCGAGCTGCTTCCCGAAGCCGCTCCGGCGAACGTGACGCATTTCGTCTCGCTCGTGAAGCGCGGATTCTACGACGGCCTGCTCGTCCATCGCATCGTCCGCGGAAGCTGGATCCAGAGCGGCTGTCCGTATGGCGACGGCTACGGCTGGCCGGGTTACACGGTTCGGGCGGAGCTCGATGAGAAGCGATCTCACGAGCGCGGTACGGTGGCCCTGTGCAGTTTCGGAAAATCGAACTACACGGGCTCGCAGTTCTATATCAGCCTGTCCGACCTTCCCACGCACACGGGACGATACACGGTCATCGGCAAGGTGTCCGAATCGGACATGGAAAAAGTCGTGGTCCCGATCGGCAAGAAGGAGGTGGACAAGAATACGGACAGCCCCCGGGAGCCGATCAAGATCAAGAGCGTGACGATCCGGGCGGTCCAACAGTCCTGAGTCCGGAAGCGGCCTCTTTCTGAGCTCGGGAGATCCCGGAGGAGTAGGAGCGCAGGGAGAAGAGATAATCACCACGGAGACACGGAGGCACGGAGAAAAATCTGGGGGGATATGGAGATTGCTGGAGATATGGAGATCGAAGGGTGTGTTCGACGGAGCCAACGCTCCCCAAAAAATATCTCCTTATCTCCCCCCATCTCCAGATCTCCTTGGCGCCGAGTGAACCTGATTGCGCGAGGAGACCCATGAACACCGCTACGATCAAGTTGGAAGAACGGGACGGAATCGCGGTTGTCACCGTGAACCGTCCCGAGAAGCTCAACGCGCTGAACGGAACGGTCATCGCGGAGTTGCATGAAACGTTTTCCGCGTTGAAATCAAAACCTGAAATTCGCTCGGTCGTCCTGACCGGGGCGGGGGACAAGGCGTTCATCGCCGGCGCCGACATCGCCGAACTGGCGGCCTGCGATCCGGCGGCAGCCCGGGAAAACGCCCGACGCGGACAGGCCTTGACGCTCGCGATCGAACATCTGGGCAAACCGGTCATCGCCGCCGTCAACGGTTACGCGCTGGGGGGAGGGTGCGAGCTGGCGCTGGCCTGTTCCATGCGCCTCGCCTCGGAAAACGCCAAACTGGGACAGCCGGAAGTGAAGCTGGGCATCATCTGCGGCTATGGAGGATCCCAGCGGCTCCCCCGGTTGGTCGGGCGCGGGAGGGCGCTGGAGATGCTCCTGTCGGGCGAGCCGATCGATGCCGCGGAAGCGCTTCGCATCGGACTGGTGAACCGGGTCGTGAAACGGGAAGCCTTGCTCGGCGAAGCGGAGGCGCTGGCGCGGAAGTTCCTTGCGGTCGGCCCGGTCGCGGTCAATTATACCCTGGAGGCGGTGGATCGCGGATTGGACCTGCCGCTGGAAAAGGCGCTCGAATGGGAGGCGGAGCTCTTCAGCCGGTGCTTCGCGACGAGCGACATGAAGGAAGGCACGCGGGCTTTCCTGGAAAAGCGCGCCCCGAAATTCACGGGGCGCTGAAACGTGGTGACTAAGGTTATTTCGGACGGCGGACATCAGATATCGGATATCGGGCTTTCTTTATGAACGACCATGACATCGTCATCATCGATGGCGCCCGAACCGCGTGGGCGGAGTACTCGGGAACGCCCGGATTCGGGCTCTTCAAGGACGTCTCGTGCGTGGACCTGGGCGCGGCGGCCGCGCGGGCCGCGATCGAGAAGAGCAAGGTCAAGCCCGAGTGGATCGACCACGTCATCATCGGAAACGCGATGCAGACCAGCGCCGATTCGATTTACGGCGCGCGCCACGTGGGCCTGAAGGCGCGCTGCCGGATCGAGACGCCTGCGCTGACCATCAACCGCCTCTGCGGGTCGGGTCTCGAAGCGGTGGCGCTGGCGGGCCGATTCCTGGCGGCGGGCGAGGCCGCCTGGGTGCTCGCCGGCGGCATGGAATCGATGAGCCAAGCTCCGCACGTGATCCGCGGCCTGCGCGGAAGCGAGATCCGCTTCGGCGCGGAACTGAAAATCGAGGATTCGCTCTTCGTCAATCTCAAAGATACCCACTGCAACCTGTTCATGGCCGAGACGGCGCAAAACTGCGCGAAGAAGTACGGCATCACGCGCCAAGCCCAGGACGAATACGCACTGCGAAGCCACGTGGAAGGAGCCAAGGCGGTCAAAGAAGGTCGCTTCAAGGACGAGACCGTCGCGGTGCCCGCCCGGCGCCGCCGGGAAGAGATCCTCGTGACCACCGATGATCACATCAAGCCGGAGACGACGTTGGAGAAACTGGCCGCCTTGCCGCCGGCCTTCGGCAAGGACGGCACGGTGACGGCGGGGAACGCGAGCGGCATCGTGGATGGCGCGGCGGCGGTGGTGGTCACGACGGCGGCGGAAGCGGCGGCCAAAGGCGCCGCGCCGCTGGGACGCGTCGTGACGACCGTGGCCGTGGGCGTCGCCCCGGAGCTGATGGGAATGGGGCCCGCGCCGGCCATCCGACAGGCGTTGCAGAAGGCCAAAATGAAGCTGGACGAGATCGATCTGTTCGAAATCAACGAAGCGTTCGCCGCGCAATACCTGGCGGTCGAGAAGGACCTGAAGCTCGACCGCGCCAAGGTGAACGTCAACGGTGGCTCGATCGCATTGGGCCATCCTCTCGGCGCGACGGGAACGCGTTTGATCCTCACCCTCCTCTACGAACTGAAGCGCCGCCGGAAAAAGTTCGGCATCGCCTCCGCCTGCATCGGCGGCGGCCAGGGGATCGCGATGATCCTCGAGTGCGTGGGATGAGTCGCGCGTCACGAGTCGCGAGTCTCGAGTCCAGCGCCCGAAGCCATCGTGATTCAACACGCGACTCGCGATGTTCGAGTCATGACTCACGACTCGCGACTCACGACTCACGACTCACGACTCGCGACTCACGACTAGACCTCCGCTCGCTTCCCAAAGTGGAGCTCCACCGTCATCTGGAGGGCTCCGTCCGCTTCGAGACGTTTGTCGACATCGCGCGCGAAGCGAAGATCGAACTCCCCGCGCGCGATCCGCGCCGCCTGCGGAAGCTGGTGTGCGCCCACCCCTCCGATCCGCGGACGCTGCCGGCGTTCCTTTCGAAATTCCTGCTTCGCCGCAACCTGTATCCGAACCGCGCGTCCATCGAACGCGTCGCGCGGGAGGCGATGGAGGACGCGGCGCGGGACGGGATCGAGCATCTCGAACTCCGGTTCAGCCCCGTGCATTTCGCCCGCCGGATGAACGCCGACGCGGCGGAATGCGCGGGATGGATCATCCGCGCCGCCCGGCGGGCCGCTTCGTGCTCGGTGAAATTCATCATCACGCTGGCCCGGGATTTCCCCGTGCGCGACAACGAACCTTCGCTGGAGGCCGCGCTGGCGCATCGAGGCGACGTGGTCGCGCTGGACGTGGCGGGGGACGAACGCCGGCCGCTGCGCCCTTTGATGCCGCTCCTGGAACGGGGCCTGCGCGAAGCATTGAAGCTGACCGTGCATGCGGGCGAGGGGCGCGGCCCCGCGAGCGTTCGGGAGGCGATCGAGATCGGCGCGAATCGCCTCGGCCACGGCGTGCGCGCGGTCCACGATCCCGCGCTTCTGGATGAGATCCTTCGCCGCCGCATCGGTCTAGAATTCTGCCCCACGAGCAACCTTCAAACCGGAGCCTGGAGGCGGATTGAAACGCATCCCCTGAAACGGCTCCTTCGTGCCGGCCATCTCGTGACGATCAATACGGACGACCCGCGGATCAGCGGGATCGACCTCGTCCATGAATTTCGAGCGGCGCGCCGGATGGGGCTCCGCGACGCCGAACTGCGGTCTCTCGTCGACCATGCCATCGAGGCGGCCTTTCTGAGCGCGGCCGAGAAAAGGTCGCTCCGGCGGCGCGTGCGCGCGGCGGCACTTTAGCTCTTGCATCGAATTTCGCCTTCGTTATCTTGGCGGCGGGACGAATAAATACTGTGACAGAATAAATGCACCATTCCCCGGATAAACCGCCAAAACGCCGAATCGCCATCAGATATTTCCTTTGGCGCCCCTTTTTTGGCGGCTTGGCCGCTTTGGCGGTCAAAGTTTTCCACAAGAAATCGCATCAGTTATCTCTTCACGAACCTTAACCGCGACGACGCGATGGCTTCATGAAAGTGCTGCCGGGCAAGCCTTATCCTCGTGGCGCCTCATGGGATGGGCGAGGAGTCAATTTCGCGCTCTTCTCGGAATACGCCACGAAGGTCGAAGTGTGCCTCTTCGAGGCTCCGGACAGCCGCTCCGAGTCCGCCCGCTTCGAGCTCCCGCAGCGAACCCACTTCGCCTGGCACGGCACCGTGCCCGGCTTGACCCCCGGGCAGCTCTACGGCTATCGGATTCACGGACCCTACGATCCCGCGGCGGGCCACCGGTACAACCCGGCCAAGGTCCTGCTCGATCCGTACGCCAAAGCCGTCGCTCGCGACGTCCGCTGGGCGGACGAGATGTACGGCTATCAAATCGGCCACCCGGACGCGGACCTCTCCAGGGATGACCGCGACAACGCGGCGTTCGCGCCGCTGGCCGCGGTGATCGATCCCGCGTTCGATTGGAAGGGGGATCGCCCGCCCGCCATTCCCTGGCACCGCACGGTCATCTACGAAGCGCACGTCAAGGGCTTCACGATGCTTCATCCCGACATACCGGAACCGTTGCGGGGGACCTATTCCGGACTGGCGTCCGCACAGGCGATCCGGCACCTGAAGCAGCTCGGCGTGACCGCGGTGGAACTCATGCCCGTCCATCATCACGTCGACGACCGGCATCTGGTCGACGCCGGATTGTCCAACTACTGGGGATACAACACGATCGCCTACTTCGCCCCCGACGTCCGCTTCGCCACGGACAAGGATCCGCAGGCCGTGGTCCGCGAGTTCAAGGAGATGGTGCGCGCGCTTCATGCCGCGGGTTTGGAAGTGATTCTCGACGTCGTCTACAACCACACGGCGGAGGGCCATCACCTCGGGCCGACCCTGTCGTTTCGCGGAATCGACAACGCGTCGTATTACCGCCTCGTTCCCAGCGATCTTCGGTACTACGAGGATTTCACCGGGTGCGGGAACACGCTCAACATGCAGCACCCGCGCGTGCTACAGCTCGTCATGGACAGCCTCCGCTACTGGGTGACCGAGATGCACGTGGACGGCTTCCGGTTCGACCTCGCCAGCGCGCTGGCGCGGGAACTCTTCTCCGTGAACAAGCTGAGCGCGTTCTTCGACATCGTCCATCAGGATCCGGTCCTGAGCCAGGTGAAGCTGATCGCCGAGCCGTGGGACATCGGGGAAGGGGGATATCAAGTCGGCAACTTCCCCGTCCTGTGGGCGGAGTGGAACGGCCGGTACCGCGACGCCGTCCGCCGCTTCTGGAAAGGGGAAAGCGAAGCGATGGGCGAGTTTGCCACGCGCCTGTGCGGGAGCAGCGATCTCTACGAAGTCGGCGGCCGGCATCCGCACGCCAGCATCAACTTCGTCACCAGCCACGACGGGTTCACGCTTCTGGATCTGGTGAGCTACAACGAAAAGCACAACGAGGCGAACCGGGAGGGCAACGCCGACGGGGACGGCCACAACCTGAGCTGGAACGGCGGCGTAGAAGGGCCCACCGGCGACCCCGCGATCCTGGCGCTTCGAGAGCGCCAACGAAGGAACTTCATCGCCACGCTGATGTTGTCGCAAGGCGTGCCCATGATCCGGAGTGGGGATGAACTCAGCCACTCGCAGCGCGGAAACAACAACGCGTATTGCCAGGACAACGAGCTGAGCTGGCTGGACTGGAATCTGGACGCGCCGCGAAAAGCGTTCCTGGAATTCGTCCGCAAGGTGATCCACTTCTTCCGGGAACAGCCGGTCCTACAGCGGCGCACCTTCTTTCAGGGGCGTCCCATCCGCGGCTCGGGCGTCAAGGACATCGCTTGGTTCACCCCGTCGGGCCGCGAAATGACGGACGAAGACTGGAACGCTCCCGCGACGCGCGGCTTGGGAGTCGTGCTGGCCGGAGACGCGCTCGACGAAGTGGACGAACAGGGAGAGCGGATCGCGGGGGACACGCTGCTCCTGCTTTTGAACGCGCGCGATGAACGGGTCACGTTCATCCTGCCGGCCGCGCCGCCGCGAGCCGTATGGGAGGCGGTGTTCGACACGGCGTCCCTCGAGGGAAAGGATTTGGAGGCGGTACGGCTTCCGCCCGGCGCTCCTTACGCGCTTCGGGAACGCTCCGTGGCCGTCTTTCGGCGAAGGAAGTCCATAGTCCAGAGTCCATAGTCCAGAGTCCCGATGAAAGTTGCGGCCATGAAGATCACCAAGCAAGATGTTTTCGATAGGGTCTTTTCAAAGGCCGCTGAAGTAAAGAGGTCCATTGGTGGGTTCATGCTTTAGGGTTCGTGCAAAAATAAATGCTCTATTTCCGGATAAACCGCAAAAACGCCAAATCGCCATTCGAGTCTCTTTTGGAGCGGCCTTTTGGCGGTTTGGTTGTTTTGGCGGTTCAAGCCTTCCACCCGTAATCGCATCGGTTATTTATTCACAGCTCCTTATTTCAAGGGCACAGCTCGGGTGCGACTTTCGAACTTTTCCGACTGGACTCTGGACTCAGGACTATGGACTTATGATGAGGGGAACGCGCATCTCCTCCGGAGTCAGGCCGCCGTGGTATCCCACGAGGACCGCTTCTTCCCGGTGATAAACGGGCGGCCCATAGAGGAGGGTGGCGCATCCGAGAGCAATGGACACATAATCGCCCAGTCGCGCGCTCAGAATAGGTGACAGCGGTCCGGGGCCGAACAGTTCCGCTTCAGCCGCTTCTGCCGTTCGAAGGAGCAGGAAGCGATCGCCGAATCGATTCCGAAACTCGCCCTCGAAGCGCGTCCGGCAGTCGGAACGCACGTGGAACATCGAAACCCGAAATTCGCCGCTGGGCGGGACGTTCAGCAGGGGGATCAAGGGGTCGTCCGGAGCCAGGAAGTGGCGGTCGGCGACCGGCACCGAGATGGAGCCGTGGTCGGCGGTGATCGCGAGCCGCGCGCGACCGCTCAGACCGTCCGCCAGACGGGTCAGTTCGCGCTGCGTTCGTTGCACTACCCGGCGCGTCGGGTCGCTCTCGGCGCCGTGCTCGTGCGCCACGGAATCGACGTCGGGATAATAAAGATACGTGAATGAAGGCGGCGGGCCCGAGCGCAGCCGAGCCAGAATCGCGTCCACGCCGGCCGCGAGCGAGTCGTATCCGGTCGCCGGCGTGCCGCCGCGCAGATATTTCGAAGTCTCGGTTTCGACCAGATTCCGGGGCAGATACGAGTGGGGGGTCAACCGGTAGCGCGAAAGCAACGGCGACGCCGGGTATACGGTCGCGACATCCATCCGGTATTCGGCCAGCGGCCGTCGCGTGAACCGTTCCACGAACGGCAGGACGGTCGCGGTCAGCCCCGCTTCGGGCAAATACGTCCACCACGCAGGCACGGCGTGCGTGGAAGGCCATTGTCCCGTAGCCAGCGTCGTGAGCGCCGGCGCCGTGCTCGACGGATACACGGTCCGGAGTTCCATCGCCAAGCGGCGGCGGAAGAAATCTTGCGGCGGGAGGGCGTCAAGGAGGTTCATTCCCAGCCCGTCGACCAGGACCAGCACGAGATGCTCCGCGGACCCGAGGAGCGCGGCGATCCGCTCCGCCGCCGGATTCAATGCGATCGGCCCGGCGCCCGCGGCGGACGCCAGCGCCTGAGACAGGTGCGTTAACGCCGGCACGTCGTCTCGAGGCGCGAGGAAGGCGCCGGATTGGAAGCTCCGGAACAACCGGTCAAGGTCGTTCATAGGTGGGGCCCAATATAGGGATCCGGCGCGAAATATGCGCTCACTATTTGTGGCCACCGCCAAGACGCAAAAACGCCACCAGATGCCCTTCTTGCGAGTTCTCTCCGGCCCTCAGACCCCCGGTTCGCCGAACTCTTGAAAATAAATGTGTCTTATCATTCTATGGGATAGAATTTGGTAAAGTCGGCGGTCGGCGCGGAAACGCCGTGCCGGATCTCATGGAAAGGGGAGCGCCCTTGACGACTCATGGCGTCGTGGCGCAGCGATACCGCATTCTGCGCCCCTTGGGCGAAGGCGCCGCCGCGCGCACGTTTCTGGCTCGGGACGACAGCCGTCCGGACTCCGAAGTCGCGGTCAAGCTGCTGCGCCAGGATTCCACCCCGACCGTGAGGCGCGAATTCGCGCGGGAATTCACCACGCTCTCGCGACTGACCCACCCGGGATTTCCCAAAGCCTTCGATTACGGCGCGTCGGGTGACGACGTCTACTACACGCGCGAGGCGTTCGCGGGAGAGGACCTGGCGACGTTTCTCGCGCGCCCCGACAACAACGCGCCGCAGGTCGTGCTGGCCGTCATCGCGCGTGTATGCGACGCCTTGAACTATCTGCGCCGCCTCAGTCTGGCTCCCGGCGACTTGCTTCCCGCGAACATCCTCTGCCGGAAAGAGGAGGATGACATCCAGGTCAAGCTTGTCGACCTGGAACTGGCGGCTCCTTCGGAAACCGCCGTGCCCGATGCCCGCGCGTTCGGACGCCGCCTGATCCCGCTGCTCCCTCCCGCGGCGCGGGACAGCGAACATGTGCTCGACCTGGTCCAGCGGATGGCGAGCCGGCGGCCTGGCGTGCGGTTGGAGGATCCCGCGTCGGTCCTGGAAGCGATTCGGCGGCTCGATCCCACGTTGATCGGCGCCGAGGCGCGCGAGGGGGGGATCTTCGGCCGCGACCGGACTCTGCGCCATCTGCGGCAACTGCTGGAAGCCGTCAAGGAAGGAGGCGCCTACGCGCGGGTCGCCGCACTGCGCGGCGAACCCGGCTCCGGGCGGACTACGCTGCTCGATCGATGCCGAGTTGAAGCCGAGTTGATGGGCTTCAGCGTCGGCGCCGCGGCCGGAACGGAAGGGCTCGGCGTCCCCTACGATCTGGTTCTGAAGGCGCTGTCGGGACTGGCCTCGCCCGGCTTCCCGCGCGCCCTCCTCGGCCAGCGGTTCGCCAACGCGGCCGAGCTTCGACTGGCGGCGTGCCAGGCCCTGTTGAACGCGTCCGAACGGACGCCGCTGGCGCTCATCTTCGATGATTTCGACGCGGCCGACCCGGACAGCCGCGGTTGGGTCGAACATCTGGTCGAAGTCCTCTCGATCCGCTGGACCGCGCGTGTCGCCGTCATCGTGTCGTCGCGCCGGGAAGCGCTGCCGCGACAGCGCGTGATCGACCTCCCGCTGGAGCCCCTGGACCGCGAGGACGTGACCCGGCTCGTCAAGGCCTGGGCGAAGACCACGCCTTCCCTGACGTTGGTGGACAAGCTGCTGGAAGCGTCCGGCGGAAATCCCGGCCTGGCGCGGGATCTGTGGGAGAACTCCCAAAGCCGCTTCGAAATCGTCGAACATTCGCTCCGCCTGAGGGAAGGAGCCGCGTTGTCGCTGCCCCAAGAACGGTGCGACGACATCCGCAAGCGCCTGGACCTGCTGGAACCTTCGGCGCGGGAGATCCTCGAAATCCTGTCCGTGGCGACTCCGCGAGGCCTGCACGTCTGCTGGATCCGGGCCGCCATGGCGCCCGTGAAGGTGGCAGAGGTGATCGAGGATCTCTTCGACGCGGGTTGGACCGACCTTCGCGGCGACGAGTGGCGCATCGCGTCGCCCGCCGTGCGCCGCGCCGTCGAGGAAGGGTTGCCGGCGGAACGCCGCCGGAAGTTGCACGGGAAAATCGCCGGCGCGCTCGAACGCGCCGCCGGCGCGATGTCGTTCGAACGCCTGGAACGGATGGCGCGCCATTATCTCCGTTCGGGCCGGTTCGGAAAGGCGAAGCGCTGGGGGATGAAGCTGGGAGAAAAGTTGCTGAAGCGTCTGGCGTATCTCCGAGCGGCGGAAGTCTTCACCGAGATCGCCGAGCTCGGGGGTCCCGAAGCAGCGCACGCGTGGGAGTGGGCGCTCCACGCCTGGCATGGCGCGGGACGCTTCGACCGGATGGTGGCGGCCGCCCAGCGCCGTCTGGAACTGGATCCCTCTCCCGCCGCGCGCGCCGCGCTGGCCGCGGCGCTGCGGGAACACGGCGATTTCAACGCCGCACGGCGCGCCTACGAAGAAGCATTGAACCATCCGGCCCTGCGGCCGGAAAAGCGGGCCGCGTTGCTGCTGGAATGCGCCGCCATCTATGACGTTCATCGCCTGCCCTCGGACGAGCGGCGGATGATCGAATCGGCGCAGCGGACGGGGGCGGCGGATCCGCTCCATCTGGCGGCCGCCGAAGGACGCTTGGCGCTCGCCGAGGGCCAGCGGGAGCGGGCGATCGCCCTCCTGGAAGAGGCGCTCCGTCTGGCACGAGAACGGGGAGACGCCCTCCAGGAATTCCATGCGCTGCGCGGCTTGGGTCGCGTTTATTTCCACGCCCTGGAGGACCCGTTGCGGGCTCGGAACGCCTTCCAAAAGGCGCGGCGGATCGTGTATCGCAACGGGCTCCGAGTCCTCGCGGCTCAAACGGGCGGGCTCGTCGCCAGCGTCCTGGACGGCATGGGGCAGTTTGCGCACGCGCTGCATCTGAAGCGGCGAGCGCTCGACATCGGCATCCAGTCCGGGCAGTGGATGGCGGTGTCGAACAACGCGCACAACCTGGCGGCGCTGGCGGCGCTCCATGGAGACGGGGGCGAAGCGGAGCAGGCCGCGCAGCTTTGCGTCGAGTTCGCGGAACGGACGGGAGAGCGCTATTTGGCGGCGCGCGCCTTGGGAATTCTGGCCGTCGCCGCCGCCCAGCGGGGACTGCTGGGCCAGGCGGAACAGCGGCTGAATCAGGCCGACATCAAGGTGAAGATGGAGCCCGACGAGGTCGCCTCGGAAGTTCTGAACCGCAGCCGCTCTTTGGTCCTGTGGCTGGCGGGCGCGTGGAACGCCGGCGAGCCCCTATTCCGGCGCAGCCTTCAGGAACAGCTCGACCGACATTGTCCCGTCGACGCGGCTCCCGTCTTGGTCGCGCTGGCGGAGTGCGCGGCCCGCCGCGGGTCCGGGATCGACTCCGACGTCCTCGATCGATTCCGCCGCGCGGCCATCCCTTGGCGCAATCGTTTCGTGAATGGAGCGCTGGACCTGGCGGAGGGGATCCGGCATCTCGCGGCCGGATCGGCCGCGCAGGCGGCGAAGCTCCTCGATCGGGCCGTGAGCGCCTTCCGCAAGGACGCCGGAGCGGACTTCGTCTTGGCTGCCGGCCTGGCGGCGGCGCGGGCGCGCATCGAAGAGGGGTCCGGTGCGGCGCCTGCCTTCCGGATCTATCACGATGCGCTCGCGCTCGATCGGCTCCGGTTTGCTGAAGAAGCCGCGGAGCTCCTGGGCGCCGTCGCGGCGCGTTCCGGCGATTCGGACGGAGCGAAGCGGTGGTATCAGGAAGCGGCGCGCCTTTTCGAGGAACGGCGGGCGGAATGGTTCCAAAGCCCGGAGTTCGCCGCCGATGTGGCGCGGCGGGAACGCGAATTGAAGGATAAATTGGAAGGCCGCGAGACGGCCTCCTCCCCGGGGGAATCCTGGGCCCGTCTCTTTCAGGAGATGGATCGCGGGTTCAACGCCGGCGGGGACCTCGACACCGTCTTGAAGCACGCCATGGACACCCTCGTCGAGGCGACCGGCGCGGAACGGGGCGTCCTGCTGCTGGCCGAGAACGGGCGGCTGGTCCCGCGCGTCCGCCGCCGGTTCAGCCGGCGCGGACCCCATGATCCCGATCTGACATTCAGCCGCGCCGTGGCGGAACGGGTGTTCCGAACCGGGGAGATGATTCGCGCCGCCGGCGCCATGGAAGACGAGCCCATCGAGGAGGGCCCCCGCGCGCGTGACCTGGGCATCCACTCCATTCTCTGCCTTCCGTTTCGAGTTTCGGGCCGCGTGATCGGAGCGGTGTATCTGGACAACCGGTATCGCAACGGAGTCTTCGAAACCGCCGACCTGGAACGCGTGACGATCATCCGTGATCGCGCCGCCCAGGCGATCCACCGCGCCAGATTGGAAGAGGCCGTGAAGAAACTCCGGCAACGAAACGGCGAGCTGGAGAGGGCGATCCGGCGTCGCGTCCGGCTCCCCGGCACGGAGCGGGATCCCGGCCGGCCTCGGATCGCGGCGTCTCCGGACATCGCCGGCCAGAGCCACGTCCTCCACGCTTCCCTCCACGAGTCCGTCGCGCGAACGGAAAAGGAAATCCTGCTGGCGGCGCTGAAGTCGGAGCCCACGATATCCGCCGCCGCCCGAAGGATCGGCATCGTACGGTCCCAGGTCTACCGATTGATGGCGCGGTACGGAATCAAGACGCAAAAGCCCCGCAGAAACGGAAGCATGAACTCTGCGGGAGTGCCGTCGAATGGCGACGGATCATTAGGACGAGGTGCGTTATGAAGACGACGCTCGGGATCACGCTGGGATTCTGGGTCGCGGCGAGCCAATTCGCACAGGCCCAGAACGTCGATGTGACCAATGGATACGGTCCCCACCTGACGGTGGTGGATCTGCGCCCGAGCACGACGTCGTTCGACTACCTCGCCAGCGTCAGGGCGGACGGAGCCTTCGTGTTCAAGCTGACGGTGGAGCATAACAAAGTCGTGAAATTCGTCGACACCGTCACCGTGGCCGATCCGGCCGGCGCCTACGACTACGTCAAGGATATCGACATGTCCGCGTGGGGCTTGAAGCCGGGCGACGTGATCCGATTCCGCGCGACCGCCAGGCTCGTGGCGAATCCGCTCGTGGTGGACGAGGATGTCTTGATCGGGTTGGTTCAGGGTTGGTGTCCGAACGTGGAGGACAAGCGATCCGAATTCGATCCAGACGAAGGCATCGAGCCGAGACGCCGCGAGAAACAAAGTCCATAGTCTGAAGCAGTCAGTCCGAAGGGGATCGGCCGTATGCTATGACTGTGGACTTCACCGCGTCTTCTCCATCCTCATGATTCACAACCCATATTCCCCCTTTCGGATATTCGTGTTCTAATATTGGGACAGATTTCCCGACATGATCTAGGTATGATGGTGGGAACGCCGGACTTTTCCGCGGCGGGATCAGGCGCGGTTGTCGCCCTGTTCGCCATGGGTCGGACCGGCGGCACGATCCTGGAAGGACCTCGGCATGGAGCCCGTACTCGCGGACCGCTACCACCTTCTCACCTCGCTTCTGGAAACGGAGACGACCCGGACGTTTCTCGCCGTCGACCGCCGGCGCGAACACGAGGTGGCCGTCACGATCCTTAGGAACGAACGCGCGACGCGCCTGAACCGCCGCCGCTTTCGCAAGGAGTTCTCCACCTTCTCCCTGCTGATGCATCCCTGGTTTCCCCGCGTCTACGATTACGAATCGCTTCCCGAAAATATCTTTTACACGCGCGAGGTGACGGCGGGCGCGGACCTGGCCGTGTTTCTTGCTCGTCCCGAGAACGCGGAACCTGAGACGGTCCTGAGAATCGTGTCCCGCGTTGCGGGGGCCTTGAACCACCTGCGCCGCCGGAACCTCCCGTTCGGCGAGATCACCCCGGCCGGCGTTCTGGTCCGCCGGGGGAGCAACGACCTCTTGGTAAAAGTTGTGAACCTGAATCTGCGGGATGGCGCCGCCGTCCCCGGCATGCGCGGATTCGCAGCGCACCTGATGCGTCTGCTTCCCCAGAATGTCCTCGAAGAACCCCGGCTGAAGACCTTGTTCGGCCGCATGATGGCGACCAAACCCGGCCAGCGCCTGGCGGATCCCGGCGCGGTTTTGACCGCCGTCCGCGGCTTGGCCGGAGGAACCGAAGCGCTTGAGCCGGAACTGGAGCTGTTCGGCCGCGAAAGCGCCCTGGACGCCATTCGCCGGGCGCTTCGGGCGGCTTATGACGGCGCGCCCGGCACGCGCGTCGTGGCGGTCCGAGGCGCCGCCGGTTCGGGGCGCACCGCGGTGCTGGACGCCGCACGCGTCGAAGCCGAATTCATGGGATTTCGCGTTGGCTCGGCGCGCGCCGCCGACGGAATGCGGGTGCCATATCGGGAAGCGAAGGTCGCGTTCGCGGCGGTGGGCCCGCCGTGGCCGCCGCTCAGGCGGCCGTTCGCGGAGACCGCCGAATTGAAGCTGGCCGTGACGGCCAAGTTGCTGGAATCCGCTTCCCGGGCGCCGATGGTCTTGATCTTCGACGATCTGGACTTCGCGGACGACGACACGCGCGACCTGATCGAGCATCTGGCCGCCGTGCTCGCGCTCAAACGAGAGGTCCGCCTGGCGCTTCTCGTCGCGTCGCAGCAGGAAATGATCCCGCGGGAGCGGGCGCTCGACATCGAACTGAAACCGTTGGAGCGCCCGAACCTGTCGAAGCTGGCTTCCTGGTGGGGGGGGACGCCGCCGTCCGACGGATTGGTCGACGATCTGCTGCGGATGTCCGGCGGTTATCCCGGCTTGGCGCGGGAGATTCTGGACGCGTCGCGGGAACGGATTGAGGCGGCCGACAGCGCGCTCCGACTGAAGCAGGATCAAGGTCTGGCGCTTCCCGAAGAACGCCGCGCGGCCGTCCTGGCTCGATTCGACTCGCTGGAGGCCCTGGAGCGGGAGATTCTCGACATTCTGGCCATTTCCCCGGGCGGCTTGCCGATGAAGGCGCTCCGGGCCGCGACCGGACGGTCCGCCCTGTCTTCCGTCCTGGACCGACTCATCGACACGCAGTGGATCGAAGAGGAGGGGAACCGCTGGCGCCTCGCGTCGGCCTTCGCCGCGCGGGTTCTGGAAGGGCGGATGGACGTGGAGCGAAACCGGGGATTGCATCGCCGAATGGCGCGCTCGGTGGAATACATGGGCGGCCAGCTCTCCTTCGATCGCTTGAATCTGATCGCGCATCACTACTTGCATGCCGGCGATGCCGAGCCGGCGCAGGCCTGGGGATTTCGCCTTGGACAACGCCTGGTTCAACGGCACGCCTACCTCGCCGCGGGAGAAGCGTTCACCCGCGCGGCTGGGTATGGCGGCGGGCCGGCCTCGGCGGCCTGGAAGGCCGCATGCGACTCCTGGAAGCGCGCCGGACGATGCGCCCAGATGATCGAAGCGGCCCGGGCGAGGGTCGAGGTGGATCCTTCCGCGGAAGCCCGCGCGGATCTCGCGGAGGCGCTGAAGGACAAAGGCAACTTCATGGACGCGCTTCAGGTCTATCAAGAAGTGCTCGAGGACCCCTCGATCGACTCCTCGATGCGCGCCCGGTGCTTGCTGGCGCGTGCCGGCATCTGGGGGGTGCTCCGGAAACCTACGGAAGAAGGCGAGGCGCTCGCTCAGGCACGCGCCTCGGGAGCGGCGGACGAGCTCCAACTGATGATCGCCGAGGGGCAGTGGGCGCTCAACCGCGGAGAAGCGGCGGACGCGGTCACCCTTCTGGAAAGAGCGCTTCAAGCGGCCCGGGAGCGGCGTGACAGCCGGGAAGAGCACCGGATCCTGTGGACTTTGGGAAGGACCTATTATCATCCTTTATCAACCCCTCGTCTGGCACGTCGATATTTTCAGAATTCTCAACGCGTCGCCAAACGTATGCGCTTGAGAGCCCTTGTCGCCCATGGACAAGGCTGGCAGGGAACGGTGCTTGACGCCATGGGGCGTCACGCTAAGGCATTGAAGCTCAAGCGCTGGGCCTTGGAAGCGGGCATTCAATCCGGGCAGTGGATGACGGCGTCGAACAATGCCCACAACCTGGCGGCGCTGGCGGTCCTGCACGGAGACGCGACGGAAGCGGAACGCGCCGCGCAACTGTGCATTGAATTCGCCGAGCGCACCGGCGAGCGATATGCGAAAGCGAGAGCGCACGCCATCCAGGCGGTCGTGGCGGCCCAGCGGGGCCTCCTGCGAACCGCGGAACGTTGGTTGGACGAGGCGGAGTCCGAAGTGCAAGGCGAAGATCCTGCGCAGACGAAATCCGTGCTCCTGTGGGCGCGCGCGCTGGTATTGTGGAATGCGGGGACCTGGAAGGCGGGCGAGAAGATTTTCAAAGCGGCATTCCAGACCTTGGTCGAAGTTCGTACTCCAATTACCGCGATTCCGGTTCTGGTCGCCTTGGCGGAGTGCGCGTATCATCGAAAAACGCCTCTTGAACCCGAGCTGATCGAGCGACTGCGACACGAAGTGACGGCGTGGGACAACCGGTTCGCGGAAGGGGCTCTTTATCTGGTCGACGGATACGAACACCTCAAAGCCGGATCGAGGCGGCAAGCCTCGAGTTTTTTCGGGTTGGCGCAGAAAGCGTTTCAGAAAGACGTCGGCGTCGATTTCCATTTGTGCTTCGGCTTGGCGTCCGCGAGGGCGAACCTGATCGGAATTCGTGGCGCGGGATTTGCTTCCAAAGTACATCAAAGCGCGCTGTCTCACGGCCGGCTCCGATATGCCGAGGAAGCGGCGGAGCTCCTGGGCGATGCCGCGGCTCAAGCCGGCGAATGGGACGAAGCGGCGCGCTGGCATCAGGAGGCGCTGCGCATGTTCACCGATCGACGCTCGGAATGGTTTGAAAACCAGCAGTACAATGACGACGCGCTGGCTCGGGAACGGGAGCTTCGCGAAAAAGCCGAAGCCCCCTCCGGAGCTTCGGGCGCGCCGCCGTGGCGCCGGAGACTCAAGCGCATGAATCGAACCTTCGGCGGCGCGACCGATCTGACCAGGGGCGCGCGCGACGTGTTGGAAGCGTTGGTGGAGCTGTCGCAGGCGGAACGCGGTTTCCTGTTCCTGTCTCAAAACGACAAGCTCATGGCCCAGGCTCGCCATGTCGCCGCGCCGGCGACTCCCGGCCTGCGGTACTTCCGCGCCGTGCGCGCCATCGCCCAGTGGGTCCTCGATCGGGAGGAACTCGTTCACAGCGCGGACGCGTCCGAAGACGAAAGGCTTCGCGATCTCAGCAACATCCACAGCCTCAAGGGATGTTCCGTCCTGTGCTTCCCGCTGCGGATCCAGGGACGCGGGCTGGGCGTGGTCTACCTGGACAGCCGCCGCGGTCCCGCCTCCTTCGACGAGGTCGACCTTCAAGAGGTGGAGACGGTTCGCGATCACGCGACCCAGGTCGTCTATCGCCTGCTTCTCGAAGAAGAAGTGAAGCGGCTGCGGAAGGAGCGCGATGAACTGGCGGAAAAGGCGGGATTGACCGGGACGGAGCGGCGCCGCGGCCGCGCCAAGGCGCCCGCCGAAGGCCGCCCGCGCCACCCCGCGTTCGCCCGGATCATCGGCGAGAGCGAAACCCTTTCGGCCTCTTTGAGGCTTCTGGAACGAGCCTCCGCCTCCGATTCCTCCGTTCTGATTCTGGGCGAGACCGGCACCGGCAAGGAGCTGGCGGCCCGGGCCGTTCACGACGCGGGCGCCCGCGCGCGAAGCACCTTCCTGGCCGTCAATTGCGCGGCGCTTCCCGAAACGACGCTCGAAGCGGAACTCTTCGGGCACGTCAAGGGCGCGTTCACCGGCGCCGATCGGGACCGTCCCGGATTGTTCCAAGCGGCCCACGGCGGGACGCTTTTCCTCGACGAGATCGGCGAGATGAGCCCGGGGCTTCAATCCAAGCTGCTGCGGGCGATCGAGTCCCATGAGGTGCGCAGGGTCGGGAACTCGGTGCCGGAGAAAGTGGACGTGCGGTTGATCGCCGCGTCGAATCGGGACCTGCCTGAGATGGCGAAGTCGGGCCTGTTCCGCCCGGACCTTCTCTACCGCCTGCGGGTGTTGCAGGTGACACTTCCTCCGCTTCGCAAGCGCATGGACGACATCCCGCTCCTCGTCGACGATTTTCTCGGGCGCGGCGTCAAAGGGCGCCGGCGCGCCAAGATGGACACGGACGCGATGCGCGAGCTCTTCACGCACGACTGGCCGGGCAACGTGCGCGAGCTGAAGCACGTCATCGAGGCGCTGGTGGCGCTGGGCGAAGAGCGCATCACGCGCGACGACGTGCGCCGCGTCATCGATCGATCTTTCGCGCCGTCGGGAAACATCCTGCGCACGTCGGTGGATCGCACGGAGAAGCAGATCGTGATGGCGGCGCTGCGGGCCGAGCGCACGGTGCGCGCCGCGGCGAAGAAGCTCGGCGTGGCGCGCTCGCAGTTCTACCGCCTGCTGGAAAAGTACAAACTACAAAGAACAAAGCGCACGTAAGTGTCCACAAGGTGGGACATTTTGTGTCCCACTTGGGACACTTCTCGCACCTTGACCTTGTGGCTAAAAAATATACAGCCACTCAACCAATTCACTCCCATATGATTAGACTATAGCTATAGCATTACCCCGGGGCCCCGCGTTTGCTCATACCTTCCCCATTCAAATCAAGGAGGATGGTTATGAGGTTGAGAAGCGTGGGCATGGGGTTGGCGTTGCTGTTCGGTTCATACTCGGCCGCCTGGGCGCAGATCGACATCATCAACGGTTACGGCCCAAGCGGCACGGTGCTGTACTGGGCGGCCGGAACGACGGCGTTCGACACTGATTACGCCGTCGAGGGGACCGGTCCGTTCCAGTTCGACCTCGTGGTGGAGCTCCAGAAGTACGGCACCTCGACGTGGATCCTCAAGGCGCAGGACACCAGGGCGGTGGATTCCTCGCCCTATGCGATGACGTACACCAAGACGATCGACATGACGGACTGGGGCCTCTCGGAGGGCGACGTCGTCAGGTTCACCGCCACGGCGGTCCAATTCACCTTCCCGGCGTACGAGGACGAGGACCTTCTTTACGGCGTGATGAAGGGGTCGATGCCGATCGTCGAAGAGGGCGTGGAAGCGTTGACTCCATCTGTCGACCTGACCGAGCCGCGGAGGTTCGAGTCTCGGGATGGGTTCGGCGCCCCGTAATGGCGGAACCCTTCGGATGCGGCCGCGATTCGCGGCCTTCGGGGATGCGGAAAAGCCGCCCGCTCCTTGAAGGCCGCGTAGTGAAGAGGTGGCATCGAGCGGCTTCAGGATTTGGAACGACCGTGGTCAACCTGGGCCCCTTGGAAATTCTGGTGGTGGAAGACAATCCCGCGGACATGCGGTTCATCATGGATTCGCTCAGGACGGGGCGCATCCTGCACAACTTGCACTTCCTTGACAGCGGCGCCGAGGTCCTCGCATTCCTCCGGAGAGAGGGGGCGTATGCCGACGCGCCGCGGCCGCACCTGATTCTCATGGATCTCAAGCTTCCCCAAATGGACGGCTGTGAGGTCCTGAGATCGATCAAAGCGGATCCCTCCCTGCGTACGATTCCGGTGATCGTGCTGACCGGGTCGGAAGACGACGCCGATGCCACTCGGGCGTACGGCGCCCACGCCAACTGCTACGTCCGCAAGCCGTTGAGCCCGGACAAATTCATCGCCGTCATGCAGCGCATCGAGAACTTCTGGTTTCACGTCGTCCAGCTGCCTCCGGAGTAGTTGAACCAAGATGGAAAGATTGATTCGGACGCTATTGGTTGAACACAGCGCGGCGGACGCCCGTCTCCTGTTCGAGGCGCTCCGATCCGCGCGCCATGTTCACATCGATATTCGGCACGTCACCGACCTCGAGTCCGCCCTTCGGGAACTCCGGAAGGGCGGCGTCGACCTCGTCCTGTTGGACCTGACGCTTCCGGACGAGCCCGGCGTGCGCAGCGTGGAGCGGACGCGCACGATCGAGCCGTCGGTCCCCATCGTGGTGCTGTCGGCCGCGGCAGAGGAGTCCATCGCCATCCGGGCCGTCGAGGCGGGGGCCCAGGATTATCTGCTCAAGGGGGAGGCGAACGCGGAATCGGTCCTCCGGTCCATACGCTACGCGTTGGGGCGGGCGCGGGCGGAGGAGGCCGTTCGCGAAATCGAGAGCCAGGCCGAGCAGGCCCGCAAGATGGAGACCCTCGGCCGGCTGACCACCGGCATCGCGCACGACGTCAACAACATGCTGTCGGCCATTCTCGGATTCACCGAGCTGGCGGCCCAGCAGATCAAACCATCCCACCCCGCCCGCGAGTACCTGGACCAGGTCAGCGTCGCCGGCAATCGGGTCGCGCATCTGATGCGCCAGATCCTTTCGTTCAGCCGGAAGCAACCCGTCACGCCTCAAGTCCTGAACGTCAATCGGGTCATCTCCGACATGCATCGCATGCTCCGGCGGCTGGTCCGCGAGGACATCGAGCTGATCTTTTCGCTCCCCCCTGGAGTGCCGCCGATCATGGCGGATCGCGGGCGGGTCGAGCAATTGCTCCTGAACCTCGTCGTCAACGCCGGTGAAGCGATGCCCGAAGGGGGACGGCTCGCCGTCGAAACGTTCCACGCGAATCTGGATGAAGACAAGGCGAACCGCCTCCGCTTGACGCCGGGCCACTATGCGGTCTTGCAGGTCCGGGACAGCGGCGTCGGCATGGATTCTTCCGAGCGACGGCGCGCTTTCCAGCCCTTCTTCACGACCAAGCCTCGGGGCACGGGCTTGGGCCTGAGCACCGTCCGCGAAGTGGTTCGCCAATTGGGAGGCGGCATCGACCTCGTCTCGGCGCCCCAGCAAGGCGCATGCTTTACGATCTACCTGCCGGCGTTCCAGGACGAGGAGCGCCGGGACGCGGTTCCGGCCGAAGCGCCCCCGCCGGGGGGCACGGAGACCGTGCTTCTTGTCGAAGACGAACCGGACCTCCGGCGGCTGCTCCGAACCATGCTCGGCTTGCTCGGATACCGGGTCCTGGACGCCGCCAACGGAACCGAAGCCTACCAGATTTCCCAGCGATACACCGGTCCCATTCACTTGCTCCTGACGGACGTCGTCATGCCGTTCATGCGGGGCACGGAGCTGGCGAGGGTGCTCATGTCCGAGCGGCCCGCATTGAAGGTTCTCTTCATATCCGGCTATGCGGAGGGCCCGGCGGTGGAACGGGAAGTCCGGTTCGCCGGTCAGGCGTTTCTTCAAAAACCGTTTTCCACGGACGAGCTGGCCAGAAAGGTGCGGATGACGCTGGATGCCGCACCCGCTCCTTCCGTAGGCTCGCCGGGACCACAATAAATAAGCTCCTTGAAGACGGCGGATCCCCTCGACTGAGCTCGGGGCCGGGGCATCGCCATTTCCGAAGCAAGCGATCGAAGGGAGCGAGCGTGACCGATCCCGCGCGGATTCTGATCGTGGACGACGAAGTTTCCAACCGCCAGTTCTTAAGACAATGCCTGAAATCGCTGGGCTACGCCGTGGAAGAAGCCGCCGACGGTGTGGAGGCCCTGGAACGGCTGGAAAAGAACCTTCCGGACCTCGTGCTGCTGGACGTGCAAATGCCCCGCATGGACGGATTCACCGTCTGCCGCCGCCTGAAGTCCGATCCGGCGACGCTGCTGATCCCGGTGGTGATCGTGACGTCGCTCGATCAGATTCCTTCCCGAATCCACGCCAAGGATCTGGGAGCCGACGACTACTTGTGCAAGCCGATCAATGTCGCCGAGCTGGAGGCCCGCGTCAGGTCCCTGGTCAAGTTGAAACGCCATACCGACGAGCTGGAGCACGCGTCGCGGGTGTTCGAGGCGATGGCGATCGTGGTGGAGCGGCGCGACGCGTATACGGGACACCACGGCAAGCGCGTCGGTGAATACGCCGCCCGGGTGGCGAAGGCGGTGGGGTTGGGGCCGGATGAGATCGACGACCTGCGGCTGGGCGGCGTCTTTCACGATCTGGGGAAAATCGCCGTGCCGGATGCCGTCCTGCAAAAGCCCGGGCGGTTGACGGAGACCGAGCAGGAGGCCATGCGGACCCATCCCTCGGTCGGCTACGACCTGTGTGTTCCCCTGAGGACGCTGGAGCGGGTCGTCCCCATGATCCGGCATCATCACGAGCGACTCGACGGCTCCGGCTACCCGGACGGACTCTCCGGCGCCGAGATCTCCCTTCCGATCCGCATCATCTCCGTGTGCGATATCTTTGATGCCCTGAGGACGAAGCGCCCGTACAAGCAGGCGCTCCCGTTGGCCGAGACCGCGAGAATTCTTCGCGAGGAAGCGGCGCGCGGATGGTGGGAGGCTGAGATCGTGGAGATCCTCTTGGGACTCGCGGAGAAGGAAGGCGGCCGGGAAATGCTCTCTACGATGCTGTGAGCGCGGCCTCGTCGATCTTCGCCGCCAGGATGAAATCGCTTTCCGTCAACCCGTCGATCTTGTGCGTCCAGATGTCCACGCCCACTCTCCCCCAGGACAGCGTCACCTCGGGATGGTGATGCTCCTGCTCCGCGACCCGTCCGATCCGGTTCACCAGATCGAGGGCGTCGGCGAAATTCCTCGTCGTGAACGCCCGGTGCAGATGGTGGTTTCGCACGACGGTCCAGTGCGGCACATGCGCGGCCAGCGGCGTGATGGTCGCGGCATCGAGCGGCGGGACGCCGCCGCGACAGGGCGTGCACTTCTTTTTCGCCAGATCCGTCACCATCTTTGATTCTAACGCCCGCGCTCCCGCACCTCCACCGTTACAATGTATTTTGAGAATATTTTGTAACTGTCCGGTGCGTCCCTCGCAGCATGTTACATAATATTCTCAAAACTTATTGTAACAGAATGAGGGGCGGCCGGTCGCGCCGCGACTCATAGTAGTCCCGGACGTCGCGGCGAAAGTCCTCGACGCGGACCCCCATGTATTCCGGAGGAAGTCCCTCGAGCCGGGCCAAGCCTTCCTCCGCCTTGCGCCGCGCCGTCTCGAGGCGACCCATGAACCGCTGGAGGTTGGCCGCCGAAACCTGAATGACGCCTTGCAGATATTGACCGCACGGCGTGACGTGGCCCGCGGCATGCCAGAGTCCTTCCAGCGCTTCGTGACATTCCCACCAGTAGGCGAAGTTGAAGAGATCGATCCCGTAGAGATAATCTTCGTTCTCGCGCCACCGCTCCGGATCGGGCGGGGGCGGTTTCGGTTCCGGCACGCCGAACGAATGCCCCCTCGGATCGCGCCGCGGATGCGGCGTCCGTCCCGGCACGAAACGGTACGGCGGAAACGGCCGGCGGGAATAACGCGGCCGGGCGGGGTCTGGTGGTTCCGGTTGAAGCGCCGCCGCCACGGTTAATGACGATGATGCAACTCGACGATCAGGTAGTAGATGAGCAGGACTAGAGCCGCCACCAGCAGGACGCCCAGCACGAACCCCACCGCGTCGCCTCCCTCGAAGCGCGCCAAGTGCGGCGCCTGCGCCTCGCGAGCGGCGTAGGCCACATCCTCCGCATCGGTCATCGCGGGATCCTGGATCGAGAAGAAGCCCATCATTCTGCTCCTCGTGGAAAAGGGCCAATGGCCAGAAGCAACCGATCCGACGGCTGCCATTCCTGTTGGAAACCCTCCCAGGAATTGATCGTGTATCCGCGCCCGGGATCGATCGTCACGATCTCCTCCCGCTCCATATGAATCGCCACCACGACCTCATAGTGCAGGGCGGCTCGATCCGCATACGGCTTGACCAATCCCACGATGGGCGGCCGGCCCCGGCGCAATTCGTATTCGATATCTTCGCGCCTCCCCCGAATCAGGCGCGCTCGGAATCCATGCGCGCGGGCGAACTCGCGAAGCGCTCCAGCAAGAATGCCGTCGACCGGATCGAGGCGGCAATTCCGGATGATGTCGGCCTGCGAGCAGGGCTCCTGAAAACGACTCAGCACCATCTCCAACGCAGCGGCGCCGCACGCCTTGTCGTCTTCCTGGCGGACCTCCTTCACGCCCGAAACGGCGATCCATCCCGACTCGGAAAGCCGGGCCGCGTCGAACGGGCGGGACGACCCCAGGTACATCGAGCATGAGACCTGGGCCACGCCGCACAGAAGAAGCGTTCCGCGCCACATCGGCGTTGAGAATAGGCGACGATCGATCTTTTGTCAAAAGATCCGGAAATCCGGCAGTTCGGAGTTCGAAGTTCGCAGTCGGAAATCTACGAACGACACGCTTCCAACTTCAAACTTGCTCATCAGATGGGCTGGATGCCGGTTGCGCGCCTGTGGTATACTTTCCCCGCATGACTTCGGCCAGTCCCGGCTCCCAGGGGGGCGGCGGTCTGGGCGCCGACGCCACCACCAAGCGCTGCGGCGGATGCGGTGAAGTCCTTTCCCCGTCCGACCCGCCCGCCAAGCACGACGCGTGCATGTTCACGATGGCCCAGTTCGACGCCTCCGGCAAGACCGGAGAATCGTCGCAACGAACCCTCGTCTCTCAAGAGGCGCAGGACAAGGCGGCCTCCGATCGGAGCCGAAAGGCCGACATCGGTTGGCCCGAGGAAGCTCGCGCGGCCTCCAAGGACCCCAAGAACCTCGTCAACCAGTACATTCTCGTCCAGCAAATCGGCAAGGGCGGCATGGGCACCGTGTGGAAGGCGTTCGACCGCTCCTTGCTGCGCTGGGTCGCCATCAAGTTCCTCACGTCCGACGGAAATCCCGAAGGCGTCGCCCGCTTCAAGCGCGAAGCCCAGCTCGCCGGCGGCCTCCGCCATCCGAACATCGCCCCCATTTACGAAGTCGGCGAGGGGCACGGCCAGCATTTCATCGCGATGGAGTTCATCGAAGGCCAATCGCTGGCCAACGCGCAGCTCGAAATCAAGCAGGTGCTCGAAATCTTCGCCATGGTGGCGCAGGGCGTGGAAGCCGCCCACAAGCGCGGCATCGTCCACCGCGACCTCAAGCCGCAGAACGTCATGCTGACGGGCGACGGCTGGCCGTACATCATGGACTTCGGACTGGCGAAGGCGCTCAGATCGGACAGCTCGCTCTCCGTGGCGGGATCGGTCATGGGGACCCCCGCCTACATGCCGCCCGAACAGGCGCAGGGCAAACTGGACCAGATCGACGCGCAGAGCGACGTCTATTCGCTCGGCGCCACGATGTACGCCATCCTCACCCGCAAGCCGCCGTTTCACGCCGAGTCCGCCATGGACATCCTCATGAAGGTCGTCCACGAGGAGCCGACGCCGCCGCGAAAACTGAATCCGCTGATCTCGGCGGACGTCGAAACCATCGTCCTGAAGGCGATGGCCAAGAACAAGAAGGACCGGTACCTTTCCGCCGGCGCGCTGGCGGAGGATATCAAGCGCTATCTCTCCAACGAGGAGATCCAGGCGACCCGGCCCAGCGGTCTGAGGAAAGTGGCGCGCAAGCTGCGCCGGAATCCCGCCGCCATGGCCGCCTTGGCCTCTCTCCTCGTGGCGGCCATCGCCGTCGGCTACGTGGCTACCCGATCCGAATCGAACGCGCAGCCTCTCACGAAGGGAGACATGGCCACGCCGCCTGCGCGACCTCCGGACAAGAAGCCCGATCCCCTCCCGGTGGACAAGGAAAAAGTGAAAGGCGAGTGGTCCAGCACGTGGAACGACTTCAGCGCCAAGATCGATTTCGACCAGTGGAAGCCTCAGGACGCCGAACTGGCGGACAAGATCAATCTCCACCTGCGGGAGGCGAGCGCCATCTTCACGACGCTGGAGATTCCGTTCGTCATGGGAACCCAGGTCAAGGACACTTTGGCCTACCACGTCCAGCGCATCGGCAAGAAGACCAAAGAAATCGCGAACGACTCCAAAATATGGGCCAAGAATCAGGCTTTTGCCAAGCGCGCGGTGGATTGGAGCGACATGATGAGCAAGGCGATCCGGGGCATCCCGCAGCTCGTCAGCCTCCTCGATCCGCTGGAGGAACTGAGGGCGGACGGAGCCACGGTGACCGGCTACAAGGGAACGGTCACGCTGCGGATCGCGGCCTATCCGTTCGCCCACGTGATGTTGACCAAGAAGGACGGGGCGGAGGTGGCGCTGGCGACCAAGGAAACCCCCTTGACGGTCGTGAACCTGGAAGTGGGCGACTACCGCCTCGTGCTGAAACACGCCGATCACAAGGACGTGCAGCTCGCCATCGAAGGAAAGGATCTCCAGGGCGGGAAGACGTATCTCATCGCCGGACGAATGGACGATCCGAAGAGCTTCAAGGTGAAGCTACGGGAATAGCTTCTCGAACACCCGGCGCACGCGCGGCCCGTACTTCTCCTGCTCGCCGTTCGGCGACAATCCCCGAAGCCGCAGTTTCTGCGCCAACGGCTTGAGCCGGCCGGCCGTCTCCTCTTCCGACGCGCCCTCGATCAGTCCCTTCAGCGCCCCGACGATGAGCAGGTTCGTGTAGAGACTCTGGCGGGACTCGACAGTAAAGAGGCCTTCGCGGCCCTCCAACGTGGTCAGCGTGCCGGCCAGCTCGTCGAGCTTCTCGGGAAGCTGCTCGCCGAAGCAGGCCGCGATGTCGATGTCCTTCAATTCCGCCAGCTCCACGGGGAATCCCGACGGGAGCTCCGCCAGTTCCTTTTCGTGAGATTCCAGAAACGCGTGCCGATCGCGGAACTTGGAATCCAGGCCGTTCTTGAATGTTCGATAGGCGGACAGCAGCGTCTCGACCTTCTGCCGATTCTTCTCCCGCTCGGCGGCGACCGCGTGCTTGGAATCGTCCACGGCCAGCTTGACGCGGGTGCGAAGATGCTCGAAGGCCAGCAGCTCCATGGCCTGGAACCAGGGGTTACCGCTGCGGACGTCGGGCCCTTCGTCCAGCGCCGCCGTCGCGGCCGCGGCCGCCAGAAGTTCCTCGTGCTTTTCGCGCTTCGCCTGGACGGACTTGAGGACGGGACGGTATTTCCGCGCCCACTCCAGCGCCGGCACCGTGGTCATGAGTTCGTCCGGAGACGGCAGGATGAAATCGCGCTCGAAATCGTCGTCGCTCAACCGGATCAGGATATGGGTGCTCGCCATGTTGGCCAGGAAGCGGGTCATCCGGCGGTCGATGAACGCCCGGCATTCCCGCTCCGTGTCCTCCAGCAGCTTGCGCCGGTCCGCCTCTTTCAGGTCCTTGCCCTCGTTCAGGATGAGTTCGTGGGCCGACTTGAACCTGTTGTCCACCAGGAGCCGCTGCCACTTGGGCTTGAAGAGGACCAGGGGATCCACCTCGGGCACTCCGTCGGCCGGCGTCCGCGCCGCCTCCTTTTCCTTGAGAATCCGATCGAGCCCGCTCTTGGCCGTCTTGAGCGGCCCCTCGCTCGCCCGAACCCCCTTGGAGACCGAAACCTGGAGGTCGTCGACCGCCCGAGAGAACAGCGTCTCGGCGTTCTCCTTGTCGGACTCCGCCCGGGCGAGATAGGCGCGGCCGCGGATGTGGTAGGGAAAGAACGCGTAATCCCGGTAGGTTCCGGTCTGGATTTCGATGCGCAGCGTGCACTCCCGGTTTTCCAGCCTGGCGTTCGTCAGGATGTTCGTCATCGAGTCGATGACTTCGCGCGGATCGGAGCCGATCTTGGGTTCCATCTGCTGGCAAGTGGACGCGGCGCTGATGTACGCCTGCTTGTCCGGGTCGTTCTTGGGAATCCGGACGACATCCTGGGCGAGAAGGGCGATCAGAAGGAGGTAGGGCATCTCGGAATTATATAAAACGGCGATCCGCGAGGGAGCCAAAAATCGTCACGCCGGGATGGCGCGGTCCATCCATTCCACGAACGAACTCGCTTCCTGGAGGACGTCGTCCCACACCGAGCTGCTCAGACCCAGGCTGACGACGGGCCGAGACTCCGGCCGGCGTAGATCCAAAGCGTAGACCATGAAACCTTCATTGCCGATCGCCAGGAGTCCGGGGAAGTTGTCGGGGATGTGGTATCGGCAATTCCACGTCCAAAGATCTCCGATCCGCCACAGCCCGCGCCATGCCTCGGAGGCTTGCGGATCCCCGCCGCCGGCGATGAGCAGAAAACTGCGATAATCCGTCGGAAGCGCGGCGCCCACTTTTTGTTCCAGCCGGCGAACTTGCTGCTCCGAAGCCGGAATTCCGGGCTTCCAGCCCAGAGACATCATCCGATCGATGACGGCGTCGATGGAAGTCGGCATAGGCGCCTCCCTTCCTGATTGAATTGTAGCACGAGCCCGGGCGATCGCGGATCGCAGCGCTTGAAAGAACGCCTCGGCGGTCTTGAGCGCCGGCGTGAATACGCCGTCCTTTCCAACGAGGGATCGGGGGGCGTACGCGTCGCCCGGGGGAACGGGCTGGATGTCTTTGCGGATCGTCATGTTGACGAGCTCGATTGGGCTCCCGCCGGGCATCGGCTCCAGCCAGGGACTCCACGTCATGTAGCAGACGACGCGTTCCAGGATCACGTCGAGGGCCGCGCCCTTGGGGTAGGGCGTGTGAAACGTCAGTTCGAACGTCCCGTCTCTTGTCGTAACGCCGTGAAGGCGGACGGGATCAGGACCTTTGGCCTCCTGAGTCCCGGAGACGAGGCATGCGAGCACGATCCCCGGAAGGAGCGAATGTTTCATGCGATGCCGGAGATGATACTCGATTTGACGAGCGGGCGCGAATGCCGCGCGCCTCCCGTTCAGAAAACAGACTGTGTGAAGGCTTTCACGACGGTGACCGTGGTGATCAGAAGGAACAGCGTGATCAGGACGACCAAGACGGCGACCAGCACGGCGTCCTTACGGACTTCGCGATTCCTCTCCCGCATCGGCCCGCTCCCACACTGGCGTGAAGGACGGATCCGATATAGCAAAAGGACGGCCAGATCGGAAAACGCGGCAAAAGGGCTCTGAACGTGGGAATAAGGACACTCGACAGCAGCCTCTTGGCAATCTACATGAGTACTTCGAGTAATCTGGTTACTTCCAAGTAACGCCGAGAGGGCGGGGACGGGACGGCGATCCGTCAGCGGGCGGCATACAGGCGAAGCGAGGGGATCCTTTGGAAATGCTTGTCGACCGTGTAGACCGGACAGTTCTGGCGAAGGGCCACGATGGCGATCACGCGGTCGGAAAGGGGAACGGTGATCCCCTTTCGGCGCAGGGCCGCTCCCAGGCGCCCCGCTTCTTCCCAGACGGATTCCGCGATCGGAAGCGATCGAACCACGGAGAGGCGCCGGCGGACCTCCTCCTCTTCTTTCGCGGAGCGGATGCCCTCCAGAATTTCCGCCAGGATAAGGCTGCAGATTCCGGCCCGGTCCAGGCGGACCAGCCGTGAGACTTCCTCCCGGTGCATGGAAGGGCGGGACCGCAGGACGTCGATCCAGACGGAGGTGTCGACGATTACGACCTCTTCTTCCACGCCTGCGCCCGTTTCTCCAGTTCTCGGAGTTCCGCCGCTTCCGCTTTCCCCCGAGACCCAACGAGCCGCATCGACTGATCCATGAGCGGGCGCATCGCATGGAAGATGTCCCGATCGGTCTTCGCCTGCGCGATGGCGGCCGTGAATTAGACCAAACGCTCAAGAGGATGCGTGATCACCCGGACGAACTCCAGGAGGCAGAAAAGAGGAAGGGCCCACGGATCCACGGCTTCGGCCAGGCGTTTTAGCCTCTTGAAGGCCGCGGCATGGAGCGGCATCTCCGGGCGGTGCGCATAGAGGAGCACATTGGTATCGACCGCGATCATCGATGATTTTCCATGGCGTCATAGAGCCGATCGCGGTCGGCCAGGTCGATGGAAGGGGGGGCCGTTCCTCGAACCGTGACGATTCGAAAACGGTAGCCTCTCCCTGGGACCGAAGGCCGTCCCACCGTCAAGCGAAGCGCGTCTTCAACGAGCTCGGAAAGCGTCTTTCCGGACTCCTGAGCCAGGCGTTTGGCCTTTTGAAGCAGATGGGAATCGATGGAAATCGTCGTTATCACGCATCATAGCATACAATGCATGCATCAAGATGTCAAATCTTCAAGAGGGTCCTGCTCGCGCGCGGCGGATGTCCGTGAACGCTATGCAACCTGTGGCCGCGGATTACGCGCGGCTTTCCATGAAAAATCGCCCGCTGAAGATCGGGGCGAACGAAGGTTCTCAAACATTATAACACACGACCGAAAGAAAAGGATGGGGAGGACGGTGGGTCGCGACCCGGCGAAGCCGGATTGACATATTTATGTCTTTATTCTATGCTTTTATGTATGAGAACGACGCTGGATTTGGACGAGCATCTCTACCGCGCGCTGAAACGGGTCGCGGCGGAGACGGGTCGCAGCCTGCGGGAAGTGGTGGAGGAGGCGCTCCGAGAGGCGTTCGCGGCGCGGCGGAAGCGCCGCGCCGGCCGCCCGATCCGCCTCCCCGTATCGCGGCACGCGGGCGGATTATTGCCGGGAATTTCTCTGGACGACTCGGCCGCGCTGCTGGATCGGATGGAGGGCCGGTGATCCTTCCTGACGTCAATGTTCTGGTCTACGCGTTCCGGAAGACTTCATCGGATCACGGCGCCTACCGGAAATGGCTGGAGGCGGCCGTCAATGCAGAGGAGCCCTTCGGTGTTTCCGATCTGGTCCTGAGCGGGTTCCTCCGCGTGGTCACCCATCCGGCCGTCTTCAGCCCTCCGGACCCGCTCGTGGACGCGCTACGCTTTGTCGAAGCGCTGCGGACCGCGCCCGGCGCCGTCCGGATCGACCCCGGAAACCGGCACTGGGAGATTTTCACGCGCCTGTGTCGGGAATCGGGCGCAACCGGAAACATGATTCCGGATGCCTGGCTGGCGGCGCTGGCGATCGAATGGGGGTGCGAGTGGATCACGACGGATCGCGACTACAGCCGGTTTCGCGGGCTGAAATGGAGACACCCCTTGGCCGGCCCACCGGCGTGAGCGACCCGATTGCCGCCCGCCGGCGAACGACGCCCAGCGCGAAGGTCAGCCAAAGCAGATCGAGGCCGACGGAGCCGCATCCACCGGGTGTACCGCTTTTTCGATGGTCTCCTGCTTCACCAGGGTCCGTACCTTCTTTCTCCTCCTCTCCTTGCCCTCCGGTGGGCGGAGAAGGCGGCGGACATGGAAATACGAGCGTGCGTAGCGGCGCTGCGGAGCAAGGTCTCCTGGCGGGGTAGTTTGAGCAAGGAACGGCGAAGCGGCGCTTCCGCGGCCAAGCGCAGGTTCAGATCCGCTTCCTCTTGAGCATTCTGCAGACCGTCGAGCGACCGCAGCAGCAGCGCGGCCATCTGGGCGTAGCCCCAGGGCCCGGCGCCGGAGGGAGGGCGGGGTCCATCGCCGCTGGATTGCGATTCGCCGTGGAACATGGCTTCCATCCGTAAACTAAGTGCCGGTGCCGAGAAATTATGCGGTCAAAAACCGCTTGGAGCAGATTGGCTCAGTCCTCACCCTGAAGCCCTCTTCTCGTGTCGACGAATCGGGTCGGCGTACGCCTCCTTGTCGCCGGACAGGACGCGCTGGACGGTCTCGGCATCTCGGCGGTGGATCACGTTCGAATCCTGTTCCACGGCGATCCTTCTTCTCCGCATAAAGGATGCAGCCCTACCCTGAAGGTTACCTGATGAAATGGAATTGAACCTCAAATTCTCGGGAAAAAGTCGCGGGGAAGGGGGCCCGGAACGGCGGAACCCGGTTGCGAAAAACCGCAAACGCCCTTAGACTTCCGGTGCCATGAAAATCCACACGTACACCGTCGTGCCGAACCTGCCGGCGCGCCTGGCGCCGCTGCGCGACCTGGCGATGAACCTGTGGTACTCCTGGAACTGGGAGGCCATCCGGCTCTTCATCCGCATGGATCGCGACCTCTGGGAAACCAGCGGGCGCAACCCGATCCGCATGCTCGGACTCCTCCCGCAATCGAAGCTCGAAGAGTTCGCCCGCGACGAGAGCTTCCTGGCCACGCTCGAACGCGTCCAGGAGGAGTTCCGCCAGCACCTCACCCGCAAGGGATGGTTCGACCGTGCCCACGCCGAGCATGCCAAGGACCCCATCGCGTACTTCTCCGCCGAATACGGCATCGACGTGGGATTGCCCATCTACTCCGGCGGCCTCGGCGTCCTCGCCGGCGACCACCTCAAGACCGCCAGCGACCTGCGCTTGCCGCTGGTCGCCGTCGGACTGCTCTACAGCCACGGCTACTTCCGGCAATACCTCAACCAGGACGGCTGGCAACAGGAGGAGAACCCGGAAAACGACTGGTACACACTGCCCGTGACGCCGGAAAGCGACCCCTCCGGACGACCGCGCGAGGTGAGCGTCGATTTGGCCGGAACCGAAGTCCGCATCCGCGTCTGGCGCGTGACCGTCGGCCGCATTCCTCTGTATCTGCTGGATACCAATACGGAATCCAACCCGCCGCCGCACCGCGGCATCACCTCGCAGCTCTACAGCGGCGACCGCGAGAACCGGCTCAAACAGGAAATCGTGCTCGGCATCGGAGGCATCCGCGCGCTGCGGGCGATGGGGATCCGGCCCGCCGCGTTCCACCTGAACGAAGGCCACTCCGCGTTCCTCATCCTGGAGCGGATGCGCGAGTTGATGGCGGAATCCGGCTTGACGATCGACGAGGCGCGCGAGGTCGTGTGGTGCTCGAACGTCTTCACGTCGCACACTCCGGTCCCCGCGGGCATCGAACGGTTCGAGCCCGAGATGGTGAAGTTCTACCTGCACGGCATGGCGAAAGATCTGGGGCTGTCGCCTGAGGAATTCCTGTCGCTGGGACGGGCGCCGGGAGCTTTCCAGGATCCGTTCTGCATGACCACGCTATCCCTGCGCCACTCCGCCTTTTGCAACGGGGTCAGCCGCCTGCACGGCGCCGTGTCGCGAAAGATGTGGAATCATCTGTGGCCGGGAGTGCCGGAAGACGAGGTGCCCATCCGCCACATCGCCAACGGCGTCCACGCCGCGAGCTGGATCAGCCACGACATGGCGCAGCTTTATCAGACCTACCTGGGGCCGCGCTACTTCGAGGAGCCGTGGAATCCCGCCTCCTGGGCGCGCGTCGACCAGATCCCCGACGGCGAACTGTGGCGGACGCATCAGATCCGGCGGGAACGCCTGGTATTTTACGCCCGGCGGCACCTGCACAAGCAGCTCGCCCGCCGCGGCGCGTCCGGCGTGGAGCTGGACCGCGCGGATGAGATCCTCAACTCGCGGACGCTCACCATCGGCTTCGCGCGGCGATTCGCCACCTACAAGCGCGCCATCCTCCTCTTCAGCGACCTGGACCGGCTGTCGTCCCTCGTCAACGATCCGCAGCGGCCCATTCAGATCCTGATCGCCGGCAAGGCGCATCCGAACGACGTGCCCGGCAAGGAATTCATCAAGACGATCGTGCACGTGTCGCGCGACCCGCGCTTCCGCACCAGTGTCGTGTTCCTCGAGGACCACGACATCGAGCTGGAACGGTATCTCGTGCGGGGCGTCGACGTGTGGCTGAACACGCCGCGGCGGCCTCACGAAGCCTCCGGCACGAGCGGCATGAAAGCCGCCATGAACGGCGTCCTGAACCTCAGCATCCTGGACGGGTGGTGGGACGAGGGATATTTCCCGGAAGGGGGATGGGCCATCGGGCGGGGAGAGGTGTACCAGGACCCGCAATATCAGGATTTCGTGGAAAGCCGGGCGCTTTACGACCTCCTGGAGCAGGAAGTCATCCCGCTCTTCTATGCGCGGGACCGCCTCGAGCTCCCGCGGGGGTGGATCGCCCGGATCAAGGCGTCGATCAAGTCATTGGCGTGGCGGTACAGCTCCCATCGGATGGCGATGGAGTACGCGGACCGGTTCTACGTGCCCGCGCTCCGGCGCCGCCGCGCGCTGGAACCGGATTCCTACCGCCCGGCGCGCGAACTGGCGGCGTGGCGCCGCGCGGTGCGCGCGGCGTGGAAGCAAGTGCGCGTCAGCGCCGTCGACGTCCAGGCCAACGGTGAGTTGAAGGTCGGAAGCGAGCTGCGGGTCGCCGCGACGGTGGAGCTGGGTCCCCTGAAGCCGGAAGACGTTTCCGTGGAAATCTACAACGGTTCCCTGGACGCGCAGGGCGTCATCCAGGGAGGCACCGCCGCGTCCATGGCGGTCGTCGCAAGCGACGGGAACGGACGCCATCGCTATGAAGCTCTGCTTCCGTGCCGCTCCAGCGGCCGGCACGGGTTCGCCGTGCGCGTGCTGCCGAACCACCCGGAGCTGGCGCATCCATACGACACGGGCATCATCACGTGGGCCTAAGGTTACAAATAATTCTCAAAATTAATCGTAACACTCCACAGGCTGGCGACGGACTGTTACGAAATATTCTCAAAACTTTTCGTAACGCTTGACGCGGGAAGAAGTTTCCGATATATAGCTACCCGCCTGGTGACCCGATGCCCTGGGTGAAACACCCGTTCCCAGTCCGACCACGGTCGTTAAGCCCCAGGGGCCGATGATACTGCCGGGAATCACATCGGTGGGAAAGTAGGTTGTTGCCAGGCTAAAAAAATCGGCGCCCGCGCGGCGCCGATTTTTTTCCTTTAAACTTCCTACTCCCGAATTTTCCCCAACACCTCGTTGAAGAACTCCTGATTCGCCTTGCGGACGTCGCCTTCGTTGGGCTTCCCCGACTGCGGGCCCAGCTTGCGCATCCACCTTTGCTCCGTCTCCACGCCGCACATCGCCCGCGCGACAATCCGTCGGGTCTTTCGCCCGCTGTCACGAAGCGGTGGGGGAGCGACCGGAATCCGGACCGTCCGCCTGAAGCGCGAGGTAGGAGGCGACGCCGAACGTTCCCAGCATGGACAAAGGAAGCATCCATGAGAGGGTCCGGAACATCGCGACTTCATAAAGGGTCGTCCACCAGGACGGTGGAGGCGATTCGCCGCCCGCCAGACCGAAGATGTGCGCCGTCAGTTCGCTCATGACCCAGCCCATTCCCGCCGCCGCCAGGCCGATCAACGCGAAATGAAGCAGCATGTCGGCGGAGGCCCGCCGCCAGAGCCGCTTGAGCGCGTCCAGAGCGTCCGACGTGGAGCATTGCTCGACCGCGAGAATGGCGGAAAGATACGTCACGACAAAAGCCAGCGCCGCCAAGCTGGCCACCGCCAGCGCGGCCAGAGCGATGGGAATGACGCGCAGCGATCTCAACGCCCGATCCAGCACGGGAACGAAATCGGCGCCTCCCTTCAGAAGCGCCAGAATGCCCTGGAACGCCAGGAAGACGGCTCCAAACGCGAACGCGACCCCGGCACACAGGGCCAGCGCCGTCGCCCATCGGCGCGCTTCTTCCCGGAACGGGAGCCGCGCCGAGTCGATCCGCCGGCGTGCCAATTGGGCGTTCAAAGCCACGCAGCCTCCGGCGGCGATCACCGTCAAGAGCGCCGGCCCATGTTCCAGCACGCGGCGCGAGCCTTCGGGCTCGACCGACTGGATCGCCCTGGAAACGGCGGCCGCGAGCATCAAGGGGAAGAAGAGGACCAGGGCGGAGGCCGCGAGGGATCGCCACGTGAACGCGGCCGACGCGGCTCGTCGCACATCGGCCGGCCCGAACGCCGTTCGCGCCTGGCGGCGCGTGGGCTTCTGAGTCCCGAGTCCCGCGTCACGCGTCATGAGTCACGAGTGCGCTGATAGCTCGTAGCTGGTAGCTTGTAGCTAGGAGCGGCTACAAGCCACAAGCTACCAGCTACGAGCTCCAGTGACCTCTACAACGAGATGATCCGCACCATTTCGGCGAAGCGCCGATCGATCTCGGGAAGGGCGGCCGAAGCGATCCGATCCGGCCCGAATGATTCGACGGCGAGCGATCCCATGACCGTGGCATAAAGCAACGCGCGCCGCAGATTGGAGGCGTCCACGCCCGTCTTGGCCAGGTATCCGAGGAAGCCCCCGGCGAACGCATCTCCAGCCCCCGTGGGATCCGTGACCTGCTCCGTCGGAAAGGCGGGAACGGAGAAGGCGAAATCGCGCGTGATCATGGTCGCGCCGTGCTCCGCGCGCTTGATGATCAGGCACTTGAGCCCCGCCTCTAGCAGCCGGCGCGCCGCCTGAACCAGGTTGATGGAGTCGGCCAGCATCAAGGCCTCCTCCTGGTTGATGCACAAAGCATGCACCTTGGGAAGCAGGGCGGCCAGCGGCTCGCGCTCGGTCCGGATCCAGATGTCCATCGTGTCGAGCATCACGAACGTCGGACGATGAAGCTGGCGCAGGACGCGCTCCTGAGTGGCGGGACTGGTGTTTCCCAGCAACGCGAATTTGGAATCTCCGTAGGAATCGGGCAATTCTGGCCGGAAGAGGTCCAGAATTTCCAGATCGACCGAAAGCGTTTCCCGCCCCGACAGGCGCTGATCGTAGCGCCCATGCCAGCGAAACGTCCGGCGGGCCGCGGTCTGGAGGCCCTCCGTGTCGATGCGCAGGCGATGAAACAGATCCCGGTGAATCTGCGGAAAATCGTGCCCGACGACGCCGACCACCCGCACCGGCGTGAAGTGGCGCGCCGCCAGCGAGAAATACGTGGCCGATCCCCCCAGGAGATTCTCGCACTTCTCCAGGGGCGTCTCGATCGTGTCGAGCGCCACGGACCCGACGACCAGTACGGGATTCATGGGAGATAGGGTGAAGCGCGGTGATGAGGAGATAAGAGATTCGGCATCCCTCCTATCTCCCCATCTCCCCGCATCTGAACATCTCCTTTATTTTTTCGATCCCGCGATCTCCAGCGCATGGTCGATGCGCGCCAGAACGGTATCCCGTCCCAGGATCTCCAGCGTGTCGTGGATCGGCGGGCTCACCGTGCCGCCCGTCACCGCCACCCTCAAGGGTTGCGCGACGTGGCCCAGCTTCGTCTGATGCTCCTGCACGATCCGTCCCAGCAACGCCTCGATCCCCTCCTTGTCCATCGTGTGCATCGCCGCCAGGCCTTTCCGAACCTCCGCCAGCAGCGCGCGGGCGCCGTCGGGCTCCAGCCACTTCTCGACCGCCTTGGGATCGTACTCCACCCGCGAGGCGAAGACGAAGCGCGTGGAGAGCGCCAGCTCGTCGAGGCGTTTCAGGCGCTCCTGCTGCTGCCGCACCGCTTCCCGGATCTTCTCGGGCGGCTGCGGCCCGTAGGCGCTTTCGATGTAGGGGCGCGACAGTTCCGTCAATCGATCCAGGGCGCACCGGCGAATATACATCCCGTTCATCCACAGCAGCTTGTCCACCAGGAACCGCGCCGGCGTGGTGTTGATGCGCTCCGGCGTGAAGGCGCGAATCATCTCGTCCAGCGTCATGAGTTCGATGTCGTGCCCCGGAGACCACCCCAGAAGGGCGACGAAATTCACCACGGCCTCCGGAAGATAGCCCAGGCGGCGGCATTCCTCGACGACCACCGGGAGACCGATGTTCGCGTACTTCTCCATCTTGCGTTTGCTCAGCTTTTCTCCGTCCGGATCCAGGATGAGCGGCATGTGGCCGAACACGGGCGGCGCCCATTCCAGCGCGCGGTACAGCGAGATCTGCTTCGGCGTATTGGCGAAATGCTCGTCCCCGCGCAGCACGTGCGTGATGTTCATGTCGTGATCGTCGACGACGCACGCGAAGTTATAGGTCGGAAAGCCGTCCGACTTGACGATCACCAGGTCCGGATCAGCCGAGATGTCCCGCGCGCTGGGCCCGTGGACCAGATCGTCCCATCCGATCTTGCGGCGGTCGATGCGAAATACGAGGGCGCGCCCTTTTCCGGGGTCATCTCTCCAATAGGCGCGGCCGGAGGCTTCCAGCCGCCGGGCGCACTCCGCGTAGAGATCCAGGCGATCGCTTTGAAAGACGGGGCCTTCGTCCCAGGTCAGACCGGCCCAGGCCAATCCGTCCGTGATGCCCCGCAGCGCCTCTTCCTTGTTGCGTTTTTGATCCGTGTCCTCGATGCGCAGGACGAAGGTCGCCTTCTCGTGGCGGGCGAAGAGGAAATTGTAGAGCGCCGTGCGGACGCTCCCGATGTGCAGGTCGCCCGTCGGGCTGGGCGCGAACCGGACGCGGGTTCCCATAGAAAAGCTTGGTGCTGGAAGCTGGTAGCTTGTAGACAAAAAACCAGAAACCGGTAGCTTATATAAGACAGGTCTTTTCCGCTACAAGCACCCAGCTACGAGCTACGAGCTTCTTACGCCACCGGATTCGTCAAACTCCCGATCCCTTGAATCCGGGCCTCCACCACGTCGCCTTTCTTGAGGAAGACCGGCGGATTCCGGAAAACGCCCACTCCGGCGGGCGTGCCAGTGGCGATCACGTCGCCCACCTCCAGCGGGACGCTGGCGCTGATGTACTCGATGATCGCGGCCACGTCGAAAATCATGTCTCCGGTATGACCTTTCTGAACCTGGACTCCGTTGACGAAGAGCGACAGGTCCAAGCTTTGAGGGCGGATCTCGTCGGCGCCGACGATGATCGGCCCCAGAGGCGCGAACGTCTCGAAGCTCTTTCCCCGAAACCATTGCCGATCGGATTGCTGGACGTCGCGCGCGGTCACGTCATTGAACGCGGTATATCCGAAAACGTAAGAGAGCGCTTCGGCCCGCGGCACGCGATGCGCCGGCCGGCCCATGACGACGCCCAGCTCCACCTCGTGATCGATCTTTTCGGACATCCCCTCCGGGATCTTGATGGCGTCGCCGTCCCCGATCACGACGTTGGGGGCTTTGGCGAACAGGAGGGGAGCGGCCGGCGGGTCCTTCTTCTGCTCCCGCGCGTGCTCCCGGTAATTGAGGCCCACGCAGATGATCTTGGGCGGCCGCAAGATCGGCGCCCGCAGGCGCACTTCACGCAGCGGCAGGCAGACCTTCCGGTCATCCTTCATCCGTCCCAGGTCGATCTCGCGCAACCGCTCCGGACCGTCCGCTTGAAGGAAAGCGAGCAGGTCGGCGAATCGATAGGGCCGGCGGTAGTGACGAAAAAAAGCCTGGGCCAGATCGTAGGCGAAGGCGCCCATGATCGCGCAGGCGGATGTCTTGTGGCCGAGCTGATAGGTGCCGTACTTCATGGAGTCCCGAGTCGAGAGTCCCGAGTCGCGAGTCATGACTCATGACTCGGGACTCGGGACTCTCGACTTTGTTTTAAGGTCCCAGCTCTTTCCAGTTGGCACGCTCCTGCTCGAACCATACCCGAATGTTCTCGATCTTGATCGCCAGATCCGCGGCTTTGTCTTCGGGCTTGAAGTCCGGAGGGCTCGAGGGGTACGCGATCTTCCGAAGCGCCTGATAAGCATGCCGCTGGACTTCCTTGCCCCGATCCGACAAGGCTTCGATCAGCTTCTCTCCGACCAGCGCGTATTTCGCCGCCGCGCCCATGTTGCCCAACGCCTCGGCGCACGCCGCCCGCACCGTCGGATCGCCGTCCTTCATGAGCAGCGGCGCGTTCTCATCCACCACACGATAGAGAAGGGGACGAACGCACGCCGGACTCGCCAGGTCCCCCAGGGCCAGCGCCGCGCCGGACCGGTCGAGCGAAGGCGTCTTGGCCTCGGGCTTGAGGACTTCCAGCGCGACCGCGATGGACTCCTCGGACGCTCCCTGGCCGATGGCGACGATCGCGCGGCGAGCGGCCTCGCGAACCGCCTCCGTGATGTCGCGGCGCGCGCGCAGCAACGCTCGGCTCCGGAGCGCGGCCGGATCGCCGATGGCTCCCAGCGCCTCGCAGCCGTACTTGCGCACCAGCGGAGTTCGAGCCCTCTTGCTGTCGGACTCCCCGCCCACCAGTTCCCCGACGGCGGAGACCACCTCTTCCGACTTGGGCTTGAGGGCGGCAATCGCGCGCAGGGCGGCGATCTGCGCCGCCTCGCCGGCCGCGTTGTCGGCGGCCACGCGGGACAGGGCGGGCCCGTTCTTCGGGTCGCCGACCCGAGCCAGCGCCCGCGCGGCGGCCTCCTTGACCAAGGCGTCCGCGTCGTCCAAACCGCGCCGCTCCAGGGCCTCCCGATCGGCGTCGGTAACCATGCCGGAAGGCAGGAATCCCAGCGTCAAAGCCGCTCCGACTTTCTCGTCTCGGGATCCCGTCGAGAGCTTTTCCCGAAACGCCGCCACCTGATCCGACGCGTCCAGCTTCTGGATCAGCTTCGTGATCGTTTCGGCCACGAAGAGCCGGATGACGGCGCGCGACTTCGGCTGAAGGTCGGGCAGGTTCTTGTCGAGGTCGCAGGCTCCGGAGAGGAACGGAATCAGCTTTTCGAGCGCGGGAGCGCCCAGATCCACCGCGTCCTGTTCCATGAAGTCCTTGACGGCATGGAAGCGGCCGGCGATCCGTTCCGCGTGGGCGCGCTGCTCCGGCGCGTCGGGTTGACGCTCCATGAAGTACGCCTTGTCGAAGACGTCCGCGGGATCGCTCGCTTTCCACGTCGCCTGGAATTTCCAGAAGCGCTCGACCAGGACGGGCACGCCCTGGGTATCGGCCCACCATGCGAGCCACTGGTCGATGCCTTCCTGGCGCTTCTCCTGCTTGAGCCGGGCGATGTCCGCCTGGCTGGGCGCCTGATCCGCGCCCGCGGCTCCGGGAATGAAGGGATTGGGATCGTACCCCATGTCCTTCCCGGTGATCTCCTTGAGCGCGTCGTTGGCGGCGGTGCGCACGTCCAGCGAGGGATCCGAAAGCGCGCTGATGAGCGCCGGAATGCTCTTCACCACGCCGATTCGACCCAAGGCGACGGCCGCCGCGGCGCGCGCGTGCTCGTCGTTGGCCAGATCGCGTTCCGCCATGGGCTTCTCGTCGGTTTCGGGACGATACTGGAGGACGGCCATGAGGCGGTCCGCCAGCTTGTGTTTGGCGGTGAAATCGGCCGTGTCCACCACGCCGGCGGCGACGGCGCACGCTTCACGCACGGAGCGATCCTTGCTTTGAAGCCCTTGGAGGAGGGCCTCCGCCAACATCCCTGAGATGTCGCCGATCGCTTCGACGGTTTTCGCGGCCTCGATCCGGGAAACGGGATGCGCCTTTTCGTCGCGCAGGAGTTTATCCAGCTCGGTCTCCACCGGACCGCGCGCGGCCGCCAGGTCCTTGGGAATGCCGCGCCGCAGATCGGCGGCCCGCTGCCCCAGCTTTTCCGCTTCTTGAAGCTGCTTCTCGATCAATGCGGTGGCTTCCGGACTGTCCGATTTGAGGGAACCCAGGTCGTTTCGAATGTTTTGAGCCCGCTGGTCGTAGGCCCGAGCCTCGTTCCACACCCTGAAGATGTGTTTCAAGGCGGTCGCGGCGCCCGCCCTCATGGCCCCGGCCGGGTCGTTCAGTTTGGACACGAGCCGGGCGAGGCCCGCCTCGTCGATCACCTCGGCCAGCTTCTGCGCCGCGAATTCCCGCACGATTTCGTCCCGATGGCCCGCGCCGGCCAGCAACCCGTGGACGGCGTCGCCGCCGAGAGCCTGAATCCGCGACCATATTTCTTTCTTCTTCTCTTCCAGCGGCGCCGGATCGTTGCGCTGGTAGTCCCTCCAGCGGGTCACGAAGTCCTCAAAGTGCGCCAGATAGACGTCCACCCCCTTCTGGGCGATTTTCTCCCGGGCGAACGCCGCCTCGGCCGCCTGATCGGCGCACTGCGAGACGATCTTGGCATACGCCGCCTGGGCTTCCGCGATGTTTTCAGGCACGGACATTTCGTGGACGCGCGCCATGCCCAGCAGCGCGCCCGCCAGCACGTCTTTGCGATTCTCCGCGCCGGCTTTCTCCGCGGCCTTGCGGTACTTGTCCAGCGCCCGTGCGAGATGCTTCTTTTCTTCGAGCTCCGCGCGCCGGGCTTCCAGGCGGGCCCGCCGGGCGTCCAGCGGCTTCCGTTCGGCGTCGAGCCGCGCCAACGGCTCCCTCAGACGGTCCTCGGCCGCCGACGATCGTTCCCGCTCGGCTTCCATTTTTCGCCGTTGCGCCTCGATCTTGTCGATCCGCGCGTCGATCGCGGCGATCTCGCGCACGATCACGCTCAAGGCGAGGGAGGTCTCGCGCGCTTCCGACTCCAGAGACTTCCCATCGTCGAGCAGCGCCTTGGCGGACTTGCGGTCGTCGGCCTGGAACGCGCACAACAGCAGAGGGAACGCCCAAAGGGCCGTCCGAAGTGAGCTCATGGAACGGAGATCTCCAAATGCATGCGTCTTCGACGCAAAGTTCGAATTATAGGGGTCGGGCCTGGTCCCGTCACGCAATTGAGTCGCCCGCCAACGGTCCTTTTCATTGCGGGCGACTCGCCCCGCCGGAGCGGCTACGTGACGGACTCATTCATATTGGACGAGAATCCGGTGGGGTGTCCCTGCGTCGACCGCAAAAGGGAGACAACGTCCGGCGGAAGCCGGGCGGGCCGGCGGCGGGCCGCCTCCACGCAGGCCAGCTCCGTCGACCCGTCGCACAAGAGGCGTCCGGCGGCGTCCTCAACGGCGTACACGAACCGAAGCGAGGCCCGGCCCATCGAGTGGACCGTCGTGCGGATCACGATTTCCTCGTCGTATCCCACGTTGGCGTGAAATCGGGCGGCCGCCTCCGTCACCACGAGAAGGAAGCCGCGGCGCTCCAGTTCCGCGTAGGCCAGGCCGGCGTCGCGGAGATATTCCGTGCGTCCCAGCTCGAAGAAACGGAAGAAGTTGGGATGATAGACCACGCCCATCTTGTCGGTTTCGCCGTACCGGACGCGCATTCGCAGCGATCGCACGCGCGCGTCGGGCGGAAACGGTTCGGGGGTCATGCGCGGCGGTGCAGGGCGAACGAGCCCAGCTCGAGCAGGGCGGCGGTCTCGGGCGAGTCGCCCAGGGGCCGCAGCGCCCGGCGCGCGGCGTCGAGAAATTCTCCGGCGCGGCGCAGGCACGCGGCCACGATGTCCCCCTGCCGGATCAACCCCAGGATGCGCGTGCGCTTTTCCGGCAGGTTGTCGGAGGACGCGATCAGCGCGCGGAGCTCCTGGCCGTCGGAGCCCGACAGATTCCGCAGCAGGCGGATCACGGGAAGCGTCAATTTACCTTTGGACAGGTCGGTGCCCAGGGATTTGCCCACTTCGGCTTCCTCGCCGGTGATGTCGAGCACGTCGTCGATGATCTGGAAGGCGATGCCGAAGTTGAGGCCGTAGGAGGAGAGGGCCTCGATCTGGGCGGGATCGCTCTCCCACCCCAGGCTTCCCAGGCGGCAGGCGGTGGAGAACAGCCGGGCGGTTTTGAGCTCGATGATCCGGAGGTAGCGCTCCTCGTCGATGTCCGGGTCGAACTTGGTGGCGATCTGGGAGAGTTCGCCCTCGCACATGTCCTGGGCGGTGCGTCCCAGAATCCGGTTCGCTTCGTGATGGTTCAGGCGCGAGCAGAGGATGAACGCCTTGGCGAACAGGTAGTCGCCGAACAAAACGCTCGTCTCGTTGCCCCAGCGCCGGTTCAGCGTGTCGACTTGACGGCGGAGCTGGGCCTCGTCGAGCACGTCGTCGTGAACCAGGGTGGCGCTGTGGAGCAGCTCGACCACGCCGGCGAGGGCGACATGCAGATCGGTGACGCCGCCGCACAACCGGGCCGAATACAACAGCATGGCCGAGCGCATTCGTTTCCCCTGGAACTTCTGGGAATGGGAGACAAGCGACGCGAGGAAGGGGTTTTCGGAGCGCAGCTCCGCCCGAAGCAGCGCCTCGACGCGGTCGATGTCGGCATGAATCGGCCCGTACAGCTCCTTCAGCACCCCTACGCCGGCGGTGGAAGGAGCGGGGCGTTCGGTGTCCATGAGTCGCCGGAGTCTATCAGCGGCGCGCGCGGGCCGCAACCCAAGCTTGACCGTCCGCCCGGACTGTTACAATATATTTTGAAAATATTTTGTAACTGTTACGATAAATTTTGAGAATTAAACGTAACGTTACGATAAGTTTTGAGAATTATTTGTAACAGACTCGAAGAAGCGCACGTCGGCGGGGGTGTTGAGGTTGAAGAACGGCGGCACCGGCCCTTCCGTCCACGCCGCGGGATCGATCTCAACCCGCACCACGCGCGCCTCCGACAGGAAGTCGGTCATTTTCAGGCGGCCCTCCGCCACGGCGCGCTCGATCAACGGCACGCACGCCTTCGAGTACACCGCGTGCAGCGGTTCGTCGCCGGACGGAGACACCGGAAGCGCCACGTCCGCTTCCACGCGCGCCAGCCTGGAAGCCAGCGAAAGGCTGACGCCGGGCATGTCGCACGCGATCACCAGCGCGCGCGGCTCGCGGATCGCCTCCAAGACACGGTGCAGGCCGGACAGGGGACAGCGGGCGGCCAGCCGATCCGCCACGCACGGCAAGCCGGTCCACGCGTAGCGATCCGGCCGGTTGGTCGACAGCACGACGGTCTTGAACGCGGGAACGAGGCGGCGGAGCATGTATTCCAGGAGCGGGCGGCCGTGAATCCGAAACATCGCCTTCTCCCGTCCCCCCAGACGCGTGCCCAGTCCGCCGGCCAGGATGCCGCACGCCAGATCCTCCTTCATCGGCGTCATCGTATCCGTATTGATCGGAAGCGTCGCTACGAACTTGACGATATAAAAGATAAGCTCCTGTTATGGACAACCTCTCTGTGGCGACATCGACCCGACGACCGCTGCGCGGATTGAAGATCCTCGTGACCCGCGCCGCCGCGCAGGCCGGGGCATTCTCGAAGGCGCTCCGCCGCCAGGGAGCGGAAGTTCGTGAATTCCCCGCGATCGAGCTCCGCCCGCCCGAATCGTGGGCGCGCGTCGATCGGGAAATCGCGCGCCTCGACCGATACGACGCCGTCGTCTTCACCAGCCGGAACGCGGTCGAGAGATTCTGGAGCCGCGTGCCGCGCCGCGCCCGCCTCCGCTGGCCCCGAACGTACGCCGTCGGACCCGGGACCGCCGCGGCGTTGAGGGAACGGGGCCTGCGCCCCGCGCGGCTTGGTTCGGAATTCACGACCCGCGCCCTGGGACGCACGCTTCGCGGGCGGATTCTGCACCCGACGGGTCACCCGCACAGCCCCGATCTGGCGCGGGAGGCGCGCCGGCGCGGAGCCGTCGTCGTCGAACCGGTGGTGTATCGCATCGTCCGGCCCCGGCTCCGCCGCACGCCACCGCCGGCGGATCTGGTCACGTTCGCCAGCTCCCAGACGGTCCGCAACTACGCGGAGCTGACCCACCCGCCGCGCGGGACCGCGTGCGCCTGCATTGGGCCGGTTACCGCTCGGACCGCCGAGCGTCTGGGATTCCGCGTGGTGGCGCAGCCCCGACGGTATACAATCCCCGATCTGGTGAACGCCGTCGTCCGATGGAGGACCCGCACATGACCCTGTTGCGCCGCCGCCCGCGACGGCTTCGCGCGTCGCTCCCGCTGAGAGCGATGGTTCGGGAAACGGTCCTGAACCGCGACGACTTCATCGTGCCTCTCTTCGCGCGCGCCGGCCGGGAGGAAGCCCGCGAGATCCCGTCCCTGCCGGGACAATACCACTATTCGGTGGGGCGCCTGGCGCGCGAAGCGAAAGCCATCCGCGCCGCCGGGTTTCCCGCCGTCCTGTTATTCGGCATCCCCTCGAGGAAGGATGCCCGCGGCACCTCAGCCTGGGCCGCCTCCGGAATCATCCAGCAAGCGGTCAAGGCGGTCAAAGACGCCGCTCCCGACCTGACGGTGATCACGGATGTCTGCCTCTGCGAGTACACGGACCACGGACACTGCGGACTGGTCCGCAAGAACGGGAAAACCTGGGACATCGACAACGACGCGACGCTGCCGCTGCTGGGGCGCACGGCCGTGTCGCACGCCGCGGCGGGAGCGGACGTGGTGGCTCCCAGCGGCATGATGGACGGATCGGTGGCGGCTATTCGCTCGGCGCTGGACGGGGACGGACGGACGGCGACTCCGATCCTGGCCTATTCCGCCAAATACGCGTCCGTCTTCTATGGCCCCTTCCGGGACGCCGCGCAGTCGTCTCCTCGTTTCGGAGATCGCTCCACCTATCAGATGGACCCGGCCAACGCGGACGAGGCGATGCGGGAGATCGCGCTCGACCTGGAGGAGGGAGCTGACGTCATCATGGTCAAACCGGCGCTGGCCTACCTCGACGTGCTGCGCCGAGCGCGCGAGCGGTTCGATGTCCCGTTGGCCGCGTACAACGTCAGCGGCGAGTATTCCATGATCAAGGCCGCGGCCGAAAAAGGCTGGCTGAATGAACGCCAGGCGGCGCTGGAAGTGTTGACCGCCATCAAACGCGCCGGCGCGGACCTCCTCGTCACGTACTTCGCTCGCGAGCTATCCGACCGGCTTGGACCATGAGCGCGAGCGCATCCGTCGTCCTCATCGCCGATCCCGATACGTCTTTTTCCCGGGCGCTTCGCGACAAACTGGCGGCCTCCGGGGCGGAACCGCTGACGGCCTCCAGCGGAGCGGAAGCCGAGCGGCTCATGGAGTCCCGTCCGATCTCTCTTGTCCTTCTGAATCTTGAGCTTCCGGACATGGAGGGCGAGGCGCTTCTCGGTCAGATCCGTTCCCGGAAGGCGATCGCCGACATCCCCGTGCTCGCGATCTCGAATCAGAAACGAGCCGACGCCATCTCGGGATGCCTCGCCATGGACGCGGACGGCTATTTCGAGAAGCCCGTGGATATCGACGCTTTGGCGGCCTCCATCCTCTCCGAATTGAAGCGCCGGCCTCGAGGAACCAGTTTGGCGCTGCGGGATTCCCTCACCGGGCTTCCCAATCGCGAGGCGCTCGGCGACCTGTACCGGATGACGCAGGCGACGGCGCAACGATATGATCGTCCTCTGTCCCTCGCGCTGATCGACCTGGACGGATTCGGCGCCCTGAACGCCGCCTTCGGCCGGGAGGGCGGAGACCGGCTGCTTCAGAACGTGGTCCGCGTGATCTCGCGCTCCGTTCGGGTGTCGGACATCCTGGCTCGGTGGGGCGGCGACGAGTTCGTCTTTCTGTTCCCGGAAACCGGCCCGGCGGGCGCGGTCCGGGCGCTGCGCACCGCGATCGAGGCGCTTCAACAGAGAGAGATTCGCGCGACGGACGGGCGCTCGTTCCGCCTGTCCTTTTGCGCCGCCGTGGAACCGATCATGCCCGGCGAGAAGCTGGACGAGGCGATGGCAGACGCCATCCGCCGCCTGGAGCAGGCGAAAGCCGCGGGGCGCCCCGGGGAGATTTCCGCCGGGGAAGCGGAAAGCGCCCGAAGAAAGCAGGTCCTTCTGGCCGAAGACGACGAGATGATCGCCTCGCTGATCCGCCACCGCCTGGAAGGCCTGGGCATCGAGATGATCCACGTCCGCCAGGGGACTCAAGCGGTCGAGGCGGCGCTCGAGAACGCCGTGTCGCTGGTCCTCCTGGACGTGCGTATGCCCGGCATGAACGGATTCGACGTCCTCGCCCAACTACGGAAATCGCCCGGCGGCGCCCGCGTTCCGGTGATCCTGGTGACCGCCCTGGGAGAGGAAAAAGACATCTTGAGAGGATTCCAGCTCGGCGCGAACGACTACATCGTGAAGCCGTTCTCTCCCCTGGAGCTGTCCGCCCGCGTCCTTCGACTCCTGAGCGCCCGATGAATCAAATGACGGCCGCCCTGGGCATCGATCCGATCGTCGCCTCGTTCCCCGGCGAATACTCCCATCTTCTCCTGGGCGCCTGCGTGACGGCCCTGTTCCTGATGGCGATCTCTTTCGCGGCGGCGGCGGTGATCCTGAGAATCCGCAACGAACGGAAAGCCGCGCGCCGGACGCGCCGCGAAGCGGCGTGGGACCCAGACCTGCTGGACGTGATCTCGGGGAACAAGGAGCCGAGAGCCGTGGCGAGCCGGATCGCGCCGCGCGACCGCGAGCATTTCGTCGATCACTTGCTGCGGTACGCCTTCCATATCCGCGGCGACGAGCTGCGCCGGGTCCGCGACCTGGCCGCGCCGTTTCTTCCCGACGTGGTGAAACGCCTCGCCCGGAGCGATCCCGGAAGGCGGGCCCGCGCGGTTCATGTGCTGGGCACGCTCGGACTGCCCCGGTATCTCAAAGACGTCACGGCCGCGCTCGACGACCCGTTCCCGTTCACGGCCCTGGTGGCCGCTCGGGTCCTGGCCCAACTGGGGCAGCCTCATCGTTTCGCTCCCGTCCTCTCCAGGCTGCACCGATTCGAAAACTGGAGCCCCGGCTTTCTGGCCTCTCTCATTTCCGACGTCGGAATCGGGATCGCGCCGGACCTGCGGGCGCTGGCGGAGCATCGCGAGCGATCGGCCCGGGAACGAGCCGTGGCGGTGGAGGCGCTGGCCCGGATGAACGACGCGGAGGCTGCGGACGTCGCCGCACGCCTCCTCGAAACCGAGACGGACCGCGAACTGATGGCCGCCTGTCTGCGCCTTCTCATCCGCGTGGGCCGGATCGACCACGTCCCGGCCGTCCGCCGCGTGTTCGCTTCCGAGGATTTCGTCCTTCGCGCCCATGCCGTTTCCGCCATGGCTCGGCTGGCCGGCGCGTCCGCGGTGCCGGCGCTTCAAGAGGCGCTGCTCGATCCTTCCCCCTGGGTGGCGCTTCACGCCGCCCGCGGCCTGCTGGAATCGCGAAACCTCGAGCCGCTCCAGGAGCTGGCGGCGTCGGATGCGCCGCGGAGCGAATTGGCGAAGCAAGCGCTCGCGGAGGGCGCCTGATGGGGCCGCTGATCCAGGACGCGCTGGCCACGATCAACAACCTGATCCTGGCCTATTTCGTCGCCCTGAACGGAGTGTATCTGCTGACCAGCCTGTTCGCGTTCGGAGCGCTCCGCAAGTTCGCGTACCGCTCCAGCGCCATGGAAGTGCAGGACATGCTGCGCATCGGCGGGGCGCCTCCCATCACGCTGCTCGTTCCCGCCTACAACGAGCAGGAGACCTGCGTGGAATCGGTGCGGTCGTTGCTTACGCTGACCTATCCGGACTACGAAATCCTGGTCGTCAACGACGGTTCCCGGGACAGAACGCTCGACCGCCTCGTGGAGACGTTCGAACTGGAACCCGCTCCGCGGGTCCCCACGGCGTCGCTGGCGACGGCGCCCGTTCGGGGTCTGTATCGAAGCCGGCGCAATGCGCTGCTGTGGGTGATCGACAAGGAAAACGGAGGAAAGGCGGACGCCCTCAACGCGGGCATCAACTATTGCCGGACCGCTCTCTTCTGCGCCGTCGATGCCGACAGCTTGCTGGAGCGAGGCGCCTTGTCGCGCGTCGTCCGTCCCTTTCTGGAAGACTCGAGGACCGTCGCCGCGGGAGGGATCATCCGCATCATCAACGGGTGCACGGTGGAAGCGGGGCTGGTGACGGACGTGCGCCTGCCGCGAAACGGCCTGGCGCTCTTGCAGGCCTTGGAGTACCTGCGGGCGTTCCTGTCGGCCCGCATGGGGTGGAGCGCGATCAATGCCACGCTGGTCATTTCCGGGGCTTTCGGATTGTTTCGGCGTTCGACGGTGGTGGAGGCGGGAGGCTATTCCACGCGCACGGTGGGGGAAGACATGGAGCTGGTCGTGCGGCTTCACCGCCACTGCATGGATCGGCGGATGCCATATCGGATTTCGTTCGTTCCGGATCCCATCGCCTGGACGGAATGTCCGGAGCGGTTCCGGGATCTCGGCCGCCAGCGGAATCGCTGGCAGCGCGGCTTGTTGGAGAGCCTCCTCGGACACCTGGGGATGTTGGGAAGGCCGCGATACGGGCGCATCGGATTGCTGGCTTTTCCTTATTTTCTGTTTCTGGAGGGCTTCGGGCCGCTGATCGAAAGCGTCGGATACGCCTCGTTCGCCGCGAGCGTGGCGCTGGGTCTCGCTTCTTTGGAATACGTGTTCGCCTTCCTGATGGTCGCCGTGGTCCTGGGAACCGCGTTGTCGGTCGCCTCCGTCGCGATGGAGGAGCTGACGATCCGCCGGTACAAACGCTTCTCGGATTTGTGGATTCTGTTCGGGTTGGCCTTCGTCGAGAATTTCGGATATCGCCAGATTTCATCGCTCTGGCGCTGGCTCGGCGTGCTGTCGTATGTTGCCGGCGCCAAGGGCTGGGGAAAAATGAGCCGGAAGGGATTTCAACGGAAGGCGTCCCCATGATCGAGGCGGCGCTGGTCTGTATCATCGTTTGCAGCCCGGGAGGGCTCGGAGGAATCGGAGCACACGGAGAAGAAGATCAACCACGGAGACACGGAGACACGGAGAAAAATTTGGGGGATGTGGAGATTGCTGGAGATATGGAGATCGAAAGAAGTTCGATGGAGCCGACTCTCCAAAAAAATATCTCCCTATCCCCCCCCCA
>JACQVR010000119.1 GCA_016209705.1 Planctomycetota bacterium
AAGCTTTTCTTCAGATTGATGGAGCAGGCTGCGGCCGTTCAGCCCACGCCGTTCGCCAAGCTCATTACCCCGCTACCCCCCAACATGTAGGGCCTAGTTGAGTCAAGTAAATAGCCCTTCTCTCATATCCTGCACCGGGCCCAGCGAGACGGTGAACTGTTCTCCGTCGTGCTTTTCGACCTGGATACCTTCAAAGGGGTCAACGAGAAGTGGGGGCATCAGGAAGGAGACCGGGTCTTGAAGAAGGTGGCGGCGTGCCTGAAGGGTTCCATCCGGAGGGGCGATCTCCTGGCCAGATACGGCGGAGACGAATTCCTTGTGGTGGCTCCCGGAGGACCGCATCTGGCCCGCGCGCTGGCCCAGCGGGCCCTGGAGGAGGTGAAGGAGAAAACGGGTCTTTCCATCAGCGAAGGGATTTCGGTCTGGCCGGCGGATGGGGATACCCCGGAAGCGCTCGTCCGCGCGGCCGACATTCGCCTGGGAGACCGCAAGAAGCAGAAGGGCTTGCGGCGCGGCGCGGCGCCTCGGCGGAATGAGCCCTGGCCGAGTCCGAAGGAGGCGAGACATCGTGCTTGAACGCATCCTGATCCCGCTGGATGGTTCCGCGACCGCGGAGGCGATCCTTCCCCAGGTCGCTCTCATTCTCAAACGCAAGGATTCCGAAGTGATCCTGGCCCGCGTCGTGAATGTCCCCCTGTCGTACCGCGTGGACATGGCTCGGGCGATCGCGGAGGAGCGCCTGCGGGCCAAGAGCTACGTGCGTGATCTCGCCGGGAAGCTGGCCGGCGACGGCGTTCGCGCCCGCGCCGAGGTCCTCGAAGGCTCGGCCGCGGAATCTCTTCTCGATTTGGCCGAGCGCGAACGCGTGGGTCTGATCGCCATGACGACGCACGGGAGATCGGGCGTCTCCCGCTGGATGCTCGGCAGCGTCACCGAAAAGGTGCTCCGCGGTTCGCAGTTGCCGATGCTCGTCGTCCGGAACGCGGCCGCGCCGTGATCGGAATCGGGTTTTTCCCGCAAGACGGCTATGCAACCACTTTCCGGCGGGCCGTCGCCGACGAGGCGTTTCGGTAGATGATGCTTCTTTCAGTCAAGCCGCCTTGAGCGAGGATATCTCCGCCGCTGCTGACCTGTTGGACGTTGGCCGCCGCGTTGGGAGGTTGGCTGGGTGCGGGCAGGAAGAGCCGGATCACCCGCGGGTTCCCGCTCGTGGGATCCGGCGTGGTGACGTCGGGTTCAGTTTTATGGTTAGTCCAGGTGAGGCGGGGCTATGGACGATGGACTGTGGACTCGCGGTCAGATCCAATTCCCATGTCTGGCCCACGAGACCGTGGCCGAACTTGTCATGCGGTTCCTCGTGCGTGAGGCGGTAGCCGGCGCGTTCGTAGATGCGGCGCGCCGCCAGAAAAACGTCGTTGGTCCAGAGCGTGATCTTCGTGTAGCCCGCCCGCCGCGCGAAGTTGCTGCATTCATCGACCAGGCGGCCGCCGAGTCCCAGACCGCGCGCCCAAGGCTCCACCAGCAGCAGGCGCAACTGGGCGACGTCGTCCGTCTTGCGTACCAGGAAGACGGAGCCCACCACCTCGCCGTTCTTCTCGGCGATCCAGCAGTGCTCGCGTTGGGGGTCGAAGCGTTGGATGAACTCGGCGACGATGCCGGCGACCAAGGCCTCGAAACGCTCGTCCCATCCGTACTCCTGGGCGTACAGCACGCCGTGCCGGTGCACGATCCAGCCCATGTCTCCCGGGCGGTGCGCTCGAATCACGAAGGGACCCTTTCGCGGCGAGGATCCGCCTAGCACCTCTTCGATCGTGTTCATCGCCGCGACGAGCCGGCGCTGATCGCCGGGGGATACCAGTCCCAGCATTTTGAGAACCTGGCTGTTCGCGCGGGCGTCGAAGTCCGCGAACACGGCGCGGCCTTTCCGGGTCAACTGGAGGAGACTATGCCGCCCGTCCATCTCCGATGGGCGTTTCGAGATGAGTCCGCTGCGGGCGAACTTGGCCAGGATGCGGCTGACGTAGCCGCCGTCGAGCCCAAGATGCCTGCCGATTTCCGTCGCCGTCGGCCGGTCCCGGCGGGCGAGCTCGTAGAGCATCCGCACCTCCGTCAGCGAAAACGAACGCTTCAGAAGGCCTTTCCGGAGCAGTCCGATCTGCGCCGTGTAGAAACGGTTGAACCGCCGGATTTCCTGGATGCGACTGTCCAACTCGCCTTCGAGCATGGCTGGCCCGATGGGATCTCCCGCGATTAATATGCTTTACTCACTCATTATATATACTTGTGCCAAGTGTTCGGAGGTCCGACCGCAAGCGTCGATCCTCGGGATTGGGTTGGGCCATCCAGGGATTGAAGGTTGCTCCGCTTAATCTTGAAAAATCGGAAGATAGCGGTAAGGGATTTGCAGCACCAGCGTCGCACACGACGTATAGAAAGACTCGTCGTACCAGTCCTTCCCTCCGGGATCCATCTTCCAGGCGCCGCTGCGCCGGTCCTGAGCGGCGAGCAGCTCTTTTCGAAGCCGGTCGTAGCCCGTGGTCCAATACGCCGCATCGCGCCGCTTCATGAAAAAGCACGCCTGGGCGGCGTAGAAAGCCGCGTAATAGTGATGCCCGGCCCAGCGATTCGAGCGAGGGTTGGCGATGTGGCGATACAGGGCTCTCATGCATTTCGCGGCCATGGGATCGTCATAAAGTCCATAGTAGGCGTAGACGCACGCGCCCGCCGCCGTCAGGGAGGGGCGGATGCCCCACCCCTGGCCTCCGAGCTGGTATTGGATGTTGCCGTCCGCGGTCGTGGATCGGCGGATGTAGGAGATTCCTTTGTCGATGACCTTCTGTTCGATGCTGATTCCCGCGTTCCGCGCCGCCCGCAACGCCTGCACTTGCGTCACCGTGACCGAGCCTTCGTGTCCTTGCGGCCGGGGGTCGTAGAGCCATCCGCCGTTGGGATCCTGCGAAAACTCCGTCACCTTGACCGCGCGCTGGATCACGTCTTTTATGCCTTCATTGGCCAGCTCGCCTTGAAGCTCTCCGCACATGCCGTACAGTTCCGCCAGAAACAGGAGCGCGTATCCGTGTCCGTGCATTCCGGATCCGCCCATTTCCCGATGGCCGCCCGCTCCCCCTTCATTGATGTATCCCTGCCTGGAAACGCAGCGCATGATGAAGTCGAGCGCCTTGTAGACGTTCTCCGAGTAGGGGCCGCGGGTGGGCGTGCTGCCGCCCGCCATGAACGCCAAGCCGGCCAGCGACGTGAACGCCACGGGCGCCTTCGTGCCGACGGCTCCGGAGGTGCGTTGGGATCGGGCGAGGAAATCCAGACCCTTCCGGACCGCTTCCGCCTGCTCCGGAATCATCTCCTGGAACCGGCCCGCCCCGTCGTCTTGAAGCGCCAGCGCGCCCCGAGGACAGGCCGCCGCAAAACCGGACAGCGCCGCGCCCTTGAGAAAGGTCCTGCGATTCATGGTGTCCTCGTGCATGATGTGGATCGTCCAGACCGACCGGAATTGATACGTTCGAAGAATGGTCTGCGCGGAACGAACTTGAAGATGTCGCGGAAGTTGCCAACGCCGGGGCGGCGGCGTTCGTAAAAATGATAAAGACAACGGCTTGTTTTCCTGTAATCTATTGAGGATGCCGGATTCGTTCCGCGTCCTCTGGGCCTGTCAGAACCGAATCCGCTTCAGGGACTTCTTTTTGGGGAAATGCTGAGCTATGGGTACTTTCCAAAAGCTCTGTTGCGCGGGCGTGCTCGTCGCGCTTTTGGCGCCTGTCGCAAACGCGGACATCCTCCTGTTCAAGAACGGCGGCATCAAGGAGGTCAAGATCATCAAGGCGTACATGAAGAAACCCGCTCGGGGCGGCGGACCGAAAGAGCACATCCTGTGCCGCGACGAGGATGGCAAGGAACATGAGTACATGGTCAAGGACATCGGCCAGATCATCAAGAAGAAGCCGTCCTGGGAGGAGCGAGCCGAGGACAAGGAATGGTATGAAAAGGAAGTGAAGCGGGTTCCCGAGCGCGAGTGGCAGAAGCAGATTTCGTTCGCGCGCCGCATCCGGCTGCGGAACAGGTGCAAGTATCTCGAAGAAGAGGCCTACCACCACTTCCGGATCGGCTACGAGTTGCGCAAGCCCGAACTGAAGGACGATCCCGAAGTGCATGGCAACATCGCCAAGATGCTGGAGCGCGACTATCGATTGATCGACGAGGCCAGGGAAGAATGGCGGTGGGTGTTCAATCATAAGAAGGAGGGTTTCATCGCTCAGTCCGGCGGGATTCAGCCCCCGGATCACGTGACGTTGGCGAAGTGGGCTACGAGGGAAGGTCTCTACGACGAGGCGTTGGCGGAGTACAACGCGGCCCTGACCCTGGATCCCAACTACATGGCCGCCAAGATCGGCCTGGAGCGGTTGAAGAAGGCGCTGGAAGTGCCCGTCAATCCTCAACTCTTCAAGCTGGTCAAGGAACGCATCGAAACGGCGATCAAGTTCCTGCTGCCCCAGCAACATCCGGACGGTTCGTTCGGCAGCGACGTCGCCAATGCGGGCGTGAAGGGATTTCACGGCATGACCTGCCTGGCGGGCTTGGCGCTGGTCTCATGGTGGGAGTTCCAAATCCTGGAGGATTTCGATCGGGCGCAGAGCCCGCCCGCGGCGTTGTTGAAGCTGGTGCAATTCGTCCTGCAAAACAAGGATGAAAGCCCCAAACTGAGCGGTCCTGATGTGTGGGGCCCCGTTTTCCGCCTGCCGTTGCTGGCTAGGTTGTACAAGAAGGAGGCCTTCAAGGGCTTGCAACGGGAGATCAAGGAGCGGGCGCTGGAGACGGTCAAGGACCTTCAGGAGAAAGTCCGCTCCGACGGCGGGTGGTCGTACTACGACTTCACGCCCTCGGGCTCCACGTTCGTGACCGCGGCCGCGGTGCATGGTTTCATGGATCTCGTTGAGCTGGGCATTGAAGTCGACCAAAACATGATCGTCAAAGGCTGTGAAATGATGAAGGGGAACATGAACGGCGAAGGCCGTTACTGTTACCATTCCGGCGTCCGGGGCGAGCCGGTGGAAGGATGCGCGGGCCGATCCTCGCAAGCGGAATCGGCGATCCTGCGGGCCGGCCAAGGCGGGCAGGCGCTGCCGATTTCGGTGGATAACTTCATGAAGTACCGCCATCTCCTGGAAGCGATCAAGGGCCAGCCGGGCACGCACATCGGTACGGGCATGACGGCCCCGTATTACTACCTCTTCAGCCATTACTGGACGACTCGGGCCACGAAGCTGTTGCCCAAGAACATGCAGATGAGCGTCCGCAAGTCGATTGGTGAGATCATCGTTCGGGATCAGGAAGGGGACGGCGCCTTCTCGGATTCGCCGCTGATTAAGGACTGGAAGATCTGCGGCACCGCCTTGGGCGTGATGATCATGTACGAGGTCGCGAGGGACGCCAAGCACGAATAACGTCGGCGCCCCGCCCGTTCATCGGACTTTGCTGAAGGACGGGCGGGGCGGGTTTCTCAGGTCTAAGGAATTCGCCGTGCCTCTCCGGTGGCTCCACGCTGACGGCAGCGTACCGAGCCATCTTGCCCGCACCCTCTTCCCTCCTTCCCGCAAATTTCACGAGTCCGTATGACCCATCGGCTAGGAGGCTGTGATGACGACAGGAAAGGGGCAGTGGACGCGCCGGGAGTTTCTCGCCGGGACGACCGGCATCGCAGCGGCGGGGATTGGAGGCTACGTCCTCGAGGCGCAGGAAAAGGGGCCCGCTCCGCCGTCGCCGGCTTCGCTCAAGGTGGTCGTCGTCGGCGCCGGATTGGCGGGATTGGCCTGCGCGTATGAACTGGAGAAGAAGGGGCATCGGGCGGTCGTTTTCGAAGCCGAGCGGGACCACGTGGGCGGAAGAGTGCGGACGTTTCGCTTCGGCGACGGGTCCTACGGAGAATTCGGTCCGACGCTGATTCCCGAGAGCCATGCGTTGACGAAGAAATATGCACAGGAATTCGGGCTGACGTTGAGACCCTTTGTGGAAACGGACCCGAACACGTTCTACTACTTCCGGAATCAGAAGGTCCAACGAGGCGACGTCGCAAAGCTTTATCCTCGCTTCCCGCTGAGCGCGCAGGAATGCGCCATGCCGATCTCCGAGCTGTCGAGCGGGCTGGTGGAGGGCGTGATCCAGGACATGACGGATGAAGAAAAAGAGGATCTGTTTCGCGATGTCCCGGTCACGGAAAAGATCCGGAGGTACGAGCGACTTTCGGCCGAACGCTTCTTCGAGGAGTTCGGGCTTTCCGCGGATGTGATCGATCTGATGTTCATGCTGGACGGGAGGGAGAACTTCCGCGACCACGGAATTTGCGACTCGCTGCGGTCTTCTCTCCAAGGCATCCGGACGCAGGCGCTCTACGAAATCGAGGGAGGCATGGATCGCCTCACGGCGGCGTTCGCGGACCGCCTGCGGGAGAAGCCGCGAACGGGATGTCCGGTGGTGGGCATCGCGCAAAGCGGAGACCGGGAAGGCGTGCGCGTCACGGTCGTTCGAGGCGATCGGCGGGAAACCGAGGATGGCGACTTCGCGATTTGCACCGTCCCGTTTCCGGTTCTTTCGCGCGTCCGATTCGATCCGCCGATCTCGCGGGAAAAGGCTCGCGCGGTTCAGGAGCTGCGGTACGAAGGCGCCACGAAGGTTCTGACTCAATGCCGCCGCCGCTTTTGGGAAGAGCAAGGCATCTATGGCGGAGGAACGATCACGGACCTTCCGACGGGATCGACGCTCTATCCATCGGACAACGCGCAGGCGAGGGATCCGGCCGTGAGTCGGGGTCCGGGAGTGATGGTGTCCTCGTTCTGTTTCGGCTCTGCGTCGCACCGCTTGGGGCTGTTATCTCCTGAAGAGCGGGCCGAGGTAGTGCTGTCGAGCGTGAGCGAAATACATCCGGAACTGCGGGAACGGGAAATGGCGCTGAAGACGGTCGGATGGACGTGGGAGACCCATCCGTGGACCGGCGGCGCGTTCTCGGGGTTCCGGCCCGGACAGCAGAGCCGTTTGCATCCGCACGTGATCGCGCCGGAGGGACGAGTCCATTTTGCGGGAGAGCACACCTCTCTGGATCATGGGTGGATGCAGGGCGCGCTGGAATCCGCCCAACGTGCGGTCCGTCAGGTCCTTCAGGCGTCGCAAAAATAAGGGAGCCTGGATTCGGCCGAAGAGTATAATGAGGCTTTGAGGGGGGCGTGGGATGCGTAACCCTCTGAAGGCCACGATCGCATGGCTTCGCAGCACGAAGCCCATGAACGCGTTGCTGTTCCGCCGCCCCGTGGCGGAACGCCGCGTGCACGACGGGATCCTGTGGTCGCGACTCGCGTGGAGCCGGAAATGGCAGCCGTGTTGCCTGAAGTGCACCGGGAGCGAGGTGGAGCCGCTGCACGCGCGTGAAGAACGCGTCGCTTTCGTCGCCGGCGGAACCTCGGTCCGCGCGCATCACGTCTATGTCCGGTGCGGTCGCTGCAAGGAGTACCGATACATCCTCACGGACGAGTACGAGAAGCGCCAGCGCGGGACGTTCACGTAAGACCCTCTCTCAGTAGGCCTCGTGAGCCGCGGTGGGCCGGAAAGCGAGGCGTGCCCGCGGTTTTATCGTATTCCCGTTCATTCCCCACCTTCGTAGTCTTCGAGAGCTTTTCGGCAGGACGGTCGCCAACTCCGGCCGGAACTTTCGGCGGCGAATGACATAGATGCGACCAGAGTTTACAACTGCCGCCTCCCAGATCTAAAACAGAGCGACTTAGCTGGCCGACGCCAGCGAGCCACGAGTCCTCAGCTCTCATGGCAATGACTTGTCAGCGGGAGTTCGGCTTCCACAGCATATGCCACTGACCTGCGACACCGTTGTTGTGCTGGGGATCACTGCAGATGACCGCAACAAGCCCAACAACATCGGTTTCCCGCAATTGGAGCTCGGCTTGACGCGCTTCGTATTCGGATTTCCCTCCCCCGCCTCTGCTGAGATTTCGGAGCATCAAGATAGATTCTGCGGGCTCACGGTGAGGTCGACGGCGAGGTCCATGGGGCTGTTGTTCGCTCCCGAAACGGTGATCGTAACGGACGCGACGTAGGATCCCACCGCCGGAATCGGAGGCTGGTAGATTCCGCCGGTGTTAACGGACCCGCTGGAATCATCCCCGCCCCAGATGATCATCTGCGTGCCGGTCCATACGGCGGCGTGAGTTTCCCGGGCGGTGGGGGCGCCGCTCGTTTCTGTTGAGCCTAACCACGTGTCCGGGGCGTAGAGACCGCCGGTGTTGAAGAAGCCAACTACTGCGTAATTCCATCCGCCCCACACAATCATCTCGGAGCCTGTCCAGACGCCGCTGTGGCCATGACGCGCCGTGGGCGCGTCGGTCGTGGTCGTGGCCCCCGTCCACATGTTGCTGGCCGGGTCATAACGTCCGCCCGTCGCCAATTGGGTATTCGGGGCTGAGGATTCCGACCCTCCCCAGACGATCATCTCGGTTCCTGTCCACACGGCCGAATGCCCTTGGCGGGCCGTCGGGGCACCCGAGGTGCTCGTCGCGCCGATCCACCCCTGGACCTGGTAGGTGGCATTGACCGATACAGTGAGGATGACGGACTCGCCTGAGTACCCCCGACTCGCAAAGCGAATGGGATATCAAGGGACGGTCAAAGTACGGATTCTTGTCGCAGCGGATGGTACGCCGGCTCGGGTGGACGTCCTCTCCTCTTCGAGGTATCACTGTCTGGACGAGGCGGCCGTGAAGGCAGTTCGTCAGTGGAGGTTCATTCCGGCTCGTCGGGAGGGGCGTGCAATCGAAAGCAGCGTCGAATACTCATTCCGCTTTGTTCTTCAATATGAGTAAAACCCCACTCTTTCGGTTCCACGCCCTCGAGCATCCGGCACCGCTGGTACAACCGCTCCCGCGCCGCATCCAGGCGCTCCTCCTCCAGTACCGCTCCACCGCAGTCTCGGTTCCTCCATCAGCCGCCCCACGACGACGACCGGGCTATCGGTGAACATTCCAGCCCTTCCCTACTTCCCGCGGGTCCTCAAGCTCTCGGCAACGTCAAGCAGCTTGCAGGTCTGGCCCAAGCGCCCGCGAACGGCATCGAGCCCCCTCGCCACGGCTTCCAGCTCTGCAGCAGAGGCGTGCAGAACCTTCGGCTCGATGCTGGCCCCGCCCATGTCGCCCCCCATCCCGCGCAGCGCTTCTATTTCGGCGGCGAGTGGACGGCGGCGGCAGACGCGGGCGCGCCAGCGGTCGTGGGCCAAGCCGATCCAGCGGGCGATGAAGAGGAGAGCTTTGAGCATCCCACGAGACTATGCCAACGCGATGGATCCGGCAACGAGAGCCAGACTTGCAATACAACGGAATTGTTGTATGATCCAATAGAGAGCAGGGAGACATGTGGCGCATCGTGTTCTACCGGACGGCGCGGGGAGACCGACCGGTCCGGGAGTTCATCGATGCCCTTCCGGAGAATCAGCAGAAAAAAGTGGCAGCGGTCCTGGAACTCTTGCAAGAGCAGGGGCCGCGGTTGGGACGACCGTATGCCGACCATGTTCGGGGTCGGCTCCGAGAGTTGAGAACCCAGTTCGGGAGGAACGAATACCGGGTGTTCCATTTCTTCACGGTGGGACAGCTGGTCGTACTCGTGCATGTTTTCGCCAAGAAGACAGACAAGCTTCCGATACGCGAGATTGAAACCGCGGAGCAACGGATGAAAGATTTCGAAGCGCGCCGGATGCGCGGGGAGGTAATCGAATGAAACCGCAAGAAATGGAGTATTTCGATGATTGGCTGCGTAAGAAGGTCCGCAATCCTCGGTTTCGAAGAGGATACGAGCACGCCCGGCTGGCGGTTCGGTTGGGACATCGAATCTATCAGCTCCGAGAGAAACTCGGCCTGACCCAAGCGCAGCTGGCGCGCCGTATGGGGACCAAGCAGCAGGCCATCGCCCGCCTAGAGCGGGGAGACTATGAAGGCTTTACCATGAAGACGCTCCAGCGCATCGCCCAGGCCACGCGGACTGAACTCGTGATTGACTTTAGGCGACCGGCGAAGAGGGCCGCCGGCCATTAGGACGTGTCGCGGGCAAGATGGGGGAACTAGGAACGTTTATCTGTTGAATATTGTAACAACTGGTTTCCGCCATTTTCAACCGCATAGACGGGAATGGCTTATAGCCGGCCCCGAGACACAAAAGTTTGTAATCCGGCCCACCCGGGGAGCTTCCGTGTCGGCTCACAAACCGCCGTAGAGAGCCGCGTACGGCCTCCAAAGGCCGGTTTCAAGGCCCACCCTAAAGCGCGAGGACCCCAGGCGTTACGCACGAACTCGGGGAATTCGCCGCTTGGCTGCGGGAATGGCGTCTCGGCTGCTTGCCGCCGACCGCGTTCCCGTCCAGATGGCGCGAAATCGCCTCTCGAATTCTCGATTCCGGGGACAGAATTGGCGTTCCGTTTCGTATAACTTTCTGCCTCAAGCATGAAGGAAAGGAGACCACATGAGCCTCGCATTGTCAGCCGTTCTCACGCTCGCCTTGGTCGGAGCCGGCGCGCAGGACGCCAAAGACGCCAAGAAAGAGCTCAAGGACGCCGCCAAGAAGACAACCGGGCTGAAGAGCTACGCCTTCAAGGGAGACGTCGATAGCCAGAAGTCAGCTATCCGCATTGGCAACGGTGATGACGAGAACGACGAGGAAGAAGAGGCAAAGCTCGAAAATTTCGGAGGCCAGTACCAGAAGAAAATCGGGTCTGTCGTGAAGACCAATGCGGCCGAATACGCGACCGCCGACGGCAAGACCGTCCGCTGCAAGTCCGGCGGCAAGTGGCAGGTTGCATCCGATGATTCCCTTCGAGGTCACTGTCCTCAGCCACTTCACGAATTCTTCAGCACGCTTTGCTCCGAAATCGAAAGCGCCAAGAAGAAGGGGGTGAAGGACAAGGTCGGCGACGTCGAATGCTCTGTCTACGATGTTGAGTTCACGGAAGATGGCGCCACCGAAATCCTCAAGGAATCCGGTGCGCTTGGCGGCTTCCAATTGGGGGATCCAGAAGTGACCAGCGACGGCAAGATATGGGTGGATCCCGAGGGGCGTATCATCAAGGTCAGGGCTTCCGCCAGCATGACCGGTTCGCTGGGCGGGATACAGATCAATCTCGGTTCCGCCACCTGGACCGCCACGCTTTCCGAATTCGACAGCGCAAAGGTCGAAATTCCAGAGAAAGCCAAGAAGGCGTTGAAAGAGTCCGAGAAAGAAGAAAAGGAACAGAAGGAACCCCCGAAGGAAGAATAGGCGTCCAATCCGACCGTCCAAGAGCCATACCGAAGCCCAGGGGAGGCTCCTTTTCATTTCCGGGACATAGCTCGCATCAAGGGCGTGAAATTGCCTCTCGAATTCTGGGAGATAGGGAGATGCGTCCAGATGAGGAGACGACATCCGACTACGCATTGCTGCATCAGTCCCCATCCCCCGATCCCCACGCATCTCCCCATCCCCTCGGATTTGGGGACAGACATCGTGCCGCGCTGCCGGCATCCGGAAACGATGAAGATTGGGCCTTCAGCCCACCGGCGCACCGTCATTCTGGAGGTTGGTGCGCCTATGTTTGAGGTCGCCCATCCTTCTCGGTTCCATCAATAACCTCGGCACCAGCAACTACAACGTCGCCAGCGCATCACCCATCAAGACCACTTCCAGCAACAAATGCGGACTTTTGGGCGTTGAGGTGCTCCTGGGTCTTATTCTCCTGCGACGCCGAAAGCGGAAACGCCCTTGGACATGCCAATAATCCAGTCTTGGCCGGTCTGGAAGCTTTCTTCAGTCCCAGCACGTCGACTGAATGGGGCTTCAGGCTCCCGAAATAGACCTCCGCCCGGCAAGCCGTGGGGTATCTACGTCTGGGATCCGGCCGCGGTGGCGGCGGAGGTTCGTGCGCGAAGAAGTAGCGGGAGTCACAGTCCAGCATCAGGAACACGACCCATGCCACGACGGTGCGGATGTTACGGGGGTCCGGATTTTTTTCCGTAACAAAGTGCCGACGTGGCCATCTGTATAGGGGAACGGCGTCTCGCCACGGGCGCGGCGCGAACTTGCACCTCAAGACCTCGGAACCAGAGAGGTCGCAGCTTACGACGGACGGGCTAGTCGGAAAAGTGTTGTGTGGAGTCAACACTGGAGGCACCTATGGCCAAGATGGACTCGTTCGCACAGGAGTGCTCCCTCCCTTGTATCGGGACTTCCGCGCGCAAGGAAGCATTCAAGATGGATATGCTGACTCCGCATCGCTCACTGGCCCTGAACCTGCGCCATTTCCTCGCGCTCTTCTGCGCCTTGTTCCTATCCTCGTGCGGTGACGATACAAACCCTTTGGGTGGCACGGGCCATATGGCCGTCTACGTCACCGACGCTCCGTTTCCCTCCGAATACGTGGAGTCTGCAAGCGTCGTGATCGAGCGGGTGGAAGTGCGCGACGCCGAGAGCGGCGAATGGGTTGCCGCCTTCGAGGGGAGCGAAGAGATCGACCTGGTTCCACTGAACGGAGGCGTATCGGCGTTCCTAGCGTCGATCGACTTGTCCGAGGGCGAGTATGACGAAGTGAGATTGATCGTCGGGGGCGGCGCGGTCGTCTTGAATGAAGAGGCGATCGTGAATCATGAATCCCACATCTTCGACATGGCCAATGGGGGCCTGTTCTTCCCAAGCGGCCCGCAGACCGGCATCAAGGTGAAGATGGACAGTCCGATTGTCGTGACCGCGGGGCTGACGTCCGATCTGATCCTCGACTTCGATCTCGCGCGCAATTTCGTCTTCAATGGGACTCCCAAACACGCGCCGGGCGTGCGACGCGTGCTGTTCACGCCCGTCGTCCGGGCGACCAACGCTTCCACTTCGGGTCGCATCGTCTTCGACGTCCTTTCAGACAACGGGACCCCGGAGGACGCCGGGGACGACACGCCGCTGGCCGGCGCGACGGTCTCCGCGACCAACGCGAATGGCGACCCCGCCGGCGGAGGGATCGCCGACGACGCGGGCCATGTGGAGCTGACGCTTCCTCCGGGCACGTACGACCTCCTCATTGAAGCCGACGGTTACGAAGCGGCGGTGCTGGAGGACGTGGAAGTCTTTGCGGCCAACGACACCGTGCTGCCCGCCGTGACGCTCACGGCCATGGCCACTTCGGGTCGCATCGTCCTCGACGTCCTTTCAGACAACGGGACTCCGGCGGACCCCGGGGATGATACGCCGCTGGCCGGCGCGACGGTCTCCGCGACCAACGCGAACGGCGACCCCGCCGGCGGAGGGATCGCCGACGGCGCGGGCCATGTGGAGTTGACGCTTCCTCCGGGCACGTACGACCTCCTGGTCGAAGCCGAGGGCCACGAGCCCATGACTCTGGAAAACGTGGAAGTCTTGGCAGCAAACGACACTGTGTTGCCTGCCGTGACGCTCGCGACGACACCGCCATGAAGGGTGCGCCAGCTATTCCGAAGCGTGTTCCTTACGATTTGCTAATGGGTGACTCACGGCATGGAGACCACGAACGCCTTATTTGGGATCCGGAGGCTAAACAAGCCGACTTGAACGGCGCTCACCGCCGGAGGATAATGATCGCCTTGCGAACTGCGAGGCTGTGCGGCGTTATGAGCTTCAGGGAGAGATGGAATTACTTTGATTTAAGGAGAAGCGTATGAAGAGCTTCGTCTGCGTCTCGGCGGTACTCGCCCTGACTTTCAGCATCGCTGGAGCCACGGTCCGTCAGGAAATGGGCAAGCAGGAGCCGACCGGTGCGGAGAAGGTGTGGGATGCCGTCCACAAGCAGTGCTGTTCGAAAGAAGGGAAATGCGAAGGCGACCAGAAAAAGATGTGCGACCAGGTCGGCAGCACGGTCAAAGCCGCTTTAGCTCGCACCGTGGAAAAGTGCCAGAAAGAAGGGCTGAAGTGCGAGGAATGTGCCAAATCGAAGGATGGCGGCCCCTGCCGGATGTGCCAGGACATGATGGTCAAAGTCCTTGTTCCCTGGGTCAAGAAGCAGGCGGTGGCGAAAGATGCGATGCACAAATTGCCGACAGCCGGCGGGAAGTCCGAGACGATTCCGTGCTCGCTGGTCAAAGGCCCCATCTGCAAAGGTTGTGTCGAGGAAATGTCGGATGCCGTGGTCAAGGCGTGCAAGGAAGCGGTAGAAAAGAAAAAGTAATCGTCGCCTCCACTCGGCAACAAACGGAGCGCCCTTGAAAGCGCTCCGTTTTCGTTTTCCAGCTCCCCCTCGCGAGCACTCCGGTCATTTCGGATGAGAGCAATGAACAAGCAGCCATTTTTGGATCGCGCAAATCGGGCGTCATTTCCTTGTGTTGTCTTCCCCCGCACGCTACGCTCGACGCTCTATCCCCATTCAAGGAGGCCCACCCATGCGCGTCATCCTTCACGTCTCGCTACCTGTGGAGAAGTTCAATAAGGCCGTCCTGGATGGCACCGCCGGATCGAAACTGAAAGCCATCCTCGAGGAGACAAAGCCGGAGGCCGTCTACTTCTGCGCCAAAGATGGCAAACGAGGAGGGTTCATCGTGGTGAACATGAAGGAACCATCCGAGATGCCGAAGTTTGCCGAGCCGTGGTTCTTGGCCTTCGACGCCACCGTCGAGTTCCTTCCCGTCATGACCCCAGAGGACCTCGCGAAGGCCGGGCTCGAGGAGATTGCCAAGAGGTGGAAGTAGGGCTCGAAGCTGGCGGTACGATGGGTTGCGCCTGTTTCCCCTCGACTTCTGATACGCGGCACGGCTTGCGTTGCCGCCTTCGCGCCGCATCCAACCGCCTGCCGAGAAGCAAAATAGTCTGAAGGGAACGGCTCGAGACGACGGTTTCGATCTCCTTCGGTTCTTGCACACAACCCGCTAATTCCACCTTTTCTCACCCGTTTCTGCCCATTCGGCATCTGAGGCGCCCCTCGACAGCCGCCATCCAGGTCCATTCGCGCGAATTTGCCTCTCAAAATCTCGGAACCGGGGAAAGAAGCAACGGCATTCGATTGACACGAAGCATCGTAAACTGGATGGACACGGCCCAATAAATCCCACCCCAAAAGCGGATGCCGCACTCTTTAAGTGGTTGCGTCAAAATAACTTTTACCATGCCTTACCTAAACTGGGTCAAATGGTCATTTGGACGCGTTATACTCACAGGGTAGTCAATTTTATTTTGACGAGACCCTTAACCCTCAGGCTGAACCCCTCACCGTTTCAAACTAGATCGCGCGAAATGAAGCATGATATCGCGATTCGCACCCCCCTATCTACTCGGCGGTTCCCGCGCTGCGATCCTCTGGAAAGCGCGCGTCACAAACCGCACGGACGCCCTCATCCGCACAAGGCCCGAAGATCACTTCAACGGTATGGTCCCGTTGATCGTTGACGAGCTTCAGGGTTTCTTCCTGCAGCGGCTTGCCGTCCAGCATCAGCCGGACGGGGCCACAGTGCGTCGGAGCCTGCGCGAGTACGAGATGGTAGAAGGTCTGGTTGTAGCGATAGTGCAGCTTGAACCCGGTCCACGAGGCCGGAACCCGGGGCCGGAACCTCATCGTGTCCGCCCGCCGTTCGATCCCGAATATGACTTCGTGCAGCAGCCTGTAGAACCATGCCGCCGAGCCGGTGTACCAAGTCCATCCACCGCGACCGGCGTGCGGGGGTTGGCTGTAGATATCCGCCGCGAGGACGTAGGGTTCCACCTTGTAGCGCTCGACCGCCCGCGAATCCAGCGCGTGGTTGATGGGGTTCAGCATCGAGAGCAGCGTCGCGGCCTGCCCGTTTCGGCCGGCCAGCGCAAAGGCCAGCGCCGCCCATATGGCGCCGTGGGTGTATTGCCCCGCATTTTCACGCACTCCCGGTGGATACCCTTTGATGTAGCCGGGGTGGAGGGCGGAACGATCCAACGGAGGCGTGAAGAGCTGGACGATCTGAAGATCCTGGCGCGCCAATTGGTCCCACACGGAATCCAGCGCCAGCCGGCGGCGTCCGGGCTCGCCGACGCCGGCGATCGTGGCCCAACTTTGGGGCAACAGGTCGATCCGGCACTCCGCATTCCGCGCCGAGCCCAAGGGCTCGCCGTTGTCGAAGTAGGCGCGCCGGTACCACCGGCCGTCCCACGCATGCTCCTCGATCCGGTCCGCCAGGTTCTCGGCGGCCACCAGGCAGCGCTTGGCAAAGGCCGCATCCTCCCGCCGCTCCGCCAGGGCGGCGAACTGCGACAATACGTCGTGCAGGAAAAACCCCAGCCACACGCTCTCGCCCTTCCCGAGATGACCGACCCGATTCATCCCGTCGTTCCAGTCCCCACTGCCCATCAGCGGCAAGCCGTGCGCCCCAAGTTTCAGACCGTTGAGGATGGCCCGCGTGCAGTGCTCGTACAGCGTCCCGGTCTGGTCGGAGCGGCCCGGCAGGTCGTAGTAGCTTTCCTCGTGGTCGGCGAGCTCCCGGCCCGTCAGGTACGGGAGCTGTTCGTCGAGTACGCCGGTGTCGCCCGTAAAGGCTACGTACTGGCAGACGGCGTACGGCAGCCATAGGTGGTCGTCCGAGCATCGGGTGCGAACGCCGCGCCCACCAGGCGGGTGCCACCAGTGCTGCACGTCCCCCTCGACGAACTGCCGCCCCGCGCAGCGCAAGAGATGCTGCCGGCTCAGTTCGGGAGTCTCATGGAGCAGAGCCACACAATCCTGGAGTTGATCCCGGAAGCCGTAGGCCCCGCCGGACTGGTAGAAGCCGCTGCGGCCCCACATGCGGGAGGAAAGCGCCTGGTACGGCAGCCAGCCGTTCACCATGACATTGACGGCGGCATCCGGCGTCTCCGCGAAGATAACTCCCAGTTTGTCATTCCAGAACTGCCAGACCTTCTCCAGCGCAACACGCGCGGCCCCCACACCCCGGTGGCTCTGAACCAGTGCGGCGGCTTCGGCGGTGCTGCCGGCCGCGCCGAGGATGAACACGATCTCCCGCTCCTCTCCCTCGGCCAGTTCCACGCGTACCTGCATCGCGGCGCACGGGTCCAGGCACGGACCCAACCGCCCGCTCAACCGCCGCAGGCGCAGCGCCGCCGGGTTGGATGGGTCGCCGTTGCGCCCCAGGATCTCGGCGCGGTCACCGCTGAGGCTGCGCAGGGACTCGCTGCAGTCGAAAAAGGCTACGATGTCGGAGAACTCGCTGTTGTAACTGTTGCGGGCGAGAATGGCGCCCGTCAGCGGATCGAGTTCACTCACGACGTGCATGGCTTGTCGAGACCGCAGGTCGCCCAGCACAAGGTCGACGGAAGCGATAACGCTGAGGGTGCGGCTGCGCGCGCTGAGGTTTCTGATCTTCAACTTGAGGAATTTCACCGGTGCCTCCACCGCCACGTACGTCGTCAGTTCCGATTCCAGGCGATCTTCGCGGTGCTCGAAGACGCTGTACCCGAAGCCGTGCCGGCACGCGTACGCGCCGCCGCCGGTGCGCGGCCATGGCGTCGGGCTGAAGAACCGTCCGCTCGCCTCGTCGCGGATGTAGAGGGTCTCTCCGCTCGGATCACTGACGGGGTCGTTGCTCCACGGCGTCAAGCGGAAGAGCTGGGCGTTGCCGTACCAGGTGTACGCGCTGCCGCTCTCGCTGACGACGGTGCCGAGCCTCGGGTTGGCGATGACGTTCACCCACGGCGCCGGAGTGTGACGGCCCGGCGCAAGGTCGACGATGTACTCTCGCCCATCCTGCGTGAAACCGCCGGTTCCATTGAAGAAGAGCAAGTCGCGCCGCGAAGGGACCGGTCCGGCGCCCGCGCCCGGCGGCAACTCCAAGCGCGAAGGGGCCAGCATCGGCGCCCGCCACGTCCGCGAGGCTCGTCGCCGGCGGTCGATCTGTTGATCGAGGGGACCGTCGGCATCCCGCAGGACGATTCGCGCCGCCGCCTGCAGCAGTACGCGATCCGCCTCGGGGAAGTTGTCGATGTGTCGCACGAAGATGCCGCCTGGCTTGTCGACCAATTCGAGTTCGGTGCCGGCGGCGATGAGCCCAAGGATCTGATCGTTGAGCGTGCGCCGGTAACCCGAGGCATCCTCGTTCCAGATCACCAAGTCGGTCCGCAGGCCTCGCATTCGCCAGTAGGCGTGCGCCCGCAGCAGGTCGCGCACCAGGCCCAGGTTGTCGGCGTCAGTGACGCGGAGCAGCACGATCGGGAGATCGCCGGAGAGCGCGTATCCCCACAGCCCCGACTGGCCCTTGCGGTTGCGCCGCAGGATTCCGGCGGGGGCCCGGTACGCGCCCACGGGAAAAATCACGGCTGACGCCAGATGCTCGTAGTGCCGGGCCTCCGCTTCGCTGGCCCCCACGTGGCCCAGGACGGCTCGGCTGTGGGCGGCCGCCACTTCGAAGACGCGGTCGGCCATGCGATGATCCTGGTACTTGGAGACCAGCGCCATCGCGGCCTCGCGCGTCGGCGCCGCGCCGATGATCAGGTCGAGCTGCGCTCCGCCATCGACCGGCAGCTCCACCGTGCGCCGGAGCGCCGCACAGGGATCCAGCACCGGCCCCGCCGATCCCGACAGCGCGCCCCAGTCGTCCAGCAGGGCGGGGTGACGCGCGCCGCGACCGCGGCCGATGCAACGCGCCCGGTCCGTCTCGTAGCTGCATGTCCCCACCTGGCCGCGGGCCGCCCGCATCACACAGAACATCCACGGAGGTTGCTCTTCCATCGAGCGTGGCCGACGCGTCATCAGGATGGCGCTCTGATCCGGCGCCAGCTCCGTGTGCACGAACAGATTGCTGAACACCCGATGCAGTTCGTCCGTCACGCCCGGCGCCAACACGACTTCCGCGTAACCGGTGATCAGAAGCGATCGGGGGATCTCGGACCGATTGGTCAGCGTGATCCGGCGGATCTCGAGATCGTCGTCCGGCGAAACCGCGATCTTGGTATGCGTTTCCACCTGTTCGTCTTGCCGGTGAAACTCGGCCCACCCCGGAGTGAAAACCGCTTGGTAGCGTCCGCCCGCGCGCAGCGTCGGCTGGAATGAATTGGACCAGGTCCGCCGGGTCCGTCGGTCGCCGATGTAACAGAAGACTCCGAACGGCTCGGACGTGGGGTCCTCTCGCCACCGGGTGATCGCCAGGTCGTTCCATCGGCTGTAGCCGCCGCCGGCCGCCGAAACCATCACGTGATAACGACCGTTGGATAACAGATGTACTTCGGGGATCGGCGTATTCGGAGTGGTGAACACGCGCATGGCCGGTTCCGCCGTCCGGCCTCCGGTCCGGAGTGAAACCATGGCTTCCCGCGCATACGGGCGCATGAACACGTTCGCCTTGGGGATGCGCTCCTGGAGCAGCAGGGTCGCCGCCCGGAAGTCCGGATTGTTCAGGAAGCGACGCTGCATCCGCGGACCCAGCACGGCCTGACCCAGCGCCAGCATGCTCATCCCATGATGGTGGGCCATGAACGCTCGAACGATCGCCTCTCGTCCTCCCGCCGTCACACGGGCGGGCGTGAAGTCGATGGCTTCGTAGAAACCGTACGGGCCCAGGTAGGCATTCTCGGCCATTCGCCGCAGGTTCCCGCAGGCGCGCTGAGGATCGACCATCAGGGCCAAAACCGAAGCGTGCGGCGTGACCACCACCTCGTCGCCGAGTCCGCGTTGAAGGCCCAGTCCGGGCACCCCGAAGGCGCGGTACTGGTAAGTACCCGCGCCATCCACCCCGTTGTAGCAGGACTCGGACATGCCCCAGGGCACCCCCCGTTGCCGGCCGTACTCGATCTGTCGGGCGATGGCCGCATGGCAGGTCTGGTCCAGGAGCGTCCCTTCGAAGCGAGGCATCACCAGCAAGGGCATCAGGTACTCGAACATCGAGCCGCTCCAGCTCAGCAGCACTTGCCCGCCGCGCACCGTCGTCAAGCGTCGGCCGAGAGCGAACCAGTGCCCGAAGGGGAGTTGGCCTGAAGCGATGGCCACGTAGCTCGCCAGCCGCGCCTCCGACGCCAGCAAGTCATAGAAGCTGTTGTCCAGGCGGCGATCCTCCGGCCAGTATCCGATGGCCAGGAGCTTGCGCTTCTTATCGTACAGGAATGAGAACTCCGCATCCGTCAGGCCCGCGCATCGCTGCGCCAGGGCGTCGATCTGGCGGAGGCGCGCCGAGATGCGCTGCGCGCCCAGCAGAAAGGCTTCGGACAAACGGCTCCGGCCGCCGGTGGCGGGGGTCTTGCCCAGAACTTCGGCTGTCTGTAGCGCGAGGTTGCCGAGATCCTGAAGGCTGCCTGCACAATCGATGGCCGCCATTAGCGGCCGTGCCTCACCGTCAATCGACTCGGCACCGACGGCCAGCCACGGCGCCATCTCGGTCAGGTCTGTCAGGAAGGATCGCACCTGCCGGTCGAAGGCGTTCGCCCACCAAGCAGCTTCGGGATGTTGTTGGCGATCGAACGATTCGGCCAGCCGTGTGGCCGCGGTGTTCAGCTCTCTCAGCCAGGCGGCCGTAGCCGCCAGTCCCTCGGCCGGGTCCAGTAGCAGCCGGGCAACCGACACCAGAGCCACCCGATCGAAGCGTGGCGGCGCCTCGTCATTCGGACTGAGCTGTTCAGCCAGGATACGCAGCGTGTCGCGCAACCCATCCTGCGCCTCCGCCGGCAACACCGGCTTCGAAGCCAGTTCCAGCAGTCCGCTGCGCAGCACCCGTACATGCCCGACCAAGTTGCCGCTGTCGACGCTTGAGACGTATAAGGGCGGAAGCGGTTTGCGCGTGATGGTATCGTACCAGTTGAAGAAGTGGCCCCGGTGGCGTTCCATTTGCTCCATCGATTCGATCGTGCGGGCCGTGCGGTCCAGCAATTGCGCGCCGCTGAGGTACCCCAGATCGTGCGCCGCAAGGTTGGACAGCAGCGCCAGGCCCATGTCCGTCGGGCTGGTGCGATGGGCCACGCGGTGACTGGGCCGCTCCTGGAAGTTGTCGGGGGGAAGCCAGTTCTCCTGTGGTCCGACAAACACTTCGAAGTAGCGCCAGGTAAGCCTGGCGACCTGGCGCAGGAATAGCGCATCGCCGTCGCCGAGCCGCGTCGAGCCCGACGGCAGCGGTCGGCTGACCCACCATGCTGCCAACGGGGACAGAAACCACAGCAGCAGGACCGGGCTCGCCGGCGCCGCGGCGCGCGGCGTGCCCAAGGCGACCAGCAGCGCCGCGACGGCTACGGCCAGGCTTGGGCCCACCCACATCCGCCGGAAAACGCCACCGAGGCCGGCCGCCGCCACGCTCTCGGCCGCCGCGGCCGTCTGCCACTGGAGCATACGCCGCCGGCTGTAAAGCATCCGCCATAGCGAGCGCGCGGCCGCATCGAGGGCGACCGCCGCCTCGAACGGGAGGAACGTAAGCCACAGCGCGATCTTGGACAAGCGCCGGGCGGTCGACCGGCCGACGGCGCTCACATGCAGCCGAAGCGGCAACTTCGCCGGGCGCTGCAGCAGTTCAGCCAGGCTGGGCAGTAGCTCGGGGACAAACAGCAGCGAAAGGATTCCCAGCGTCCACGGAAGGGGCGCCGGAACCACGACCCACCCCAACGCCAGCAGCACCGCATAGGCGGGAGCTACAAGGGATCGGCGCAGGTTGTCGAAGATCTTCCATCGGCCCAGACCGGCGGTCCGCGCATAGTCGCGCCGGTTTGCGGCATCGCTGACCCTCAAGCCCAGCCACGGGGCGATTTGCCAGTCGCCGCGCATCCAGCGGTGACGGCGGCTGACGTCATCCAGGTATCGAGAGGGGGAGTCCTCGAGCAGCTCCACGTCGCTGCACTGTCCGGAACGCGCGTAGCATGACTCCAGCAGATCATGGCTCAATACGGCGTTATCGGGGAACCGCCCATGCAGCAACTGGCGGAAAGCGCCCACGTCATAGAGGCCCTTGCCGATGAAGGAGGTTTCCGAGAACAGGTCATGATACAGGTCCGATACCACTCGGGTGTAGGGGTCGATGCCCACTTCGCCGGCCAGCAGGCGTGAATAGCGGCTCTTCCGGGCGCTGCGCAGGGAGATGCTGACGCGAGGTTGGAGGATCGCGTAGCCACGAGCCAGGCGCCAGCCGCAGAGATCCATCGTCGGGCGGTTCAGCGGGTGGGCGGCGGCGCCCACCAGTCGCCAACCGGCCCCCCAAGGCAAGTCCGTGTCGGTGTCCAGCGTGATGACGTACCGGATTGAGGTCAGCTCCGACGTGTCGCCCACGATCCGGCTGAAGCGCTCCCGTGCTTCCCCGCACAGCAACGCGTTGAAGTCCTCCAGCTTGCCCCGCTTGCGCTCGCGGCCCATCCAGCAGCCTTCCTGGGGGTTGTAGAGCCGTGGCCGGTGGAACAGGAAGAACCGTCCGTGCGCGCCGTCGCCGTACCTCCCGTTCAGTTCCTCGATGCCGCCCGCGACCTGTTCCAGCAGCGCCTCGTCTCCTTCGACGTGTTCCTCGTTGGCATCGACGAAATCGGTGAGCAGCCCGAACCACAGATTCGGATCGCGGTTGGCCAGATAGCGGAGTTCCAAACCTTCGATGATCCCGGCGATGCGCCGGCGCTCCGTCAGGAGACTGGGCACGACGACGATGGTGCGGCACTCATCGGGGATACCCTCTTCGAAGTCCATCCGGGGCAAGGTTCGAGGCCTGCGGAGGATCGAAGCGAACCAGGTCACCGTCGCCATAGCGCACTGCGACGCCGCCAGGGTCGCGCAGAAAATCAGGGCCGCCCACGCGAGATCGGATGCCTGCCGGGACTGCATCGCCAGCCACGTGGCAATGGCGGCCGTCATCAGCGCGACCGGTCCGAGATACGCGAGGAGCTTCAACCCCTGGAGCAGCCGCCGCGGGAGCAGCCGCGTCTCATGGAGCCCGCGCAGTGCTCGCTCGAGATGCGGCTTCCCGTCATCGACGAGCGCGTAGCCCACGTGGGCCGCCACCGCATCGCTCTGCGCGGCATGTTGCGCGGCGGCCTGGGCCACGGCCGTCCGGGCCACCTCTTCCTCGCCGATGCGCAGCCGCCGCGCCATGCCCTCCACCGCGTGCCGGTACTCATCGCGGGTGGTAAAATCCATCCGGCCGTAGACGCCCGCGGGGTCGCCTCTGAGGATCTCCTCGGTGGCGCTGTGCGCCTCGACGAACCTGTGCCATTCGGTGGAGTTGACGAAGCGCAGACTGGCGATGGTGTTGGTCACCGATGCCTGGTCGGCCGTTTGGCTCTGGTTCTCGGCGCGGACGACTTCCTCGATCGTCCGCCCTTGCTCGGCCAACCGCCGCTCCAGCCATGGCAGCACGAAGGTCGTGGTCGCTCCGCGCCCCTGGAGGGCCTGCGTGAACTGGGCGACAAACGCCGGGGACAAAGCCAGGTTCTCGCGCACTATGTCCGCCAGCACGAGGAGGGTGCGTTCATAGCCCTCGTTGGGATCGTTGATCCGCTGCGCCCAGAGCAGGGCGCGGTCCCGATGCATCCGCTGCGAGCTCATCTTTACGGCGACTCGGCGCAGGTTCTCGATCAGGGCGAGCCGCAGCATGATGGCGACCGACCACAGCTCGCCCAAAGTCAGATGCGTGACCGACTGGTACGCGTCTAGGTAGCGGGCCAGGGCTTCTTCGTCCACTCGGCCATCCACGTGCGAGATGAGCTCCAGGATGAGGTCATAAATCCGGGGCAGGCCGGCCGACTCGCCGCTCCTCAACCGCGGCAGGTGACGGCTGTAACCGCGCGGGAAATGCTTTCGTGCTAGATGGATTTGCTCCTCGATCAGGTAGTGATTATCGAGCAGCCACTCGGCGGCGGGGGGCAGGCGCCGCCCTGCCGCGTGCGCCCCGGACATCTGATCGTGGCACTGGGCGATGACGACCTCGGAGTCGTCCAGCCGCTTCAAAAGTCGATCGCGACCACGGCGGCGACCCAGCTCATGGGTGGCGGCCAACGCCTTGGCGTGCAGCTCGAGTTGTTCAAGCGTGAAGATCGGCCCGCGCAACGGCGGTTCGGTCCGGGTGGCCGTGTACAATCAGAAGTCTCCCTGGCAGGTTGTGGAAATTCAATGGAGTTTCCGGCCGCAGGTGGCGCAGACGGTGGGACACGTGCGAAAGTTCCGCGTCTCGGATTGGACATAGCACGTCCAACAGCGCTGCCAATCCGCGCGGATCTGTTCCACAATTCCGCAATGGCGGCACTGGAGTTCGGACGGTCCAGGCGGTGCGCCCCTTTTCTCGGTAATTCCAGCCATTATGTATCCATCATAGCAAACCGGTGGAACCTTCACGCGCAATGGCAGAGAACGAAAGTAGGAGGCCAACGACGCCTGGAGCCGCAGGGCCCCTACCCCGCCTTCACGCGCTCCTTGACCTCGATCATCCTGCACTTCTGGCATAGCTGCTGTCCCCTACTCCCCACCGATCCTCGGCCCTCCACGACCTCGAGCACCTTGCACGTCCGGCACAGGCGCACGCGGACGGCATCGAGCCGCCGCGCCACGGCTTCCAGCTCGGCCGCCGAAGCGTGGAGGACTTTCGATTCCAACCCTCCCCGGCCCATGTCGCCCGCGAGTCCGCGATGCGCGAACGCGACCACCCGCAGCCGGTCCGCCTCACCCGCCAGGAACATGTCTACGTCGGTTTCGACGTTCATACGCCCTCCCTTGCCGCCACATCACGGCAACGAGGCGCGGGGAGAGCAAGTGATTCAAGAGGCAATTCGGCAAGAACCCAACGTGAACGAGCGAACCTTGAAGGGAGCGGGGAACAGAATGATAATGACCACCCAGTAGAACGCTTGCCGCCTGGTCCCCTGGAGCCGCTGATGGTTCAATGCAAGTCGTGCGGGGCGACCCTTGCCGACGACCTACCGAGCTGCCCCAAATGCGTGCAGTCCCCTTCTTCCCAGCCAGACAGCATCGTGCAACTTCAGGAGGAGGGACGCAAGAAGGACCTCGAATGGGAGCAGCGACGCCGCCGTCTCCACAAAGCACACGCCGTCACCGGTGCGGTCACGTTTTTCATCTTCAATTTGTTGATCGGCCTGCCAGGCAGCATTCTTCCGGTGCACCTTCTCATCAACGCGATTATGAGCACCCTCTTCGGTCTCCCGATCGGATATCTGATCAGCACCCAGCGTGGAGGAGCCGTTCGGGGTGCACTGATCTCGGCATCAGCATTCATCGTGGTGCGCCTCATCTTGGCGGTGTTCTTGTCCTCGGGCAGCGTGGGGATTGTCACGATTGCATGGTGGGGAATCGTAGGCATCATCCCGGGAGCGCTTATCGGGATACATGTTGAAATGGACGAATAACGAGGAAGTTTAGCGAGGATGAAACATGCCAGACCCGCTCTGGGTTACATACGCATGGAAGGACAATGACGAAGGCGACTTCGACTACTTCGTGAACGCGCTTGGCGCCACCCAAGTTCCAGCGGCCTATGACAAGGTCCAGTTGATTCCGGGTCGAACGCTGTGGGCGCAGATCGGTGACCGAATCATGAACGGTCGGTTCAGCGGCTGGGCGATTCTCCTGACACCCAACAGCCTGTCTAGCCCGGCCTGCAAGGAAGAGCTTGAATACGCCCTCACCCGGGCCCTGCAGCGCGGTAATGACTTTCCTTTAATCGGCCTGCTACATGGCATACCCATCTCGGAATGCCCGCCTGCTCTTCAGGTCCGGCTCTGCGTCGATTTGCGTAGCGCCGATTGGGTTGAACAGGTCAAGGCCGGAGTCGAGAACCGTCCTCCCTCGCGCGTTCCTGCTGCTGCTGGGGCCATGGAGGTCACGGTCGGTCATACCACGAATTACCTGAACACGCCGGCACCTACCGCCATACAGAAGCGCACCCTCGTGCAGCTCCCCAAACACCACCGTGACCCCATCTAGGCGATCGCCAGCGACGCACCTGACCGTATTGGCAAGCCCGAACCCCGTAGTGCCGGCCAAGGGGAGAGATGTACCGCGTTCCCGTAAGGCACCCCTGCAGGCCCCACCCCACGCCACCGTAGCTGAGCCAAGGCGAGTACCTGCGGCGCTCATATCGGTATGGGTATGGCTGCAAACCGAAGTAGGGAACTGAACCCTTGACTTTCTTCTTGGGTTCGCGCTCCGCTTGGCCATCCTCGCTTTCGAGCCGCTCCTTTTCACGCTCCGCGGCCTCTCGAGCAAGAATTGAGTCTCTTTCGCTCGCTTTAACCCACTGACCGCGAAATTCCACGAAACCCTGCTCGATCAGGTATTCCACCTTCGTCATCCATCGACCGTCGTGTCGGACGTATCCGAGCATATCGCGGGCGGCCGCGTGATCCGGATCCAATTCAATGGTGCGCTCCAAGAGACGCTTCGTGTAGCGCGAGAGCCCCTCGTCCTTGGTCCAAAGCGCCAGCCGGAAGAAATCCGTTGCCTTCGTACTATCCTGGATCAGGTCATACTTCGTCGGATACTCGGAGAGCGCCGTAGGCCCTCGTACGATCTTTGTCACTTCGGAGCGAGGTACACCAACGGTGCCGAAGCCCAGTTCCACAACGACCCGATCCCCTTCCTCCCGTGCAATCCCGACGATCTTGTTCCCGTTCTTGAGGTAGATTTCATCCGCCATGCTCGCACCAGCCGCAAGCAGGATTGACGCCATGGCCACTGCGTACTTCATGCGGCCTCCTTGCTGCGAACCCCGCTAACTGTTTGACGCCTCTCGAGTCAAGCCTGTTTGGATGAAAAGAAACTTTTCGTTTAGGATTAGTTCTACTGTCCCGCTTTTTCAGTTAAGTTTTTCGTCAGACGCGCCGATAACCCCTCTGGAGAGCAAGAGAGGGGGATTTCATGGGGCTGCGCGTTCCCGCCATTCCGCCGGAACTTTTCAACACGATTCACGTCGATCC
>JACQVR010000116.1 GCA_016209705.1 Planctomycetota bacterium
AATTAATCGTAACGTTACGAAAAGTTTTCAAAATATATTGTAACAGATCAGCGGGGGATGCCGCGCCGGGAGGAGGCGACGAAATCCGCCAGGTGGGCGACTTCGGCGATCGATCCGAATTCGGCGCGCACGCGCTCCAAGGCGTGGGCGCGGGTTCCCGCCGTGCGGAACAGGATCCGATAGGCTCGGCGCAGGGCCTGAATCACGTCCTTCGAGACGCGGCGGCGTTCGAGGCCGACTTCGTTCAGGCCTGCCAGCCGGACACGGTTGCCGGCCACCGTGCAATAGGGAGGGATATCCTGGCTCGCGATCGAGCCTCCTCCCACCATGGCCATCGTCCCGACCCGGCAGAACTGATGGACCGCCGCCGCTCCGCCAAACACGACGAAATCCTCCACCTCGCAGTGACCGCCGAGCATCGATCCGTTGGTCATGACCACGCCGCGCCCGACGCGACAGTCATGCCCGACGTGGGCGTACGGCATGAAATGGCAATCGGGTCCGATGACCGTACGTCCGGAGCCGACGTTGCTCCCTCGGTGAAGGGAGACGTATTCCCGCACGACGGTCCGCGCGCCGACCTCAAGCGTGGTTCCCTCGCCTCGATCGGTGACATGGCCCGGAGGACCGCCCACATAGGCGAAGGAATGCACCACGCAGTCGTCCCCCAGCGTCACGCCCCGGTCGATGACGGCGAAGGGATCGACGCGGACGGAGGGGGCGAGCTTCGCTTCAGGATGAACGATCGCCTTGGGATCGAGCACGCGATGATTCTGTGCCTGGCGCTCACATGTGTCAATCCGCGGGCGACGATCGACCGGCCATCGCCACCGCGCGGATGTGGCCTTCGTTCGATCCGAAGACCACTTCTGGAACTCCATCTCCCGTCAAGTCCACGGTGATCGGGCTGCTCGCCACGGAATCGGAAGCTTGATAGTACCACCGTCGCCTTCCGGAAGCGTCCAGCGCGTACAGGCGGCGATCGTCCGAACCGAACACGAGTTCCTTCCGGCCGTCGAGATCCAGGTCGACCCACAGGGGCCGCCCGCGAATCGCCTGGTCCGCCTGGTAGCGCCATCTCTCGGACCCGTCTTCAGCGGTCAGCGCCAGGAGCATCCCTTCCTCCGTCGCCACCGCCACGTCCGGCCCCGGCGCGATCGCCGTCGGCGTCGCGTTCACCGCGCGCGACCACCGACAGCGTCCGTCGATGAGCGACCAGGCGCTCACCTGTCCCCCGCCGGCCAGGAACAAATCCCCGACGGATTCGTCGACCGCCCACGCGCTCACGGGAGCCGGCACTCCCCACGAACGAACTTCACGGCCGGCCGGGGAAACGACGACCACGCGCCGTCCCTCGGTGACCGCCACGATCCCCATCGCTCCCACCCAGGGAGATCCGACCGGCCGCGCGCCCAGATCCCTGGACCAGATCCGATCCGGCTTCAACGCCAGCAACGCCTTGCCCGACCAGCAATTCAATTTGCCGTCGGAATCGGCGACGAACAAATCCCGCACGCGGTCGCCGTTGACGTCCAGGGCGGCCGTCCCCACGAATTCCCGCAATCCCGTCTTGACGAAGAAAAGCGCCGCCCCGTCCTTTCCTCTCAAGCACAAGAATCCCGAGGCGCCCACGCCGAAGACGATGTCCGGTTGGGTGTCGCGGTCCAGGTACACCAGGACCGGACGGGATTGCGCGACATGCCGCGTGTCGTGCGGAGGCCACAAGGCTTGGCCGGTTCGGCCCGAAATCGCATAGAGCTTTTGATCTTTGGATCCCGCCACGATGTCCGGCACGCTGTCCCCGTTCAGATCGGCCGCCACCAGCTCCGGATGAACTCCGTCGCCGGTCTTGTACGCCCAGCGCTGGGCGCTTCTCAGTCGGACCTCGCGCCGCACGTCGGCGCGGTCCCGCACCACCATATCGCTCCACGCGAGCTCGTACTGGGGGCGGAAAAACTCGGCGCGATACGTTCCGTCGGGCAATGCCAGGCGTTCGACCGGCGTGCGGAGGATGAGCGACTGGGGACCGTACAACCGGACCTCCGTATCCGGCGGGTCGGAAACCAGGGAGACGCTCCCCGATTGAAGGTCGAGCTGCTCCTTTCGCACGACTTGCGCCCCCGGCCCGATGTCCACGGCCAGAGTCACGGATCGATATCCCAAAAGTATCAGGCGAACCTCATGCCGCCCCCGCGAGAGCGACAGGTTCTTGATCGGCGTGAGCGCGTCCCCTCGCCTTCCATCGATCCACACCTCCGCCCCGGGCGGATCGGTCTGGATCGTGAGCTGTCCCGGCCGGAAGAGAAAAAAGAGGGCGAAAACAACGCCCAACAGCAGAGACACTGCGGCGGACGCCGCCCAAGCCGGATGGCGCCGGATCCAGCGCCGCGCCCGTGCGCGAAGCGACGGCCCGCGCGCCGATACGTCCTGGCCTGCGAGGTAGCGCTCCAGATCCCGCGCGAAATCCCCCGCGGTCGGATACCGTTCGCGCGCCTCCTTGGCCATCGCCTTCAGGATGACGCGCTCGAGCGGCCGGTCCACGGTCGGTTCGATAAGGCGCGGCGGCACGGGATCTTCATCCAGGACCTTTCGCAGCACCGCGGGAGCCGTCGCCTCCATGAAGGGCAATTTCAAGGTCAGCGCGTGATAGAGCACCGCCCCGAGGGCGTAGACGTCCGTCCGCGGATCGAGATCGCGCACGGCTCCGCGCGCCTGCTCCGGCGGCATGTAATTGGGCGTGCCGATGGCCATGCCGGTAGACGTCAGGAACGTCACCGACGTGACTTCCTTGGCCAATCCGAAATCCATCACGTGAGGCTCGTTGGCGTCGTCGACGATGATGTTGGCGGGCTTCAGATCGCGATGGATGATGCCCGCCCGGTGCGCGACGTGCACCGCCTCGGCCACGCGGATCATCAGGCGAAGCTTGTCTTCGCGCGACAGGCGGGGCCGCTCGTCCATCCGCAGTCCGCCGGTCAATTCCTCTACCAGCAATTCGTCGAGCGTGCGTCCTTCGACGAATTCCATCGTGTAATAGGGGATCCCGTCCAGGATGCCCGCTTCGTACACGGCGACGAGATGGGGATGCCTCAGCCGCGCGGCCAGCTTCGATTCGCGCTGGAACCGATGGACGTCATCCGGAGTCGCCAAATGGCGCTCGCTGAGGAGCTTGAGCGCCACGGTGCGATTCAGCGCCGGATCGAGCGCCTTGTAGACGGCGCCCATGCCGCCGCGGCCGAGCTGGGAAAGGATTTGATACCGGCCGAACGAGGTTCCGGGCGTCAAGCCCAGGCGCGGCCGGTCCGCGCCCGCGTCGGGAGCCGGGGAAGGTCGCGCCGGAGTCTCCGCGGCGCGCAGCAGATCCTGCATCTGGGCCAGCGTCGCCAAGCCCCGATCCACGAGGACCTGGCCGAGATTCCGCGGCGGCGTGGAGTGGCGCGCTTCCCGCAGGCACTCTTCCATGGCGTCGCGGGTCAACATCCCGCGGGCGATGGCGATCCGCCCCAGCTCCTGATCGACGTCTCCCGCCACGCTCCCTCGCGTTACAATATATTCTCAAAACCCATTGTAACAGACTGTTACAATGGGTTTTGAGATGATTTTGTAACCCTCTCCCTCTGCCACCCCTCTTATATATTATCGACGCAACGGGATCAAAAGCTGCGGGGAAAAGCGACCGCGCCGCAACCCGGGGCGCCGGCTTCGGGTTGAATGACATGGAGCCCTTGAAAGGAACGGCCATGCCGCATCAATGTCGAGCTTGTTCGGGAATGCGCCTGTCGCGGCGCGCGTTCCTCGGAACCGCCGGCGGCGGATTCCTGGGTTTCGCGGCGTCCCGCCAAGCGGAGACGCTCGGCCGGCCGCGCCTCGAATGGCTGCTCGCCCAGGATGGATCCACGCGCGCGTCCGCCACGTCCTGCATCGTCGTCTGGCTGGCCGGCGGCCCTTCGCACATCGACACGTTCGATCCGAAGGAGGGCCGGGAAACGGGCGGGCCTACCAAAGCCATACCGACCGCGGCCGATGGAATCCAGCTCGCGGAACATTTCCCGCTCCTCGCCCGGCAGATGAAGCACGCGTCGCTCATCCGCTCCATGACGACGCGGGAAGGAAGCCACGAGCGAGGACGGTATCTCATGCACACCGGCTATGTCCCCGCCGGCACCGTCGTGCATCCGTCCGTCGGGGCGATCACGGCCATGGAAGCGGGCGATCGTAACCTCGATCTGCCCAACTTCATCTCGCTGGGCAGTCCGACCGAAGGGGCCGGTTTCCTTCCCCCGGATTTCGCCCCCTTCGTCGTCGATAACCCCGTCCCCGGCCGCGACGGAACGGTCGGCATCCGCAACCTCACGCCCGAGGATGGCGACGTTCGCCGCTTCCGCGCGCGGATGAAACTCCTCGAGGCGCAGGAGAAGGAATTCGAGCGCGATCGGGCGTGCGAGGAAGTGGAACGCCGCGCGGCCGCGTACGCCAAGGCGGACAAGCTGATGCACACCCCGCTGCTGAAAGCCTTCCACGTCGGCGAGGAAAAAGAAGAACTGCGCGCCGCGTACGGCGCGAATCGTTTCGGATTCTCCTGTTTGCTGGCCCGCCGCCTCGTCCAGGCCGGCGTCAAGTTCGTCGAGGTCAGCCTGAACGGCTGGGACACCCACCAGCAGAACTTCACCCGCGTCCCGCAACTCTGCGCCCAACTCGATCCGGGATTGGCCACGCTCCTGCGCGACTTGCGCGAGCGCCGGCTCCTGGACTCCACGCTCGTCGTCTGCATGGGCGAATTCGGGCGCACCCCCAGGATCAACCCGAACCAGGGTCGCGATCACTATCCGCGCGTCTTCTCGTTGCTCGTGGCGGGCGGGGGCATCCAGGGAGGGCGCGTTGTCGGAGCCAGCGACCGAGACGGCATCGACGTCAAAGAACGGCCCGTCATGGTCGGCGATCTGCTCGCGACGATGTATGCCTGCCTGGGCGTGGACTATCAGAAACAGGTTGTCTCGCCGCTAGGACGTCCGATCAAATTCGTGGACGCGGGAACGCCGATCAAAGAGTTGCTTGGGTGAGTAGGAAGTTGGAAGTTCGAAGTAATCCGACTACAAGCTTCATGCTTCGAACTACGAACTCTCCCCGACGTACACCTTCAGCTCCGGAATCAGGCGATCGAGCGCCTTCTCCAACTCGGCCAACGCCTGACCCACGCCGGTGAAATCGCCGCGATTCCCCATCTCCTCCAGTTCGCGAGCCGCCTTCAGGACTTCGGGCGCTTCGAAGACCCGGCACGACCCGTGCAGGGTGTGCGCGGCCCAGTGAAGCATCTTCGCGTCGTGCCGGGCGACGCCGTCCCGGATCCCCGTGAGATACTTGGTCACATCTCTCAAGAAGATCTTGATCAGTTCCCGAAGCAGCGTTTCCCTACCCCCCAGCCGCTTGAGCGCCGCATCCCGACCAAAGGTCGGCGCGGCCCCCGCGGGTTCCGGCGAATGTTCCATGTACCTGTATTCTACCTCGAGAATCCGGAATCGGGAACCGGCGATCAACAACGGTAGGCTTCAGGCGCCGGCCGGAACGGACGGGCCAGCCAGAGAGGACGCCTCAGGTTCCCGGGCCCCGGCGCGGGACGGGTCATCTTCAGCCACTCCCGCACCACCTCGAAGGATTTGGACGTGTCCGCGAACACGTCGCCGTAGCGATCCTCTGCATGGGCCTTTTCCACCTTGACCTTCTGGTGCCAGCAGTGCATCCCGCTCAACGGATCCGGATGCGTGGGGAACGCCAGGTTCTGGTGCACGCCCGCCTCGCTCCAGGTCACCCGCTTCGAATCGGAGTCGCCCGTCTCGAACGGGCGAGGACCGTGAACATACCGCAGGCGGTACTTGCCTTCGCCCAGGTCCTCCAGACGCGCCAGCGAACTCGCCCAGCGCCCCGTGCCCAGTTCCTCCGACAAGCGCCATCGCCCGAAATGATGGGAACTTCCCACCACGCCGGGCAGAATTCCCTCCGTGGCCACGAGCCGAGGCACGAAATATCCCGTCTCCGTGACCACGCGCACGAGCTCCCCGGTGCGCAGTCCCAATCGCTTCGCGTCGCGCGGGTGCATCAACAACGGATTCGTATTGCCCAGCTCCCAGAGCCACTTCGCGTTGCCGCTGCGCGTGTGAATCTGCGTCGGCAGGCGGAACGTCGGGAGCAGCGGAAATTCTCCCTTCTCGCGATCCATCGCCTCGGCGTTCACGTGGCTCTTGATGTATCCGGGTAGCGCGTGCTCCGGCCATCCCCATTCGACGAGCGTCCGCGAATAGAACTCCAGCCGGCGCGAAGGGGTCGGGAACCCGGCGACCGTTTTACCGTCGAGCGAAATCCCGACCGCTTTGCCGTCCTTCGACACGACGCCCGTTTCCGGATCGATCGCCGCGCCGTCCGCCTCCACGGGCGTTTCATGCAACCGATATTTTGCGCGATCGATCTCCACGGCGCTGAATTTCTTCATGTATTGCAGCGGCGCCAGCCCTTCGGCTTTGGCCTTCTCGGGCAGACCCGGCACGCTGTTCTCGAACAGCCATCGATAGTAAGACTCCATGGTCATCTTCTTGCCGGGTTCGTACGGAGACTCGAAATACTGGCGCAGGCCGAGCGAGCCGTCCGGATCGATCCGCCAGGACAGCTCGATCCAGAATTCGTCTTCTTCCCACACTTCGCCGGGATTGGCCTGGTGGGTGAACTCGACCATTTCCCCGGCCCGCTCCCTGGCCACCCGCAACACCGGCTGGCGGAACGTCAGCCAGCGTCCGGCGTGCGTCTCGAACGACATCGTGTCGTGGCGCTCGGGACCGAGCCCCATCGGAAGCACGTAATCGGCGAACTGCGCCGTCTCGCTCCAGACCGGCGTCAGGCAGGCGTGAAGCCCTATTTTCGATTCATCCTTGAGGACCTCGATCCAGGAGAAGCCGTCGGGATTGGTCCAGACCGGGTTGTAGACGCGCGTGAAATAGGCGGCCAGCCGTCCCCTTCCCTCTTTGAGAAGGTACGGCAGGAGGATCGACATTTCGTGGTGCGCGAAGGGGTATTCCTTCGGCCACAAAAGTTCGCTCCACACTTTCTGCGGCGGCGGCTTCAGCGGCGGCACGGGCACGAACTTGTTCCACGCGTTCGGAAGCGTCCCGCCCTCCGTGCCCACGCTGCCCGTCAACACGTTCAGGAGGAACAGCGCGCGCGCGACCTGCCATCCGCCCAAGTTGCCCGCGGAGGCGTTGCGCCAGACGTGCGACGCGAACCGATCCTTCGCCGCGGCGATCTCGAGCGCGACCTGTTCGACCCGCGAAGCGGGACAGCCGGTCTCCCGCTCCGCGAACTCCGGCGTGTACGGCGCGTACAGCTCCTTCAGGGTGCGGATGAATTCCTCGAAAGTTCGCGGAACGCCCGCATGTTCCCAGCGCAGGTATTCGTTCCAATTCAGCCATCGGCGCATGAAGGCGGCGTCAAACAGATCGCGCTGGAGAATCACATTCGCCATGGCCAGGAGCATCGCCGCCTCGGTTCCCGGATACGTCGGCAGCCAGTAGTCGGCCTTGGAGGCCGTGTTGGAAAGGCGCGTGTCCACCGCGGCGATTTTCGCGCCCTTCTGCTGCGCCTCGATGATGCGCTGGGCGTGCGGATTGAAATAATGGCCCGTCTCGAGATGGGAAGAGAGCAGGAGAATGAATTTCGCGTTGGCGTGATCGGGCGACGGGCGATCGTAACCCATCCACAGGTCGTATCCCAGCCGGGCCCCGGCAGAACAAACATTGGTGTGGCTGTTGTGCGCGTCGACGCCCCACGCCTGGAGCACGCGCTCCACGTAGCCGTCCTCGCCGGGGCGGCCGACGTGATACATCACTTCGTGGCGGCGTCCCTCGACGAGCGCGGCGCGGATCGCGCGCCCGAACGTGTCGAGCACCTCGTCCCACGTCGTGCGCTCCCACTTCCCCGCCCCGCGCGGTCCGGCCCGCTTCAGCGGATGGAGGATGCGCTCCGGATCGTCGACCTGATTGATCGTCGCCGGGCCCTTGGCGCAGTTGCGCCCGCGCGAGCCGGGGTTGTACGGATTGCCTTCGAACTTGCGGATGCGGCCGGTTTCCTTGTCGATGTAGGCGATCAATCCGCAGGAGGCTTCGCAGTTGAAGCAGACGGTGGGCACGAGCGTGTAGCGGCGCTCGACCTTGCGCGGCCACGCGGTGGATTCGTACTCCACCCAATCATCCCATTTCTCAGGGGGAGGATAGGAGCGAAGTTCTAACATGTGTAGCTCGTAGCTGGTAGCTCGTAGCTTGTAGCCAAAAAACTGCTACGAGCTACAAGCTACCGGCTCCAAGCTTAACTCAAAGGCACCGATTGCCCCGCCTGAATCCACATGCGTTCATAACGGAACATCCCCCAGAGGGCGGCCAGGGACGCCAGAAGCCCCAGCGAGGAGGCGATCTCGCCCGCCAGCGGCGCGACGACCACCAGAATCAGCGGCGCCGCGATGCCGACGGCGAGAACGTGGACGAGAAAATCTCCGCGGTGCGCTCCCGCCGTGATGGCGGACGCCGCTTTGGTGACGTGCGCATTGGCGTGCGGCCCGTAGAGATCCGCCGCCAGCAACGCGGCATGGCATATGAGACCCACGTCGAGCAATACCCAGAAGATCGGCGCCAGGCGCGATCCCTCCTCGAAGGCCGGCGCCAGGATGGACAGGACGGCGGCGCCCGCCACGATCGCCTGGATGAGCAGATGCGGCAGCAGAAGCTTCGATTCCCAGAAATCGCGTCCCTTGGCCTGATGAAACAGGAATGCCGTATAGCCCGCCGTCAAGAGAGATAGCGGCACGGCCGGCCAGAAAAGGATTCTCAAGACTCCGGATGCGCCTGTCAGTCCGGCCAGGAGCCAAACGGCGGCCGTCGCGCCGAATGCGCCCAGGGTGTAGCCTCCCCACACCAGCCAGGACGTCCAGTTCGGACGAACCATCAGATACCAGAATCGCTCCGGCCGGCGCAGGTCGAAGACGAGGAGCGCCGCCGTGACGGCGATGAAGACCAGGGCGACCGCCGGCGCCGCGATGGAAAAGAGCGGCAGCGAGGCGGTGCTCGGAGCCAGGAGTCCGACCGCGGCGGCCACGCACAGGACGCCGGCGGCGATGGACTTGGTCCACAAGTACGACCACACCTTCCAGCCCCACGCCGTCTCGTGCGCGACGTCGTAGATCTCCCGCACCGGGGCGGCTTCTGGAGACGCCGGAAGAGCATCTTGATGGGCGAACGGATAAGGACCCCTGGCTTTGTCAATATCCGGATCGATCGTCGCGGGATCGGCGCCGACGTAGAACGTCTTGGGTCGCGTGCCCTGCTCCACTTTGCGAGCCTGAAGCTCGCCGTTGCGCGCCTTGCGCGCCAGCTCCTGCTGTGGGTCGTCGAGATCGACGACATGGATGGCCTGCACCGGACAGACGACCACGCATGCGGGCTCGAGTCCCTTGTCGATTCGATGGGCGCAGACGTGGCACTTCGCCGCGGTGTGCGTTTCGGGATCGATGTAGAGAGCGTCGTAGGGGCATGCTTGCATGCACGACTTGCATCCGATGCAGGTGTCGCGGTCGAAATCCACGATGCCGTCCGGCCGGCGGAAGAGCGCCCGGGTCGGGCAGATGGCGACGCAGGGCGCGTCGTCGCAATGATTACCGCGCAGGACGGCGAAGTGGCGCCGGACGTCCGGGAACTCGCCCTTTTCGATGTACTTCACCCAGGTGCGGAACGCGCCCAGCGGCACCTGGTTTTCCGACTTGCAGGCCACGGTGCAGGCATGGCACGCGATGCAGGTGGTCTGGTCGAGGACGAAGCCCAAACGCATGGCGAACCATCTTAGGATTCCCGATCGATCGGCGGAACTCTTTTGTGGAGATGGGGAGATGCGGGGAGATGGGGAGATGCGGGGAGATAGGGAGATGCGGGGGGATAGGGAGATGCCGGGAGATGAGGAGATGGGGAGATCGACGAGAGGGAAGACGAAGACATCGGAGAAGCCGCTTCTTCATATCAATCTCCACGATCTCCCTATCTCCGCAAAGATCTCCCCATCTCCTCGCGTCTCCAAATCTCCCAAGATTCGGCTTGATTCATGCGTCTAGGATATATACCATCCGACCCAACGAGAGCGACACTATGAGAAAGACGGCCTCCACCGCAGTTCTCGCCTTCGCGGCGATCTGGGCGATCGCCGGATCCGCCGAAGCGCAGGTTCACCGGCGCTGGAAGCTCGATTACACCCATGAAAAGCCGCGGGTCTATACGTACCGCAACTCGACGGGCGAGCTCGAAAACTACTGGTTCCTCGTCTATACGATCAGGAACAACACGGATCAGATCATTCCGATCCTGATCGACCACATGATGTACACGGAAACGGGCAAGGAGCTCCAGACCGACTACCGGAAGGTCGATCCGGACCGGGCGAAGGAAGTGGCCGAGAATCCGAGGCAATACGAACCGCTCAAGTTCGGCAAGTTCACCTCCAACGTCATCCTGCCGCCGGAAGTGGAATACAAGCTGATCGAGTACCATGCCAAGCTGGGCAATCGGTCCGACGGGATCATTCGCGAGTCGATCGAGGAGCTCAAGCAAGGGGATGAGAAAGGCAACCGCTGGTACCTCAATCCGCGGGAAATGCGGATGCAGCGTTTCATCCGGCCCGGGCAAGCGTTTCACGGCGTGGCGATCTTCAAGGGCATCGATCCCCGGGCCAGGATTCTGGAAGTGCACATCTCTGGCTTGTGGGACGTGATGCGGGTCGAGCAATACTTCGCCGAAACGGACGAGCTCGACGACATCACGATCGTGTATGAAAACCGCGTGCTGAAGTACAGCTACGACTTCAAAGGCGACGAGTTCGAGCGCGAGCGCGACTTCCTGGCGCTGCGGCGATCGCCGGAATGGGTGATCAAGCACATCGGACCGGTCGCGTCGAAGACCACGATCGACACGTTGATAGCCACGCTCTTGAAGGTGCTCAACCGCTGGAGCGAGCTGGTCCGCCAGAGCGAGACGCCGCAGAAGGTCGAAGCGGAGATCGCCGAGTTCAATTTGACGCCGGACGACTTCGTGGTCAGCGCACGCGTGGTGCAGATGGCGTTGGGTCGGGATTTCGGCTATGACGTGGAAAAGTCGCTCATGGACAACCAGACGGCGGTGTGGCGGATGCACGAGTGGTGGGTGACGCACAAGAACAAGCTGGCGTTCAACGAAATCACCGGCCGCTTCGAGGTGCACGAGGAGATCCTGCCGGGGACGCAGAAGGATTGAACCCGCGGGTGAGGCGAATCACGAAGTACGAATTGCGAATTACGAAGCCCGAATCACGCAAAGAAGGATTCGAACTCCGCCAGCAAGTCGGGCCGATGCTTCTTGAGCACGGCCCGCACGCCTTGCCGAGAAGCCTTCCCCGTTTCGATTAGCCTTAACACATCCTGCCGATCCTGATCGCCTTGAGGGCTTCCTTTGCGTTCACTGAACGCCTTGACCTTCATGGCGGCCAGGTGATTCGGCTTGACGATCCGAAGCTTCCATCGCTTGAACGGACGAGCTTCCGTATTTCGCAGAGCATCCTGGTCCAGCGGACTTCGCGCCAATCGGACGTCCAAGCCCAACTTGAAGCGTTCGAACCGGAAGAGGTAGGTGTCCTCCACGGAACCTGCCGAATCGGCTCCTTCACGAACCAGGAATCGGCGCATCTCGGTCCAATGTTTCGGATCGATCATGACATCGAAATCGAGCGTCGGGCGCTGGCGAACATAGGCTCGTACGCCGAGCCCGCCGATGAGGGCGTGATTCTTTCCTTGAAGAAACTCCGCCAGCCGCTCGATGAACGGTCCCGAATCCCCTTCCTCGCGCATTCGCTCCTCCGCCTCTCCGGAGAGCTCATCGGCCAGGTCCAGGAGCGGATGGCGTCCCATCTCGATGAGCGTGGCCTCCAGGTCGGCGGATGAGCGTTTCATTCAATCAGCATACCACGAAGCGCGAAGTACGAATCACGAATTACGAATCACGAACGGCGAAGACGGCGGGCAAACCCGAGGAGCGCCAGCGCGCCGAGCAGATCCAGTCCGATGGATCCGCAACTGCCTTTACCTGAACCCGTCCCGCCTTCCGGACCGCCTTCTGAAGGAGGGGGAAGCACCGGAACTACCCCGTCGCTGACGGTCGCGGCCGACGTGAAACCGACTTGGCTCGTGGCTCGGACGCTGACGTAGTAGAAGTTCCCGATGTGCAGGTTCAGTGTGCTGTTCGAGGCGGCGGTGGCCAAGCCCACGTCCGTCCAGCCCTGAACGTCCGTTGCACCCGGAGTCGTGCCGATGGCCCATTCGTACGCGGCGATCGGGCTCCACTCATCGCCGAATCCATACCAGTTGGCTTCAAGGGTCGATCGAGAGGTCTGCTCGTCAATGTCTTCGCCGGGCCCGTCGTTGACGAATCCGGGAGTAGGCGGCAGCCCATGGATGACGGTGACGTCGTCGATGGTCGTCGGAGTGCTCGGATCCTCCGCGCCCGTGTCATCCAGCGTCAGGCGCAACCAGACATATCGGAGCGAAGGGCCGTTGCCTGTAAGCTCGATGGGCTCCCCCAAAGGTGGATCGTCAATAACGGATACGGGTCCCAATGCGGATCGAGTATTGCGATTTCCTTGCATGTCGAATTCGTCGATCGTCATCGAGCGCCAATCGAAGCCAGACGTAACGCGCGACGCCGTCAATCGGGATGTGGCTGTCCACCGGAACGGTCTCGGCGGTGATTTCGTCGGAAAACGCAGGATCGGCCGCGCCGGCGAGTCGGACCTGCATGCGAATGGCGCCGACGTCCATGTCACTTCCCAGGTCCAACAGGCGCGACCAAATCCCGCTTCGCGAGACGCTACCTGTTGAGTCGGCGTCATCGCCAACCGTGTCGAGACGCGCCACCGGCTAACCGGAACCGCCCGCAGAGCTTGATTTAGCGGGCTTCATAACGTTTCCTTCCACCGATCCTTGCTGTACTCGGTGTGGCTCAGCGCGCCGGCCAGCGGTGCTTGCGCTCCCGCGTCAGCCGCATGACGTGCGCCGCGTACACCTTCCACTCCCGGTTCCACTCCCGGTTGTGGCCCGCGTACGAGCGATAGAACGCGAGGCGGTCGCCCCACGTGACCGGCGCGCCCAGCGCCGCGTTGAGCTGCGCCAGGTTGTAAAGCCGCCGCCCCGCCGGGACGGCACGAAAGAACGATACGCGATCCACATCGACGGCGAAAAACTCCAGGGATTCACCGGGGCGCTCCCGCACAAGCACGTTGTTCGCCTTGAGGTCGTGATGATAGACGCCGTTTCGATGCAGGCCGCGGACGAACCGCGCCAACCGGAAGGCGAACTCCCGCCGCCGCGACGGAGGCCACGCCGGAAATCGTGATGCGACGTACGCATCCAGCGGCTGCGCATCCGTCAGCCATTCCCCCACGAGCCGGGTCCCGACGCGCGCCCACAAACGCGGAGTCGCCACGTGCCGCACGTCCAAGGCATGAGCATTCATCCAGATCGCGGCCGCGCGCGGATCCTCCCGCACGAAACGATCCGAAGCAACCAGCCAGAGCCGGCGCCGCCCGACCGACTTGATTTCATGCAGCGGCTTCGCGTGGATCAGATCCCGCGCCTCGCGAAGCGTCATGGGCCGGCGAAGCCACGCTCCCCGCTCCGCCTGAAATTGGGTTCCCGTGGCGATGCATCTGGCGGCGCGGCTCGCCGCATACCGCTCGCGCGCCACCTCGTACGCCCGGCGAACGCGCTCCAAGGACAGCGAGCGATCATAGGCCCGCAAGAAGCGGAGCTGGTCCGTAACGCCGAAAAAAGGTTGCATGGACAGAAGCAGGAATCCGAGCGCTCGAATCCGCGATTCGAGCGAAATCCGCGACCGCCGCGACGCACGATGCGCGTCGATGATATACAGCGTCGGATGCCCCAGCGATCCGACAAAAAGGATGTTACCCAGATGAAGGTCGTCATGGCGTACGCCCGCGTCATGAACGCGCCGCACGAATCGGCCGAGCGCGTCCATCAGGCCGACGCGCTCCGCCCGCGACCAGTGTCGGCCCGCCGCCTCGGCCTTGAGCACCTTGGCGCCGGCGATCTCTTCCGTCGCCAGATACGAGCACCCTTCGCGGACACCGCACGCCACCGGAATCGGTGCAGCGATGTTCGCCCGGCGAAGATGCTCCAGAACGGCGAACTCATGCGCCGCGCGGTCGGCCAGCAGACGCCTCAGGCGCGCCCAGATACCGCGATCCTTGAATAGTTTGAGATAAAGCGCGGGTCCCTGCGGAGGCGTGACGCGCCGCACCAGGCGGGCGGCGTTCTCCTTGACGATCTGCGCCGGCCAGGTTCCGTCCAGCGCCGGTTCGATCGACATCATGCGGATTCCGCCGCCTTGACCGCCGCGTAGGCGTCGTCCACCGTGATGGCCTCCATGCTGCCGAACCCGCGGCCGTTGGGCTTGAAGACGACGCGGCTGCGGGGATTGTACGGGCCGTAGATGACAGGATCCTTGGGCCCGAAGAGCGCCACGCTGGGAACGCTCACCGCGCTGGCGAGATGCAAAGGTCCCGAATCCGCGCCGACGAAGAGCCGCGCGCCGCGGATCAGCTCCGCCAGATCCAGGAGCGAGCGCGTTTCCAGCGCGACGCGCACCCCCGGTCCCCCCACCCGGGCGATTGCTTCCGCCATTGCGCGCTCGCCGGGCCCCCAGGCCACGACGACCCGCCGCCCGCCGGCCGCGATCCGCCGCGCCAGCACCGAAAATCGCTCCAGCGGCCAGCGCTTCTTTCTTCCGAATTCGCTCGTGCCCGGATGAACAACGGCGTAGTCGCCGCGCGCCCATCCCGCTTCTTCCAGGAACGTGTCTACCCGCCGCCGGCTGTCGTCCGACGGCGGCAACGTATAGCGCGGGCGGGACGGAAAGACGCCCAGCGGCCCCAGCAGTGAAAGAAACTTCTCGACGCGGTTGATGCGCTCCGCCGGGGGGATAACGGGCACGGTGGAGAACATCCAATTCAGTTCATAGCAGTGGCCGCGCGCGAAGCCGATGCGCACGGGGATCTGGCTTAGCCACGAATGGAGCCCTCCTTTGAGGTTGCCCTGAAAGTCGATCGCCACATCGTATGCGCCGGCTCGGATGTCGGCGAGATAGGACTTCACTTCCGACCCCAGGCGGCGCCACCGCCACGGCCGCGCGCAATCGCGCTGCCACGTCCGGCGCGAATAGACATGGACCCGATCGATGCACGGGTGACCAAGCACGACGTCCCGGCACCGCTCCTCGACGACGAATCCGATCCGCACCCGCGGCAAGGCCTCGCGCAGCGCCGTCACCGACGGCAAGGTGTTGACCACGTCGCCGATCGCGCTCAACCGGATGAGCAGAATGCCGCGGAGGTCCGCCACCGGAATCATCGGGAAGCGATTTTATAAAAAGAAACGTCCGACCAGAATCAAGAATCGAGAAAACAGGAGCCAGGAGCCAGAAGTCAGAATAGAACCCAGCATCCAGCATCCAGAATCGCCGTTCGGCACGCCGAATTTGCCCCTGGGGTCCCGCTGTGTTACGATCCGCACCGCGCATGGCCTTTCGCTTCGAAGAGTTCGATTCCATCTATTCCGGAACGCACCTGGTATTGGTGCGGCCCGAATGGCGGCCCTTCATCCTGGAGGACTTGCTGAACGACTTCGGGCGCATTCCGCTGGAAGCGCGGCGAGGATTCACGGGCCGTGTGGAGCATTTCTCCTATGAACCTCAGGGAGCGCCCGGCCGGATCCTGGTGCGCGAACTCGCCCGCGGCGGCCTGGCGCGCTTCGCGGGGAACATCCATCTCGGCATGAAGCGGCTCCGGCGCGAGCTCCAGGCGGTTCGCCGGGCGCGTCAGGCGGGACTCAACGTGCCGGAGATCGTCGCCTGTCGGGCCACGCACGCGTTCGGTCCGTTCCATCGTTTCACGCTCGTCGTCCGCGAAATCCCGCAGGCGCAGGATCTGCTCATGTTGGCCGGCGGCGCCTCCCCGAGCGAGCGGCGCCACATCATCGAAGGCGTCGCCGGAGAGGTCCGCCGCATGCACGACGCCGGGTTGTATCACGGCGACCTGAACGTGAAAAACATCCTCATGGCCGGACCGGCGGTTTATTTCATCGACTTGGACCGGGCCACCGTGCGCATGACGCGCGATCCGCAGCTCGACGCCGCCAACCTGGCCCGACTCAACCGGTCCGTGGAGAAATGGCTCCGGCGCCGCGTCTCCCGCGTGGACCGCCTGCGGTTCCTGTTCCGGTACGTGAAGGATCGCGAGGAGCTCCGCCGCCTGGCCCGCCGGTGCGCGGCCGGATTATGGTTCCATCGCGCCTGGTGGGCTGTTACAAAATATTCTCAAAATTTATCGTAACGTTACAAATAATTTTCAAAATATATCGTAACAGGTGAAGATTCTCGTCAAGGGGAACAACTGGCTGGGCGATGCCGTGATGAGCCTGCCGGCGCTTCGCGCGCTGCGCGAGATGAAGCCGCGCGCGCACATCTCCGTGCTCACCCACCGCTCGATCGAGAGCCTGTACCGGACCGTCCCCCCGATCGACGAAACGATCCCTTATCCCCGGGAGGATCGAGGCGCCGCCCGAGGATGGGTCGACGTGGTCTCGGACCTGCGCCGGCGGCGGTTCGACGCGGCGATCATTTTTCCCCGGTCCTTTTCGTCCGCCCTCACGATCTTCAGCGCCCGCGTCCCGCGCCGCATCGGCTATCGCGGCGACGGGCGCTCCGCGCTCCTCACAGATCCCATCGACCGGGAAGAACGGCTCCTTCGCGCGCATCGCATCCACTACTACCACCATCTGCTGGAGGCGCTCGGATCGCCGCCGCCCCCTTCAGCTCCCCGCATCGAGATCCTTCCCGATGCCGATACCTGGGCGGCCGAACGCCTGCCCGCGGGCCGGCCGCTCATCGGTTTGAATCCCGGCGCGACGTACGGATCCGCCAAACAATGGTTCCCCGAGCGCTTCATCGAGGTGGGACGCCGGACCGCGCGCCGCCTCGGAGCGCGCCTAGTCGTGATCGGGGGCCGTTCCGAAGCGGAATTGGCCCAGCGCGTCGCCGCGGGCATCGGCTCCAATTCGATCTCGCTGGCGGGAAAGACGGACCTTCCCCAGTTGGCGGCCGTCCTGCATCGATGCGATCTTCTAGTCACCAACGACACGGGTCCGATGCACGTCGCGGACGCCGTCGGGACGCCGACCGTCGCCATCTTCGGCCCCACGGACTGGGTCACGACGCCTCCTTTCGGCCGCCGCCATCTCATTGTCCGCAAGGAGATCGAGTGCAGCCCGTGCCTGAAACGGACCTGCCCGCTCGGGCATCATCACTGCATGAAATGGATTTCCCCGGACGACGTGACGGAGGCGATCGAACGTATCATGGAAAGGAGAAGGCCATAGTCCGAAGTCCGGAGTCATGGGAGAGCGGGAGATGCGAGGAGATCGCGTGATACGAGGAGATCAGGTGACGCGGCCCCTGAGTCTAAGGAGCTGTAAATAAATAACAGATGCGAATACGGGTGGAAGGCTTGAACCGCCAAAACAGTCAAACCGCCAAAAGGCCGCGCCAAAAGAGACTCGAATGGCGATTTGGCGTTTTTGCGGTTTATCCGGAAATAGAGCATTTATTTTTGCACGAACCCTTATCTCCCGATCTCCGGATATCTCCTCATCTCCTTAAAAAAGGAATTCTTTCAGGATGAGTCATCCCCGCATCTCCGCGGTCGTCATCTGCGGCAACGAAGAAGCCAACATCGGCGACTGCCTCGATAGCGTGACGTGGTGCGACGAGATCGTCGTCGTGGATTCGATGAGCACGGACCGCACCGCGGAGATCGCCCGCCGCTTCACGGACAAGGTGCTCCAGCGTCCCTGGCCCGGCTACGTCGCCCAGAAAAATTTCGCCCTCGAACAGGCCACCGGAGACTGGATCGTGTCGCTGGACGCGGACGAGCGCTGCACGCCCGAGCTGCGGGAGGAACTGCTTCGCGTCCTCGCGGAGGCGGACGGCATCGACGGCTTCCTCGTGAAGCGGCACGTACACTACCTGGGGCGGTGGATCAATCACGGCGGATGGTATCCCGACTACAAGCTCCGGATCGTACGGCGGGGTCGCGCCCGCTGGACGGGCGACGACCCGCATGACAAGCTGGTTACCGAGGGGCGGACCCGCGACCTCGAGGGCGAACTGACTCACACCACCTACCGGGACTTCGCCCACCAGCTTCGCGTGATCGGTCGGTTCAGCGACATCGTCGTCGATGGATGGATTCGGAAAGGCCGCCCTCCGTCTCTGTTCAAGGCCCTCTTCCACCCGCCGATCAAGTTCCTGGAGTGCTACGTGTGGAAACTCGGCTTCCTCGACGGATGGCCGGGATTCGTCATCGCCGCCGCGTCGGCGTTCTACGTCTTCACCAAGCACGTCAAACATCGGGAGCGAATGAAAACCGTTGACCGTTGACGGTTGACCGCTGACCAGAGATCCTTACGGTCAACGATGCGGATCGCCCTACTGATCGAGAAATTCGGCGCCACGGGAGGAGCCGAACGCCAAGTTGCGGCGCTCGCCGGCGCGCTCGCCGCGCGCGGGGAATCGGTCCACGTCTTCGCGTCCGCCGTCCGCGACAACGTCCGCCACGTCACGGCGACGGCGCTGGAAACCTCCGGCCCTCGCGCCTTCGCCCTTGCCGCCAAGGCCTCGGTTCAGGCGGAACGATTCGACGTCATCCACAGCTTCGCCCGCACGCTCTCCCAGGACATCCTGCGACTCGGCGGCGGCGTGCACGCGGAGTATCTGAAGCGCATGGAGCCGGCGCGCTCGGCGATCGGCCGCTGGTTCAGCCGCGTCAACCCGAAGGAGCGCGCGATCCTGCGCCTGGAGCGCGACTCTTTCGATCCGTCGGCCACCCGCCTGATCCAGGCGGTTTCGCATCGGGTCAAGGAGGAAGTGAGCCGCCACTACGGCGTCGATCCGACCCGAATCGTCGTGACGCACAACGCGGTCGACATCCACCATTTTCATCCCGGCCTGCGGGAACATCGAGCGCACGTCCTGGCGGCGCTTTCGCTTCCGGCGGACACGTTTCTGGTCCTCTTCGCCGGCGGCGGGTTCAAGCGCAAGGGATTGGCGTCGGCGATCCGATCCCTGGCGCTGCTTCCTTCCGGATCGCACGCGTGTCTGATCGTTCTGGGTTCCGGCGACGCGGGACCCTGCGAACGCCTGGCGGAGCGGCTGAAGGTGAACGCGCAGTTTCTCGGCTCTCTGGCCAAGATCGAACCCTACTACGGCGCGGCGGACGCGCTCGTCCTCCCGACGCTTTACGATCCCTTCCCCAATGTCTGCCTCGAAGCCATGGCCTGCGGCGTGCCGGTCGTCGTCACCCGCGTGGCGGGCGTCTCCGAAATCATCGCCGACGGAATCGACGCCTTCGTCGTGGACGACCCCGGCAAGCCCGAAGACATCGCCCGCCGCCTCGAAAAGCTTCTCGATCCCGCGGCGCGCGCGGCGATGGGTCGCGCCGCCCGCGCCCTGGCGGAGCGACATCCCTTCGAACGCTATGTGGAGGAGACGCTGTCGCTCTACCAGACGGCGGCTACCCGGATGGGGGTTTAACATGAAAATCCCCGTCACGATCGCGGTCATTCCCGCTCGATACGCCGCCAGGCGCCTTCCCGGCAAACCTCTCTTGCGGAAAACCGGAAAGTATCTCGTCCAGCATGTGTATGAGCGGGTGATCCTGGCCAAGCGCGTGTCGCGCGTCCTCATCGCCACGGACGACGCGCGCGTGGTTCGCGCCGCGGAGTCGTTCGGCGCCGAAACGGTCCTGACGTCGAGGCGCCATCCCAACGGCACGTCGCGCTGCTGGGAGGCCGTGCGAAGCATCTCGTGCGAGCGCATCATCAATGTGCAGGGCGACGAACCCGAGGTCGATCCCCGAACGATCGACTTGGTGGAGAAGCTGCTCGACGAGGCCGAAATGACCACGGCGGCCACCGCCTTCGCGTCGGAAGCGGAGGCCGACTTGCCGCAGCGGGTCAAGGTCGTCTTGAACCGCGACGGATTCGCGCTCTATTTTTCGCGTTCGCGAATTCCCTTCTCGGGACCGCCGCGGCTGCATGTCGGGATCTACGGGTACCGCCGCCGCTGTCTGAGCCGGCTGGTTCGACTGCGCCCCACGCCGCTGGCGGAGCAGGAGCTCCTGGAGCAACTGCGCGCGCTGGAACATGGGATCGGGATACGGGTCGGCCTCCTGCGGTGGCCGTGCGCAGGAGGGATCGATACGACCGAGGATTACGAAGCGTTTGTGCGGAGGTGGGAAGGGAACGGCTAGGAGATTGTCGGGATATTGGAGATACGGAGTTGTACCATACCGCACATTACATTGGGGAGTCTTATCACCTGCATCTCCTATATCTCGACATCCCCTTGAATATCTCGACACGCTCCTAGGAGCTCGGAGTTGCCTTTCTCCGAGCTCCAAGCTCCAAGCTGACCTTGACGCCTCATGCACCGGCGTGCATTATGGGGGCGAGACGATGAAGTCGAGACGTTCTTCGGACGGGAGAGAGAGGCGATTCCATCGGAGAGGGGGAACCTCGTGACCCAGCATATCTTCGTCACCGGCGGGGTGGTCAGCTCCTTGGGCAAAGGGCTGACGAGCGCTTCCATCGGGATGCTCCTCGAGAACATGGGCTTGCGCGTCGCGATGCAGAAGTTCGATCCCTACATCAACGTGGACCCCGGGACGATGAACCCCTACCAGCACGGCGAGGTCTACGTCACCCCCGACGGCCTGGAGGCGGATCTCGATCTGGGACACTACGAGCGATTCACGCACGCGGTCGTGAACAAGCACAGCAACTATACGACCGGCAAGATCTACAGCTCCGTCATCGCCAAGGAGCGCCGCGGCGAATACCTCGGCCAGACGGTGCAGGTCATTCCGCACATCACCAACGAGATCAAGGAGGCCGTGCGTCGCATGTCCGGACCAGACATCGACGTCGCGATCACCGAGATCGGCGGCACGGTCGGCGACATCGAGAGCCTGCCTTTCCTCGAGGCGGCGCGGCAGTTCGCGCTCGACGCGGGACGCGAAAAAGTCATGTACATCCACCTGACGTTGATCCCCTATCTGCGCGCCAGCCACGAAATCAAGACCAAGCCGACGCAGCAAAGCGTCGGCAAGCTGCGGGAGATCGGCATCATCCCCGACATCCTCATTTGCCGCTCGGAGGTCCCGCTGGCCGACGACGTGCGTTCGAAGATCTCGCTGTTCTGCAATGTCCCCAAGGAGGCGGTGATCGACGAAAAAGACGTGGATTTCTCGATCTACGAAATTCCGGCCATGCTGGCGGATCAGAGAATCGACGAATTGATCGTGCGCCGGCTGGGATTGGGCGCCCGCAGGCCGGACCTGTCCCGCTGGAAACAGATGCTCCACCTCATCCAGCACCCGGAGGGCGAGGTCACGATCGCCATCGTCGGGAAATACCTCGAGCTCCAGGACGCCTACAAATCGATCTACGAATCGCTGGCTCACGCCGGCATCGCCAACCGCCTCAAGGTCCACATCAAGAAGGTTTCCGCCGACGACGTCGAGAAGGTCGGCATGGAGCGGTACATGGCGGGCGTCGGCGGGATCCTGGTGCCCGGCGGCTTCGGCGGCCGGGGCATCGAAGGCAAGGTGCACGCCGCCCAATACGCCCGCGAGCGCCGGGTTCCTTACTTCGGCTTGTGCCTGGGCATGCAGGTCGCCGTCATCGAGTTCGCGCGCACGGTATGCGGGCTGACGAGAGCGAACAGCACCGAATTCGATTCCGCCACGCCCAATCCCGTGATTCACATGATGGAGCATCAGAAATCGATCATGGACAAAGGCGGGACGATGCGCCTGGGCGAGTATCCCTGCGACCTGCGCGCGGGAACGCGCGCTTCCGAGGCGTATCAGGCCGAACGGATCACCGAGCGCCATCGCCACCGCTACGAGTTCAACAATGCCTATCGAAAGGTGTTCGAGGAAAAGGGGGCGCGGTTCTCCGGAATCTGTCCGCAGAACGATTTGGTGGAAATCTTCGAGATCGCCGATCACCCGTGGTTCGTGGGCGTCCAGTTTCATCCGGAGTTCCGGTCGCGACCGACAAACGCGCATCCGCTTTTCCGGGAGTTCGTGCGCGCCGCGAAGGAGCGCGAGCGGGCGAAATCCGCGACGGCCCTCGAACCGGCTTCCCCGCGCGCCGGAGTATGACGACCATTTGGCGGTTTAAGCCTTACAAAGGAAGCGGCGACCGGAGGGCGCGAGCGTGACGGAAAAACACGTCGACGAAGAATGGAAGCGGCAGGCGCAAGCCGAAAAAGAGCGCCTGGCGCGGCAGGAGGCGCAGGGGCGTCCAGGCCCGCCGCCGGCCGATTTCACGGCGCTCGTCTCCACGCTGGCCGCTCAGAGCATGATGGCGCTGGGATTGGGACAGCCCCCGGGCCCTGACGGAAAACCGCCGCCGCCCGATCTGGATCGGGCCCAGTTCACGATCGACCTGCTCGACATGCTCTCGGAGAAGACGCGCGGGAATTTGACGCCGGAAGAGGAGCGCCACCTCACGGCGGTGCTTCACGAACTGCACCTGGCGTTCGTGGAGATGTCGGGTCGATCGAAGTAGGAAGTATTTGCGCACCGCGAAGGTTTTGCGCATAGCAGCGCAGAGACGTCGGAGCGCGGGGAGAAAAGAAGCTTTTCGTGCGTTTTCTCCGCGGTCTCGGCGCGCTCAGCGGTGAGATTCCGACCTCATTCCAAAGCGGCCCTATTCGTGAACCTCTTCTGGCGCTTTTGCGCCTTGGCGGTTTCCTTCCCTTCGTACCTTTGCAATTCGACTTGACGCCGGGCGGTTCCGCTCATTAGCTTCTCGGCATATCTTTCACGAGGACCGCGCTGCGGAAATGGGCTATCGGATCAAAGCGCGGAGCTCCAAGTCCGATGTCCGATGTCCAAAGTCCTAGGTCGAGGCTCTCTCCGGGGCCCAGGACTTCGGACTTGGGACCTGGGACTTAGGACTCCGCCGCACGCAAACGTGCGTGCGGCGGTATGAGGGAGAACGCTCATGGAAGCCAACTTCGTCGTCAGTACGTTCATTCCGATGCTCTTGCGCTGGATCCACTTCCTGTCGGGAATCACGTGGATCGGCCACCTGTACTTCTTCAATCTGGTCGGAGGGAGCTTCGAAAAGACCCTCGACGCCGACAACCGCAAGAAAGTGGTGCCTCAGCTCAGGCCTCGCGCCCTGTGGTGGTTCCGCTGGGGCGCGATGTTCACGATGCTCTCAGGGGTGGTCTACATCATCTGGGAGCAGTTCATCATGTCTCCGCAGCCCATGTTCTCCACGTGGTTCAGCGAGGGCAAGAACTGGTGGATCACCATGGGCGGCCTCTTTGGCCTGATCATGTGGTACAATGTCTGGTTCATCATCTGGCCCAGGCAGAAGGTCATCATCCCGGCGGTGGCCAGCGGCAACAAGCCGGCGGACTTCGATCAGCTCGTGGCGACGGCGGGCAAGTTTTCCCGCGTCAATACGTACCTCTCGGTTCCGATGCTTTTCGGGATGGGCGGACGGTCCCACTTTCCCGTGGGCGACTCGGTGGGGCCGAATCTGGCCTGGATGGTGGCGGTCATCGTCGTCGGCATCGGCACGGCCTGGTACTTCATCTACAAAGTGGGTCCGAAGGTGGGGACGGAGTTCGCGGCGCCGGCCTCCCCGCCCGCCGCACCGCCGCCTCCCAAGTAGAGGTCACGAACCCTTACCGCGCTTCGAACACGAAATCGGGGAGTTCGAGCGTTCCGCTGACCTCGATCGTCGCGGTCTGCACGAGTTCCTGCCGGCGCAGACCCTCCCCTTCGTGCCAGGCGGCGATTTCGTACCGGCCGGGGGGCAGGCTCTTGAACTCGAACGTCCCGTCTTCGCCGGTCACGGCGTGGAAGGGGTGATCGAAAATTCCCAGCCATCCCACCATCCATGGATGGATGTCGCACTTGAGACGCAGGATAGGCTGCGGTTCGTGAAATCTCCAGCGAAGGTTGGCTCCCCGATTGGCCAGCGTGACGTTGAACGCGGCGCGGCCTTGGCCCAACGAACGAACGTTGTGGCTGATCGAATCCGCGTTGTTCAGAAGGACGAGCTGGTGCGCCTGAGCCGTGGCCACGCGCGGCGCGTAAAAGCAGTCGCGGTTGTCGATCACGAGGGGTTGAGAAGGAATCTCGTAGACGAAATTCTCGATCGGTCCGCTCTTGACGAAGACGACGGTGTTGCGTAACCGGCCGTCCCGCACCTGAAGAGGATTGTCGCGCGCCAACGAGAGGTCGTCCTCTCCCTTGCGGTGCGCGGCGCAGTCCGACGTATTCCGCGGATCCGCGGGGGGTCGGGGGAGGCGGCCCTGGAAGAGGACCTTTCCCCGGATCGTTCCTGTCGTGGCGGGATCGGGAAGGCGGGCCGGGCGCTCGCACTGATCGCATAGGGCGTCTCCGCCTCGACCGCAGCCGAGCTGATTCCACAGGAAGATGAAGACGCCGATGGCCGCCACGGTGACCGCAAGGTGCAGGAGGCCCTTCTTCATGCAGGCATCCTAGCGGAGATCGTCAGTATAGTGGAGACTTGGAGATGCGCTCCGCCACCCATCGGGCGTCGTATCGCCGGCCTCTCCACCATCTCGACATCTCCCAGCGGGATCAGGCGGATTTTACCCGATCATTCGTCAGCGCGCGGCTCCCGCGGGCGCTGAGCGCTTCGATGATGAGCTTCGCGGCCTGGACGTTGGCCGCGTCCACGCTCGCGACGTTGAATTGCTCGTCCGGAGGCAGGTTGACGGCCGCCGACACGCGTTCCGCGTGCGCCTCTCCGATCCATGGCGCCAGCGCGCGGATCAATCGCTCCTTGCCCGCTCGCTCCGCGCCCAGGACATCGTTCAAGTTCTGGAGTTGCCCCTCGATCTGTCGGACGTATTTGAGAATCACCTCGACGCGGTCCTGGGAGTTCTCGATGCCGGCGGCCAATTCGGGGTTCTGCCGGCGCATGAGATCGATGAACCGGATAAGTTCCTGGCCGAATCCCGCCAGGCGGGCGCGATCCTCGAGTTCTTGCCGGCGATCCAGAATCTGGGTGTCCTGCACTTCGGTCCGCTGCCGGGCGAAATCGTCGCCGGTCGCGGGCCCGAATTCATCCCGCTCGTACCGCACCGTCGAGCGCGACACGTGCGCTTCGAGGAACCGGTACACGTAGGCGCAGGAAGGGGCCTGGGAGGAGACCAGCGAGTTCGGGTAGCTGAAATCCACGGACCCGTCGCCGCACGTAATGACCAGTTTTCCGGATTGGGCCTTCAGAAGCTCGTGCACCATGGGGTTGAGATGGGGCGTGAAAAGCACGCGGCCTTCCGCCAGCGGATAGGCGTCGAGGTCCACGGGTTGGCCGGCGCGGCGAGCGCCCAGCGACAGTTCCGGCAGAAAATCGGGATCGTCGGCGCTGTCCCCGGCGAGGGCCCGAATCGGAATGTCCGAGACCGACAGCGTGGCGAAGTGCAGGAATCGCGACGGATGGATCCACTCCTCCGCCATCGACGTGTCGCCCAGCGCGTACACGGGCACCCGCGATTTGCGGAAAAGCAGCTCGGCGGCTTCGTAGAGGCGGCGCGCGCGCAGCGCGGCGCGGCCCTTTTCGATCAGTTTTCCGCCGCGCGATTTCAGTCCGACGAGAACGCGCACGGTCCGCAGGGCGCTGAGCTCGCTCTTGCGCCGGTACCGTTCCGGATTCGCGGTCATCTGCTCGCAGAGCGAGACGATGTCGCGGATCCCCTCCCCCTCATACTCCTCGCGCCGGGCATGCAGTTCCTGCTCCAGGAGCGAGCGCGCCTCCAGATACGTCTGCCGCTCCTCCGACGTCAGCAGGGGCCCGGCCAGGCCGCCGTGGATGAATACGGCCTGCGCGTTCACGTCGGAGCGCGCGGCCAGTTCCAGCACTCGGGCCAGGAACGAAAGGTCGCCCCGCACATCCGAACACGCCAGGATCGTCGCGGTCGTCATACGTTCAGCATGATGCCATAGAAGGCGTTGCGGGCGGAGGCCCATTACGAATGTACTATACCTATTGATCATGGGAAAGCAAGGGGATTTTTGAAGCCCGGCACAGATTTTTTCCGCCAGCCTCTTCGCCTTCGCCCGCTTGGTTCAGGAAAGACATAGCCAACATTACGCCGAAGCCCCGCCCGTTCGCCATTCAAACAGAACAACGGGCGGGGCGAAGGCGAATACCCCCGGCCCGATTCGAACGGGCGACCTAGTGTTTAGGAAACACTCGCTCTATCCGTCTGAGCTACGGGGGCCTTTCTTAGCGAACCCTTACGGCTGAATGGAAGGCCTCTTCGGGCCTTGGCTTTGGACCTGGCTCTTGCGGAACCGCGCTTGATGGGAGGTGAACCAGCTTGCCATGTAATCCAACAGTTTCTGCTGGCGAGCTTCGACAAGTTCGAACCGGATCCCCGCGTACCACGCCGGCGGCTTCTTCCACGTCCGAACCACGGTCCCTTCGGCCTGGAACGTATCGGCGAACTTGGTCAGATGGAGCGAAAACTGGATCTGGGTCCCTGGCTTCAGCTCCTCGACGCATTGAATCTGCGCGCCCGTCATGCTGAGATTCACCACGCCGACCGCGAGATTCCGCTTCCTTCCCAGCGACCAGAACGGACCCGCCCTGGTCACGGTGACTTTGTGGTCGTCGATTTGAAACCGCTCCGCCTTCCGGCCGGACGGACCCACCGGCGTCTTCGGCGGCTCCACGTTGGCCCGATCGCCCGGCGTCCGATTTTTTTCGGCCGGCCGCGCGACCGTTTCGGTCTTGGCGGGCGGCGGAGCCGTGCGGCTCTCGGCGCCCTTCCCGAAAAAGAAGCGATCGCGCTTCGCCAGGGGAGTGAAGATCTCATCGAACTGGACGCCGACCGTCCATGTGGGCCGGCCGGTCGAGTGGCCGGCCTCCACCCACGTCACGTCTCCGACCGCGTGAAAAAGCTCCTCCGTGCCGGATTCCTTGATTTGCAAGGTCAGCGACGTGGACCGCTCCACCGGTTCCGACAGCCGCAACCGCGCTCCGCCGGCACCGATGTCCAGGATGTCCAGTCCGATATTGTGCCGTAGGCGGGAAACCCCGGAGAGATCGGTGCTCCGGTAGCAGCCCAGGACGTATCCCTCGACCTTTCGCCGCGGGTTGCGCCGAGCTTCGAATCCATGTTTGAACTCGGCGCCGCTCGGAGCGTCCGGTGAGTACGCCGTTTCCATCCAATCCATGAAATCATACGGCGGCGCGCCGGTCAATTCCCTCGACGGGAAACGGCGCATTCTCTTGAGATTCGTCGTCACGTCGCTATAATACCGCGCGCCTTACCTCTGGGTGACTGTCGGGATCGTGGAGATATGGAGACGCACCGTACCACACATCGGGGGGCTTATCTCCTGTATCCCCTCTATCTCGACATCCCCGTGAATATCTCGACACGCTCCTAGGAGTGAACCTCCCGTGGCGGACTCATTGCCGTTTCGATTCGTCGTGCTTCAAGAGCAGGCGCCCCCGGCCCCGGGGCCCGACTCCGGCAAAGGCGCCTCCCCGGCCGGTCCCAGCCTGTTCGCAAGCATTTTTCCCTTCATTATCATCTTCGTGCTCTTCTATTTCATCCTGATCCGGCCCCAACGCCGCCAGCAGAAGGAGCGCGAACGGATGATCGCCACCCTCAAGAAGAACGACCGCGTCCTCACCTCGGGCGGCATCTACGGAATCGTCGACCGGATCAAGGAGCACGAACTGACGCTCAAGGTCGACGAAAAATCCGACGTGCGCCTGCGCGTCGCGCGGTCGGCGATCGTCGGCCTCGAGAAGACGGCGGGCGGGTCCGAGGAACCCAAATCTTCCGAAACCTCGGCCGAACAAACCCAGAAGTAAGGCCTTCCCTTTCGAGACGATCGGAACCGGACGAAGCGCCCCTTTTTTTCGAAAGCGGTTATGCAGGAAAACCGGACGCAGTTCATCGCGATCCTTCTGGTCACGCTCTTCTGCGGCTTCGTCGTCGCGCCGCTCGACAATAAGTTCGTCGACTTCCTGAACCAGGCCCACATCCAGAAGGGAATCGATCTGGCCGGCGGCGCGGAACTCACCTACCGCGTCCTCTTCCCGCCGGATTACGCGGGCGACAAGAAGGGGGACACGGAGAAGGTGAAGGACGTCCTCTACCAGCGGTTCCAGCAGCGGAAGGGCGCGCTCCTGGAGCCGCGGTTCTCCAGCCGGGGGGAGGATCTCATCACCCTGCAAATGCCCGGCATCGACCGCGACAAGCTGGACGATTACAAGCGACTCGTCACCACCATCGGGCGCCTGGAACTCAAGGAAGTGGCCGGCCGGGAAATCCACGAGCAGTACAATCAAACGAAAGAGGTCCCCGCCGGATACGAGGCCTACGTTCCGGAGCGGGACATGGGCCAAGGCGAGTATTCGTTCATCCAGGATCGGCTCCTCGTGAAGCGCGAGCCGGTCATCACCGGCGAAGACGTGGCCCGCGCCTCCCACGACGTCAACCTCGACACCCCGGGCACGTGGCTGGTCCATTTCGAATTGCACCAGACGGGCTCCAAGCGATTCGACGACGCGGCGGAGCGGCTCTACGCGGCCAAGCCGCAGGGCATGATCGCCATCATCATCGACGGCAAGCTCCGGTCCGCGCCGGTCATCCGCAGCAGCAGTTACCGCGGGCGGGGCCAAATCGAAGGCGGATTCAGTCAGGATGAGGCCAGGGACCTCGCCATCGTCCTGCGCAGCGGAAGCCTTCCAGTTCCCATCGGCCGCCTCGTCGACGGCAAGGAGATTCCGAAGGAACCCGAAGCGGAGAATTTCGTCGGGCCGTCCCTGGGGCAGGATTCCATCCAGCGCGGGATCTGGGCCTGCATCGTTTCCGTGATCGGCGTCGCCCTGTTCATGGTCCTTTATTATCGCGCCGGCGGCCTCATCTCGGTCATCGGCCTGGGCATGAACCTCCTGTTCATCATGGCGCTGATGTCGATCTTCAACGCCACCCTCACGCTGCCGGGCATCGCGGGCTTGGTGCTGACCATCGGCATGGCGCTCGACGCGAACATTCTCATCTACGAGCGCATCCGCGAAGAAATGGCCAAGGGAAAGTCCGCCATGCAAGCTTTCGAGGCTGGCCATCACCGGGCGTTCTGGACGATCGTCGATTCCAACGTCACCACCTTCTTGGCGGGCCTGGTGCTGTACTACTTCGGCACGGGGCCCGTTCAAGGATTCGCGGTCACGTTGTGCCTGGGCATCATCACGACCCTCATCACGGTCCTGTGGTGCAGCAAAGTATTCCTGAGAATGCTCGTCCAGGGGGGAACGATCACGCAGTGGAAGATGGGCCAGTTTTTCAAGAAGACGCCGAATGTCGACTTCGTGCGGCTGGCCCGGCCGACGGTGCTGCTGTCGACCCTGCTGATCGCGGCCAGCATCCTGGTCTTTGCGCTACGCGGCGAAAAGCAATACGGCATCGAGCTCAAGGGCGGGACGATGCTGCACTTCGCCTTTTCCGAGCCGCAGGACATCGCCTTCGTCCGCTCCACGGTGGCGAGCATCAAGCATACGGTGGATGGCCGCTCGATCGAAAAGTATCCGGACGCGGAGATCCAGGTGGTGGCCGAGCCGGACGGGTCGCTCAGGTCGGTGACCAGTGTCATGCTGACCCAGGCGCGGGAATTCCAGCTCCGCACCGCTTCGCCCCACAAGGAGGAGCTGCGGCAGCATATCCAAGACGCGTTCCGGGACACGCTCTCCCATCCGCCGTTCGCGGAAGCCAAGGACGTTACCGTCAATGACCGGGCGTTCAACAACCGCGGGTACGGCGCCGGACTCGACATCTACGTCGAGAATGATCCCAAGTTCTCACTCGCTGCCATGGACCAACTCCTCGCCAAAGAACTGGCGAAGATTTTGGAAGTGGACGAGCTGGATCCGGAGCGCCGGCCCTACTTTACGCTGACGGATGTCACCGAAGGAGTTCCCAAGAATCTCCGGATAGCCCGCCTCATCATTTCCAAGCCGGATACGGAACGCGAGCGCCTCACGCTGGTGAAGGACGCGATCGGCCGGTTGGACAAGAGCGGAAGCATCTTCCGGTTGTCGCGCGATCCTTTCGTGGCGGTGGACCAACTGGGACCCTCCGTGGCCGGGGAGCTGCGCGACAAGACCGCGTGGGCGATGATCTTCGCGTGGTCGATCATGATCGTGTACGTCGCCATTCGGTTCCACCGCATGGCGTTCGGCGTCGCGTCGGTGCTGGCGCTCATCCACGACGCCGTCATTTCCGTCGGATTCGTCTCGCTGGCGGGGGCGGTCGTGCCGGCCACGTGGGGGTTGAGTTTCGAGATGAACATGAACACGATCGCGGCGATCCTGACCATCATCGGCTACTCGGTCAACGACACGATCGTGACGTTCGACCGGATCCGGGAGAACCTGGCGGGGATGAAGAAAGAATCGTTCCGTGAGATCGTCAATGCCAGCATCAACCAGACCCTGTCGCGCACCGTCCTGACGGCGTTCACCGTGTGGGTGGTGTGCATCGCTCTGTACTTCTTCACGATGACGTCCGGCGGCGGCATTTCCTCGTTCGCCTTTCCCATGCTCATCGGGGTGATCGTCGGCTCCTACTCCACGATCTTCTTCGCCGCGCCGATCGTGTACTGGTGGTTCAAGGGGCAAAAGCCGCAGATAACCTAGAAACGCGCGAGGCGTCGTGGCGCGCGTTTCTAACGGCAATGCCTTCGGCGTTGCGAACCTTTCCGAAATCGCTAAAGAATTCCCCCCAATCGTCCGATATAACCACAGAGTTTTTTGAAAACCGCGGGACAGCCTTTGAGACCGTCCTGCGGTTTTCAAAAAGAGGGGGAATCATGAACCACAAATCGAAAATCGCCATCGCGGCCGCCATCACGGTCGCTCTCGTGGCTGTTCTGGGCTACGACTTGGTGCTGGGCAAGAAGCGGCCCGCCGCGGAACCGACCGCGGCCGAGACCGAGCCGAACCTGAAGATCCAGAGCGAACCGGAAGACATGCCCGATCCGTTCTCGTTCCAGCCGCCGCGCGCGCCCGAGATGCCGCCGACCGTGGAACCGTCTCCGTTCCTCCCTTCGGCTCCTCCGTCGCCGGCGGCGCCGCCGCCTCCGCCTCCCGCGGTGCCCGCGCGATCGAACGACGAATACGTCGTCCAGTCCGGCGATACGCTGGCCGAGATCGCGGAAAAGAAGTACGGCGACCCGACCCTCTGGCCGCTGATCCAGAAGGCGAATCCGAACGTCAACCCCCGGGCGCTCAAGATCGGGATGAAGCTGGTCATTCCCACCCGATCCAGGAACGAGGCGAGCGTGACCGCTCCGGCGGAACCCATCATCGAGGGTAGCGTGAAAACCTACGTGATCCAGGCGGGCGACACCCTCGAATCCATCGCCAAGCGCTTCTACAAGTCGTTCAGCGCCGCCGCGAAGATCCAGGAGGCCAATCCGGAGACGCTTCACGATCCGGACGTGCTTGAAGTAGGCACGCGCATCCTGTTGCCGGATCTCTCGACGCCGTCGCTGCCGGTCGTGACGCCGGGCGTGCCCGGGTCCACCAAGACCGCGGCGGAGATGGATCCCCGCTCCCCGACCGGGCGTTCCTATACCGTTCAGCGCGGGGACAGCCTTTGGAAGATTTCCGCGAAGTTCAATGGCGGGCAAGGCATCATGCCGTACATGACCAAGCTGGTCAACGCCAACTCGGACAAGCTGCGCTCGACCTCGACCCCATTGCGGGAAGGGTGGGTGTTGGCGATGCCGGATTGACGGAGAGCTTGAAGCTCGGAGCTAGGAGCTGGACGCTTGGCCGTTGTGGTGTTGTGATACGCTCTGGGCGGCAGCCCGCTTTTTGCGTTCGATTTCCACTTCCCGGGCGATCTTCTGGTTGACGATCTCGACCTCGCAGCAGACGTGGTAGATCCGCTCGTTCATCTCGTCGGCGGCGTCCTGGAGTTGCATGTATTGCTCGATCAAGCGCCGCTTCTCGGCTTCGAGTTCCTTGAGTTTGACCGGCGTTTCCATAAACTTATGCTATCACATCAGAGGCCGTCGCTGCAATCCAGGGGAGATACCGCATCTCGATGACTTGTCGGGAAGTGCCTCTCAGCGTGTCCAGGCTGGCTCGCAAGGCGCCGCGCCGTCGATCGAGGATGTGGGCGACGTCCGTTTCTTGAGCCGTGGATTCCAGCTCCTGGAGGAGCTCTGGAGGGATCGCTACGGCCCCCCGCCGGGATTTCCTGGCGTGCTGGAGAATGAGATTGCGCGCGACCTCGGTCAGCCTTGCCCGGAAGTTCCGGATCAGCTCAGGCTGGCCCGACTTACGGATAGCGATCAGATTGACCTCTTGGAGGAGATCCTCCGCGTCGTCTGCGTTGCGGACGGCGGACAGGAGGAACGCGTAGAGAAAGGAGCGGTGCTCACCGAGAAGCTCGCCCAGACGTTCCGGGTCCCCTTGACCGCTCCCCATGTTCTTGGTCTTCAGCACGACGAACCCCTTAAGTAAGTCACGCGAGTCACGAAATTTCCCGGCGAATTCGGCGATTCCTTGAGCTAAAAGCCGTCATGAACGACTAAAAACCAAGCTACAGATTTAACCTATTCATGGTAAAGCGGTTGCAGTAGCAGCCGGATGCCCCTACAAATTTATACTACATCACAAGCGTCGATTGGGGATAAAAATCCGGGCTTAGGGGATATGAAGATCGTGAAGATGCAGGAGATGAGGAAAGCAGGGATGGAGTTCTGGAATCTATCTCCACATCTCCCCCATCTCCCTGAATTCGGGGTGACGTCGGACATGGGACATGGGACTCGGAACATGGGACGTGGAACGTCCGACGTGGGACGCCGTCACGCCACGGGGGTGCTGAGGTCTTCCTCTAGATGCTTCTGCCCGTCGAAGGTGAGCAACTTGACCTGATCTTCCGTCTGCGTCTGAAGGTTCACCGGACGCTTCCAGATCCGCTGGATGTTCTTCATCGCGTCCTTGGCTTCCTCCAGATCCAGATCCACCCCCTCGTGAACCTGCTTGAGCAGGAGCTCGGATCGGTTCTGAAAGTTCGCGTCGACGACCTGGATGATCGGATGGCCCATGTTCGTCAGGCGGAAAAGCAGGCTCTTCTTGATCGCCTCAAAGTCGCGATCGCTGATCTCGTAGCGGTTGGACTGGGGGTTGTGCCGGTAGACGAACAATTTCTGTTCCTCGCAGAACTCCTTGGTCAGGAAGTCGTCGATGAACGTGACGTCGTTGTAGATGCGCCGTACCTCGAAGATCTTCTCCCGCCCTTCCCCCAGACGCAGGTCCCACGAACGCTTTCGCGCGAGGTCGTCGCAGAGTTCGTATTCGGAGCCGAACCGCCCCTTGTTCCAGCGCTCCTCGATGTCGCGCCACAGCTCCACGCCCAGCTTGTACGGATTCAGCGCGCCCGGCTGGACGCCCAGCGTCGCGGAGTGGTGATCGGCGAAATCCACGATCTCCGCGTCGCCCAGGATCTTTTCGGTCATGAGCTTCGAGTGCCAGTAAGTGGCCCACCCTTCGTTCATGATCTTGGTCAGCGCTTGCGGGGCGAAGTAATAGCCCTCCTCGCGGACGGTGGACAGAATATCGCGCTGCCAGTTCTCCACCGGCGCGTGTTCGATCAGGAACTCGAGCACGTCCTTCATCGGCTGCTCGGGGAACTTCCTCTGCTGCTGGGTTCGCTCCTGGATCTTGCGGCGCTGCGCCTCGAGATACGCCGGCGGATTGATGTATCGATCCATGTAATCCCGGTCGGTTTTCAGCCGCTGGACGGATGCGGTCTCCTCCTCCTCGTCGAACTCGTACCGCGTTCTCTTGCGCAGCGGCGAATAGACGGAGTGATAGTCGATGAGCCACTCCAGCGACAGCGCCGCGTCCAGGAATTCCTCCACCGTCTTCTCGCCGTGGCGCTCGATGTGCCGCCGGATCCGGGTGCCGTGGTTGGCCATCTCGTCGATCATCCGCCGGTTGGTCTGCGAGAACCACAGGTTGTTCTTGAAGAAGTCCGAGTGGCCGTACACGTGCGCGATCACCATCTTCTGATCCACGAGCGTGTTCGAGTTCATGAGATAGGCGTAGCAGGGGTCGTTGTTGATCACGAGCTCGTAGATCTTCGAAAGCCCGAACGTGTAGCCTTTCTGGAGTTCCTCGAACTGCATCCCGAACCGCCAGTGCGGATAGCGCGTCGGGAAGCCGCCGTAGGCCGCCACCTCGTTGAGTTGATCGTGGGTGATCAGCTCGAAAACGGTGGGAAGCGGATCGAGGCCGAACGCGCGCGCGGCGCCGAGGATCTCCTCTTCGATCCCCCGAAGCCCGCCGGTGAACCGGCCGGTTTTCGCCTTTCGTCTCGTCGCGCTCGCCATACCTACCGGCCTTTTCCCAGGAAGTCCTTGATGCTGCCGTAGATGCCGCTCTTGTCGCGAATCTCGCTCGTGATCAGGCGATCCGAATCCTTGAAATGCTCGTCCAGATCCTTCTTGAACTGGCCGCTGCCGTACGCGCTCTTGACCTGGCCGTAGCAGAACACGTTCACCTGAGGAAGGATGCTCTCGTTCAAGAGGTCCAGGCACTTGCGCGTGTCTTCGCTGCCCCAGTTGTCGCCGTCGGAGAAGTGGAACGGATAGATGTTCCATTCGGCGGGATTGAAGCTCTTGCGGATGATTTCGGAGCACAGGCCGAACGCGGAACTGATCTTCGTGCCTCCCGATTCCTTGATCGAGAAGAACGTCTCGCGGTCCACTTCCTTGGCCGACGCGTCATGGACGATGTAGCGCGTCTCCAGTTTCTTGTACTGCGACCGGAGCCACGTGTCGATCCAGAACGCCTCGGTGCGGACGATCTCCTTCTGCTCCTCGCCCATCGAACCGGATACGTCCATCATGTAGACGATGACCGCGTTGTTCTGGGGAACCTGCTTGACCTTCCAGGAGCGATAACGCTTGTCTTCGCGAACGGGGATGATGATCGGATTGTCGGGGTCGTATTGTCCCATCGCCAGCGTCCGCTTCAGCGCTTCCCGATAGGTCCGCTTGAAGTGACGCAGCGACTCCGGCCCCGCGCGCGAAATCGCGTTGTACCGGTCGCGGTCGGCGTACATCGTGCTCTTGCCGCGAGGCTGGATCCGGGGCAGCTCGAGCTCCTCGCCCAGGATTTGCGCCAGTTCGTCGAGCGTGACGTCGATTTCCAGGAGATGCTCGCCCGGCTGATCCCCGGCCTGGCCGCCCCCCTCTTGGGGATCCCCCGCGGCGATCGGCGTTCCCGGCTCGCCCTCCCCCTGCCCGACCCCCGACCGATCGTTCTTGCCGTACCGGAAGGTGGGGATGCGGATCGAGGGCAGCGGGATGGATACGGCGTACTTGCCCCGCTTGCCGATCATCTCGCCGTGCGTGACATACTTGCGCAGGTCCTTTCGGATCTGGCCCTTGATGATCTCGCGGAAGCGGGCGAAGTCTTTTTCAATGCGTTTGATCATCTAAAACAGCTCATAGCTCCTAGCTGGCAGCTCGTGGCCGCTTGCAGCTTTCCGGCTCCAAGCCACTAGCTACGAACTACAAGCTTCTTCAATCCTTCGACGACCCCCTGGCGAAGATCGACGCCACGAAACTCAGCACGTCCGCCGAGCACGTGTGGCAATACCCGTAGCTCTTGGTCAAGCGGCTCTTGACGATGTCGATCTTCTCCTGCGTATCCTTGTCCACCACGCCCGACACCAGGCTCGAGAGCTTGATCGTATCCTTCTGGTCCTCGAACAGCTTCAGCTCGAGAGCCTTCTGGAGGCGCTCGTTGGACTTGTAGTGGAATTTCTTCCCTTCCACCGCCAGGGCGCCGATGTAGTTCATGATCTCCCGCCGGAAGTCCTCCTTGCGGCTTTCCGAGATGTCGATCTTCTCCTCGATCGAACGCATCAGCCGCTCGTCGGGTTCCTCGTCCTGGCCGGTGTAGCGGTTCTTCACCTTCTGCTTCTGCGTGTACGCCTTGACGTTATCGATGTAGTTGCCGAAGACGCGGCTGATGGCGTCCTCGTCCGCGCAGATCGCGCGCTGCACCTCGTTCTTGACGATGTCCTCGTACTCGCTCTTGATGTCGGCCAGGAGCTCCTTGTACCGCTTTTTCTGCTCCTCGCTCGAGATGAGCGAATGGTGGCTCAAGCCTTCCTCCAGCTCGTTGAGCACCATGAACGGGTTCACGCAGCCGCCTTCATCCACCTTGACGAGCGCGTTGGAGATCTTGTCCTGGATGTATCGCGGCGAGATGCCTTCCATGCCCTCGCGCCGCGCCTCCTCGCGCAGCTCCTTGATGTTGTCCTCGGTGTAGCCCGGCAGCGTCTTGCCGTTGTAGAGCTTCAGCTTCTGCATCAGGGTCAGGTTCGCCTTCTTGGGCTCTTCGAGGCGCGTCAACACGGCCCACATGGCGGCGATTTCGAGCGTGTGCGGCGCGATGTGCTTCCCGCGGACGCGCTCGGGATTGTAGTCGCGCTGATAGATCTTGATCTCGTTGTCGAGCTTGAGGTTGTAGGGAATGTCGATCTTCAGCGTCCGGTCGCGGAACGCCTCCATGAGGTCGTTGCTCTGGAGCCGCTTGTACTCCGGTTCGTTGGTATGGCCGACGATGAGCTCGTCGATGTCGGTCTGGGCGAACTTCTTGGGCTTGATCGAGTGCTCCTGGCTGGCGCCCAGGAGATCGTACAAGAACGCCACGTCGAGCTTGAGCACCTCGATGAACTCGATCATGCCGCGGTTGGCGACGTTGAATTCGCCGTCGAAGTTGAACGCGCGGGGGTCGGAATCCGAACCGAACTCCGCGATCTTGCGGTAGTTGATGTCGCCGGTCAGCTCCGTGGAATCCTGGTTCTTCTCGTCCTTGGGCTGGAAGGTCCCGATGCCGACGCGGTCCTTCTCCGAGAGAATCAGACGCTTGACCCGGATATGCCGCATGACTTCCCGCCAGTCTCCGCGGCAGGAGCGCATCCAGTCGGTGAAATTGCGCCGGCAGGAGGGGCACAGCTCGCCGACGACGTGGATCTCGTACGTCCCCTCCAGGGACTTGTTGATCTCGCGCAGCAGGTTCTCGCGCACCTCCTGCGGGACGAGGCGCAGCGGCTCCTCGTGCATGGGGCAGTCTTCCCAGAGTTCCAGGTTGGAGGCATTCTGCCAGGCGAAGCTGTATATCGCCCCTTCCTTCGTGCGCGAGTAGGTTTCCAGCCCTTTCTTGAGGAGCCGCACGATCGTGCTCTTGGAGCTGCCGACCGGGCCGTGCAGGAGCACGATGCGCCGCTCCGTCCCGTACCCGTGGGCGGCCGATTTGAGGGCGTTGACGAAGCGCATCAATGATTCTTCGAGACCGAAGATGGAATCCCGCCCTCCGCTCATGGGATCCTTGAAGAAGTGATATCGGATGCGGGTCTCGCGATTTTCCGCGTACTCTTCAAAGCCGTAGGACAGGATCATGTCATAGACGCGCTGGAAGGAATTGCGCGCGATGCGCGGATTTTCCGCGACGAGCTTCAGATAATCTTCGAACGATCCTTCCCAGTGCAGTTCCTGATAGACCTTCTTGTCGAGTCCCTTTTCGATCGTGCTCAGCAACCTGTAAACGGTTTCCTGTCCCATGCCCAAGGCCTCCTATGCCCGTTCAACGTTCAAGCGTTCGCGTAGGGCGCTTGGATCCTGCAGAGTTCCGGTCGGAGAGAACGGCTGGGCGCCCCTCTCTCGGAGTGCGGATTCTACGGCGCGCCAATCCATTCCTGACAGAGCAACTGCGGGCGTCGTGAACGCCCATGCTGATGTGAATTATATCATCTCTCCGGCGTGTCCACCATCCCCAAGGCCCATGGGGAGGCGGCGGAGCCGGAGATCCCAGCGCGGCGAAGCCGCAACCCGACTTTCGCCAAGCTATTTCTCTCCGCGCGGGGAGCCGCCTGCGCCATCCGACTTCGCCAAGGCTTCGTCGGGCAGAGAACGGATCAACCACGGAAAACCCGGAGAAGAATTTCCAGGGAGATCGGGAGAAAGGGGGAGATAGGGAGATATTTTTTTGGAGAGTCAACTCCATCGGATCGCTTTCGATCTCCATATCTCCAGCAATCTCCACATCCCCCTCATTCTTCTCTGTGTCTCCGGGTTCTGCGTGGTTGGCTTTCTTCTGGGCGCACTCCGATGCCTCCGCGACCTCCCGGCTCAGCTCATCTCCCGCAGCGCGTCGCACAAGGGCGCGAAAGGAGCCGAGAACGTGGTGCGTGCCTTGTCGATGCAGAGACCGCCTTGGCGCGGCCGCGGCGCGGGCAGCGCCAGCGCGTCGCCCGTCACCGGCCGGATCAGTCCTTCGTTCAAACCGTAGGCGCGCGCGATCCATTGAGCCCATTCCAGGCGCGTGAGGACTTCGGGACCCGCGATGTGCCACAGCCCGGCCAACCGGCGCTCCATCGCCTCCACGGCGGCCTTGGCTAGCGCCGGCGCGTAGGTGGGACTGCCCGATTGATCGGCGAATGCGCGGACCTCCTGGCCCGCGGTGAGCGTCGCCCGCACGAAGTTGTGGAAGTTCTTCGAATCCGGATCGTCGCTGTAGACCATGGAAGTGCGCAGAATAGCGCCGCGCGTGACGGCGCGCTCGGCCTCCGCCTTGACGCGACCGTACGCGTTGATGGGGTCGGGAGTATCCTCCTCCCGGTACGGTCCGGAGCGGCCCGAGAATACATAGTCCGTCGAGAAGTGGATGGCGTGGCATCCGACGCGGGCCGCCGCCTCGCACACCGCGGCGGTGCCTTCCACGCACACCCGGCGGGCCTGCGCCTCGTTTTTTTCGCACCAGTCCACCGCGGTCACTCCCCCGGGGACGAAGATGCCGTCGGGTTTCAAATCGAAGATGAGTTGCTTCACGGCCTCGGAATCGGCCAGGTCCAAGCGAACCAACCCCCGGCACGGACGCGTATGCGTCGTGCCGACGGGATCCTGCCGCCGCAGCAGGCGCATGAGCAGGCGCCCCACTTGCCCGCTGGCGCCGATGATGAGGTACTTCATGGCCAGCTAACATACCCGTTTGCGCGCCGCGTGTCTTCGGTCTATCATCCCCACTCCATGAGCGAATTTTGGCACGGCCGGCGCGTGACCGTCACGGGCGGGGCGGGGTTCCTTGGCCGGCACCTGGCGGCGCGCCTTCAAGAGCAGGGCGCGGACGTCTTCATTCCGCGCCGGCGAGACTACGACCTCACCTATCCCGGCACCGCACGGCGCCTTCTCCGGGACGCGCGCCCGGCGCTGGTGATCCATGCCGCCGCCGTCGTGGGAGGCATCGGCGCGAATCGAGCGCATCCCGGCCGATTCTTTTACGAGAACGCGATGATGGGCGTTCAGCTCATCGAGGAGTGCCGGCTGGCCGGAGTGTCCAAAGTCGTCATCCTGGGCACGATCTGCTCGTACCCGAAATTCGCTCCCGTGCCGTTTCGCGAGGAGGAGCTCTGGAACGGCTATCCCGAAGAGACCAACGCCCCCTACGGTTTGGCCAAAAAGATGCTGCTGGCTCAGGCGCAAGCCTACCGGCAGGAGTACGGCCTGAACTCGATCTTCCTCATGCCGGTGAATCTGTACGGGCCGCACGACAACTTCGACCTGGAAACCAGCCACGTCATCCCGGCGCTCATCCGCAAATGCCTTTCGGGGCAGGACGAGATCGAGGTCTGGGGCTCCGGGACTCCGACGCGCGAGTTCCTCTACGTCGAAGACGCGGCCGAAGCCATCGCGCTGGCGGCGGAAAGGTACGACGGTGCCGATCCCGTCAACGTGGGCAGCGGCCAGGAGATATCGATTCGCGATCTGGTCGCACGGATCGCGCGGCTGACCGGCTTCACCGGCCGGTTCCGATGGGACGCGTCGAAGCCCGACGGGCAACCCCGCCGGCGCCTGGACACGACGCGCGCCCACCAGCTATTCGGTTTCCAGGCGAAGACAACGCTCGAAGACGGGCTGCGCAAGACGATCGAGTGGTATCGAGCCACGCTGAGTTGATTTCATCGCGCGAACTCCCGGAATACATCCGCCAGTTGCCGCGCGGCGTGTTTCCAGCTCAGTTGAGCCGCGCGGGCCCGCAATGGCGCCGCGCGCTCGGGCCTCTCAACCGTGGCCTGCGCAAGACGGCGAATCGCGCCGGCCAGTTCGGCCGCATCCCGCAGCGGGACGTAGGCCGCCCCAGACCCCAGGATCTCTCGGTGTACGGGTATATCCGAAGCGATGACGGGACACCCTAAACTCGCGGCATCGAGCGGCGGCAGGTGAAAGCCCTCGTACATCGAGGGGAAGACGGCCGCCACGGCTCGTCGATACAGGCTCGCCAATACTGTCTCGTCCTGATATCCCAGGAGCCGTACGTTAGGAAGGGTTCTCGCCAAGGCCACCTCGCGCGCCACGTTCCAACCGATCGGCCCGCAATGAACCAACAGCAGGTCGGGAAGGAGACGCATCGCCTCCAACAGGAGGGCCATGTTCTTGCGGGGTTCCAAGGTTCCGACGGTGAGAACGAACGGCCGATCGACGGCCTCCGGCAGCGGTACATCCGCCAGGCCCGCCAGTCTGGGGTTGGGGCCGCTGAGAATCACGCGGCAGATGGGTTCCAACGAGGGAAAATGGGCTGTCAGACGTTGCCGGGTAAACTCCGAAATGCAGACAATGCGATCGGTTCGCCGCAGTCCCCGCTCCAGCCACCAGGCGACGAATCTTTTCCGCCACGCCATCGTCTCCGGATGATCGCGCCAGACGAGATCATGAACGGTCGCGACAACCGGCAAACCCTGCGGCAGCCTGGACGGCAGGAAATGCGTGGTCGCCCAAAACACGTGACCGGCCGCCTCTTTCACGCGCTTGCCGATGCGCCACAGCACCGCCGTCGCGTCGCTCACGCCGTTCCTCCCGCACGCGGGCCAAAAGCGGCATTTCGGAACGTCGATGGGTTCCTTTCCGAATACTTCCAGAGCCTCGATTTCAGGCAATTCCGAGAGCGCCCGAATCATCTCGCCGGCATAAACCCCTCGTCCCGTCGGGCGATTCGAGAGCGTTCTTGAAAAGACCGTGATTCTCATCGGCGAGATCCCCGGGTAACTCCGAGGCTCAAAGTATATCGTTCGCGCCGCGCTCGGAGATGTGGAGATACGGGGAGATCGGGAGATACGGAGTAAGAAACGGCATGGATGCGAAATCTCTTATCTCCCCATCTACACGCTTCTCCTTATCTCCACTTCTTGTGAGCGTACGCGGATGAATCTATGATGGGCGCCCATGCCCAGAGTGCGTGGTCTCGGGATGAGCTTCCTTTCGCACCGGGAACTCCATCGACGCGCCCTCGGCATTCGCCTTCTGATCTGCGACGTCGACGGCGTGCTCACGGACGGTTCCATGTATTTCGGGCCCAACGGCGAGGTCATGAAACGCTTCAGCACCCATGACGGCACCGGCATCGTCCTCGCGCGGCGAGCCGGGATCGAGGTCGCCTTTCTGACTCGCGAAGCCACGCCCTTCGCGCGGGCCAGAGCGGAGAAATTGGGCGTTCGTCACTGTCTGGATGGGGTGACCGAAAAGGCCTCGGGGCTCGAACAGCTATGTTCGCGACTGGGCGTTTCCGGCCACGAGACCGCTTATATAGGCGACGACGTGTGGGACCAACCATGCGCATCCCTCGTAGGCCTTTTCTTTATGCCGCGGGACGGATGGCTGACTCGACGGGACGGCGTGCACGTCATCTTGGAGCGGGGCGGAGGCGCCGGCGCCGTACGCCAAGCCGTCAATTTTCTCGTGGCCGCGCGAACGGCTCGATCATCACGGGCTTCAGATCGATGAACCCGAACGTCCGGCCGCCCCACAAGATCGCTTTGCGGGCCAACGACGGAATCCGGTAGCGCCAATACCTCAGACTTCGAACATGGGGCGGCAATGCGCGGTTGCCGTAGCGGGACAGAACGATCTCTCGTTCACGCTCATAAATCTCGCGCCACCGCGCGGTCTTGGATCCCGCATGATAACGAAAGCCCCCCAGGAATCGCCCGAGCACGTCGAAACGCCTTCGCTTCGCCAGGCGGATGTACAAATCCCAATCCATGACATAATGAAGCGTGCGGTCGATGCCTCCCACGGCTTCATAGGCCGCGCGGGTCCAGAATGTCGCCTGCTGGAATAGGCCATCGATGTCGTAATGCCGCAAGTAGTCGTACGTGGCCCGCACGCCCAAGGTGAACACGGGCGCGCCGCGGCGCATCGGCCGGCCCGAGGGATCGATCCAATACGCGCCTCCGCTGAGCGCTTCGGCCTCGGGATGCCGCCTGAAATACCGGCCCACGGCCAGCAGCGCCCCCGGCAGGAAAAGGTCGTCCGAATTCAGCCAGCAAAGGATTTCCCCCGACGCCCGCTCAAATCCCTTTGCGATGGCGTCCGATTGGCCTTGGTCCGGTTCGGAGCACCAGAAGGCCACGCTCCGCTCGTGGCGGCGGATGACGTCGATCGACGAATCCGTACTTCCGCCATCGATGATGAAATACTCCAGGTCGGGATAATTTTGCCCCAAGACCGACCTGATCGTGGCCTCCAGATAGTCCGCTTGATTGAAACTGGGCGTGACAACCGTTATCCTCGGCAGGTTCATTGAGCGCGTGGAATCCGGACCGTGAGATTACATGGCCTCCGCAGGGCGAATTCCGTCCCGATCGTCGTGTTCCAGGATCCTCCATCCTTATGAAGCGTTCTCAGATCGCTCAACTGTTTTTTGACCTCTATCTGAAATTTCCGAAGAGGACAAGTTTACAAAACCTGGGATTTCAAGCAATGAACCGCCTCCGCCGAGGGATCTTCGGTTCCCGGCACAAGCGTCTCGTGGATTATACGGTTGGAGGCATACCCCTTTTGATTCCCGTGGACCACGACCTGCCCTACTTTCGCCGCCTCCATCCTTTCTACGCGTCCAATATCGGACGTCTGGCGCGGGTGGCGGCCGAAAAATATTCCGACCTTCACCTGGTGGACATCGGGGCGAATGTCGGAGACAGCGCCGCGTTCATTCTATCGGAAATTCAGGTGCCTATCCTGTGCGTCGAAGGCGACCCTCGGTTCTTCGCCATCCTGTCGGAGAATGCCAAGCGCCTGGGGCCCTCCGTTCATGTGGACAACTCTTTCGTGGGTCGCTCGTCCGGCCCCCACGAATTTCGACTGGAAGTCGGATTCGGAACATCCCGCATGCTTCCCGCCAACGGCCTCGGCCCCGTATCGTTGTGTCCGCTGCCCGACATCCTGGAACGCCATCCCCTGTTCGCGACGCCGAAAATGGTCAAGATCGACACCGACGGATTCGACGCGCGCATCCTCCGCGAAGAGCGGGACGTATGGGCGCGCGGCCGTCCCATTCTCTTTTTTGAGTACGATCCGGACCTGGCCGCAGACGTAAAGGAGGACGTTCTTGAGAGCTTGGCCGGCTTGAAGGAAATCGGCTATGAGGCGGCCATGGTGTACAACCATACGGGAGAGTATCTCCTTACCATTGAGCTGGCGGACGAGCGGACGCTGCGAGACGTGACCGCGTATTTTACCGGTTTTCGCGGAACCAGGTACGCCGACCTGTGCGCCTTCCACGGCGACGATGCCGATGTCCTGGAGCAGGCCAGAACCCTGGAGGTCCGCTTCTTCAAGAACCGCCGAGCTGAACGGCAAGGCGTGTCCTCCTCATGAAACCTCTTCGAGTCGGCATCGACGCGCGCCTCGTCGACGGCCTGTCCGGCGGCGTCCAGCAAGTCGTCATCGGATTGGCGAACGCCCTCTCCAAACTCGAAGACGGCGACGAGGAATACCTGTTTCTCGTCCATCCGGACGCAAGCGATTGGATTCGTCCGTATCTCCGACGCCCCTGCTCCATCTTGAACGGCCCGGAATCCTCCGGGCCGAAACGATGGAAGACGGCGCTCAAGTCCATGTCCCCAAAGGCGTGGACGGCCATCGGCGATGCCGCGGCCCTTCTCCTGCCATGGACGATCGACCCACCGGATTCGACGGGGCACGTTGAAGCCGCGGGAATCGACGTGATGCACTTTACGGTCCAAAGCGCTTTCCGCACCGCGCTCCCCAACATCTACCAGCCTCATGACCTTCAGCACGTGCACTTGCCGCATCTCTTCACGCGGCGGGCTCGCCGATGGCGAGAGCGAAATTATCGAACCTTTTGCGACCAGGCGACGCTCGTTTCCGTCATGAGCGAGTGGGGCCGACAGGACATGATCCAACGATACGGATTGTCTCCCGAGAAGATATGCATCGTCCCCTGGGCGCCGCTCCTTGACACCTATCCCCCCTGCGGCCTTTCCGATCTGACGACGCTCCGGCGCACTCTGGAACTGCCGGACGCGTTCATCTTCTATCCCGCGCAGACCTGGAAGCATAAGAACCATCTTGGCCTCATCGAGGCGCTACGCATCCTGCGCGATCAGGACAGGCTCGTGATCCCCCTCGTCAGTTCGGGTCACCGCAACGACCATACCCGTGACATCGAGCGTGTTCTGAAGCGAACTTCCATGGAGGATCAAGTTCGACTTATCGGCTTCGTGGCGCCTCAACAACTGGTCGGCCTCTATAAGTTGGCGCGAGCGATGGTATTTCCCTCGTTCTTCGAAGGTTGGGGACTTCCCATTCTGGAAGCCTTTCAAGCAGGCACCCCCGTCGCCTGCTCCGACGTCACGTGCCTCCCTCAAATGGCCGGCGACGCCGCCCTGATCTTCGACCCATCGCGACCCGAGATGATTGCCGAGGCGGTAAAGTCTCTCTGGACGGACGGCGATCTGCGAAATCGCCTCATCGAACGCGGTCGAATTCGCGCGGCGGCTTTTTCATGGGACCGGTCCGCGCGCCTCTTCCGCGCCCACTATCGTCGCATCGCCGGCCGACCGCTCTCGGAACGTGATCGAGATCTGCTGGCCGCTCCCGCGACGGTCTGAGCCGTCAGGCCACCCGGCGCTCCAAGGATTTCAGCAGGCGCGGGATGTACATGACATACGGAACCCCGGCGAACGTGACGTACGCGATCACCGTTCCCCACACGATCCCGGCCACGCCAAACCATCGGGTCAGAATGATCTTCAGGACGACGGCGGCGCCGGCCATCAACACGGCACAGCAAGCCTGAAAACGGACCACGTTGGCCCCGTTCAGAAGCATCGCTCCCGCGTTGCCGGCGGAACTGACCACGAGCCAAACCCCCAGTCCGAAAAGAAGCGCCCAGGTCGGCTCGATGCCGCGCCCAACCCAGACCGCCAGGATCGGCTTCCCGGCCGTCACCAGCGCGAAGCTTGCGAGTCCCGACGCCACGATCGATAGGTACAGCGACTTCTTGAGCGTTCGTCGTACCCAGGCCGTGTCTCGGCGGGCTATGGCTTCGCCATAAGCGGGCCACAGCGGCGCCAACATCAAGGTGACGAACATGGCTGGAACATTGAACAACGTGAACGGCACCGAATACTGCGGCACGCTCTCCAGTCCCAGGACCGAGGCCGCGATCAGATTATCGGATGCATAGGCCACGGACACCGCAACCTGGAGCGTGAGAAACAGCAAACCAAGCCGCAGCACATGACCGGCCGCCGTTCGCGTCGCATCAGCCAGACGAGGGCGCAGCCACGGCTTGCGGAAACCGAACAGATGAACCCCCGCCAAGGCGCTTGACACGACGGTGCCGCTGCCAACCGCCAGCAACAGCAGAGGTAGATTCGCTCCCGCCCGGACGGCAACGAGAAAGACGGCAAACCCCAGCAGACTGCCCAGACCCGCCCATATGCTCATCCAATAGCCTTCTTGGTAGGCGGAATAAGCGCGCTGGACCATGCCCAGCGGCATATTGACGAGAAAGAATGCCCCCAGGATGACGATTGCGGGACCCGCTTCGGCCGCCGCCTGCCGAGATCCGATCCCGAGCAACGAAGCCCAACTCACGGCGGGGTAAATCACGGCGAAGGCTATGCCCAATGTCAAAGCGACGCCACACAGCGTAATGAGGGCGCTCGATGTATATTCACGGGCGGAGGTGCGATCGTCCCGACCATTCGCCGCCGCCAACGCGTTCAGCAAACCATTCCCTATTCCCAGATCCGCGAAGCAGAGCATGGCGATCACGGAGTTCAATGTCATCCACAAGCCATAGCGTTCGACGCCGAGATGGTGGAGGGCGAGCGGCACGAGCGCGAGGTTGACCGCAACGGCGATTCCCCGCGCGGCCATCGTGGACATAAACGTCAAAACCGCCCGGCGATCGCGTTCATGCCCGCGTCCCTGGGCCGTCGCGCCATCAAAAGGTCTCAGTCGGAACAGGGACGTCAGTCGGCGCAGCGCCAAGACACGTTCACGGAGCGCGGGCGACTGAGAATCGGTCATGGCAGGCGTATTCTAGTTCTTTTCTTCCTCGGATCCCAACCGGCGGGGCGAGGAGGCGGGATTCAGGACGTGACGGAGCGATTGAACGCCGAGAAGCCTTTCCGCGGAACGCCGTCCTCGCCGTTGGGAGCGGCATGGCCGTGATCTCGAAGGATCCGCTCCTGCCGCGCCAAGGTCAGATCCGCTTCCACCATCATTTTCACCAGGTCCTTGAAGCCGACTCTGGGCTTCCAGCCGAGAACCCGACGGGCCTTGGAAGGATCTCCTTCCAAATGATCCACCTCGGCGGGCCGCAGATAATTCGGATCGATCCGAACATGCCGGCGCCAGTCGAGATCCAATATCTTGAAGGCTTCGACCACGAATTCCCGAACGCTGTGGCTCTCTCCGGTGGCGATGACGAAGTCATCCGGCTTCTCCTGCTGGAGCATGAGCCAGATCGCCTCGACATAGTCCCCCGCATAACCCCAATCCCGGCGCGCCTCGAGGTTGCCCAGATAGAGCTTGCGTTGCAGTCCAAGCTTGATGCGCGTCGCGGCTCGCGTGATTTTTCGGGTGACGAACGTCTCGCCCCGGCGGGGCGACTCATGATTGAACAAGATTCCGTTGCACGCGAACAGGCCGTAGGCTTCGCGATAATTCAGGGTTTGCCAATGCCCGTAGACCTTGGCGCAGCCGTAGGGACTGCGCGGGTGGAACGGAGTCTTCTCGTTCTGAGGCGGGCGCGCCGCGCCGAACATCTCGCTCGACGAAGCTTGATAGAAACGGACCTTCAGGCCGCTGTGCCGCACCGCTTCGAGGAGCCGCAGCGTTCCCAAGCCATCCACCTCGGCCGTGTACACCGGATTCAGAAACGATACTTTCACATGCGATTGCGCGCCGAGGTTATACACTTCTTCCGGTTTGACGCGCTGGAGCAGTTCGCCCAACACGTTGCCGTCAGTCAAATCTCCATAATGAAGGAAAATCCGGGCGCCCTTCTCGTGCGGGTCCTGATACAAGTGATCGATGCGTCCCGTCGTAAACGTGCTGGTGCGCCGAATCACGCCGTGCACTTCGTATCCCTTGCCGAGGAGCAGCTCCGCCAGATAGGAACCGTCCTGGCCGGTGATCCCGGTGATCAGTGCGCGCTTTCGGGGCATGGGGGCGCAGTCTATCAGCGGTCATTTCGGTTGGCAACGCCCGAACGCAAAACAGATTGTGCGAGGAGAAGGAAGGTGCTAGATAAAGGGGCCCATGACGCCCCCGATCCCCCTCATCGACGTCCGCGCCGCTCAGGAATCCCTCCACCACGAGATCTCGGAAGCCGTAGAACGCGTCCTGCGCTCGGGTCGATTCGTCCAAGGCGCCGAAGTCGCGCGTTTTGAAGAACGCTTCGCCTCCTATTGTGAGGCCAAATTCGCGATCGCCGTCGATTCCGGAACGGCCGCCCTCCATCTGGCGCTGTTGGCGTGCTGCTTGCGTGCCGGAGATGAGGTGTTGACCTCGCCGTTCACCTTCGTCGCCACGGGCACGGCGATCCTTCACGCCGCTATGAGACCCGCCTTCTCCGACATCCTGCCGGACACCTTGACGCTGGATCCGGATCGGATCGAAGCCGCTCTGACCTCGCGAACGCGCGCCGTCGTGCCGGTGCACTTGTTCGGGCGGATCGCGGAAATGGAGCGGATCCGAGCGATCGCGGAGCGGCGCGGCCTCTTCGTGATCGAGGATGCCTGCCAAGCCCACGGAGCTCGGCGGGGAGCTCGCACAGCGGGCGCGTGGGGACATGCGACCGTCTTCAGCTTTTACCCGTCGAAGAATCTGAGCGCCATCGGCGACGGCGGAATCGTGGTTACCGACGATGAAAAGACCGCGGCGGAAGTACGGCTTCGGCGCGACCATGGGCGCACGTCAAAATACGAACACGGCGTACTCGGTTGGAATTACCGCATGGACGAAGTGCAGGCGGCGGCGCTGAGCGTAAAGCTGGATCATCTGGACCGATGGAACCGGCAACGCCAGGACCTCGCCGGCCGCTATCATGAGCGGCTATCCAACCTTCCGCTCCAGCTACCCCCTCCGTCATCGGATGCGGTATGGCACCTTTACGTGGTACGAACTCCGCGGCGCGACGCCCTGCGGGCGCACCTCGATCGGCGCGGGATCGAAACCGGCATCCATTATCCTTGCCCTCTCCACCGCATGCCGGTCTTTTCCGACCTCGGCTATGAAGAGGGCCGGTTTCCGGAGGCCGAGCGCGCGGCGCGCGAAGTCCTCTCTTTGCCTTTATATCCGCAATTAGGCGCCGGCGGCGTGGACCGTATCGCCTCGGAGGTGAGGGCGTTCTTCGCGTGACCCGCCGCGGAACGCGCGGCTCACGGCCGTCGCGCCAGTACGAACACCGCTCGGCCCTTGGGGCCCGCAAACTCCGCCGCGAGCCGAAAGGCTCCAAGGTCGGCCGCTTTCCAATCCCAAGCACGCTGCCGCGCGTCGGCATCGGAGAACACCCAATAGTCCGCGTCCGGCGGTTGCGGATGAAAATCGATGAGCCGTCCTTCGGCGTAATACGCGACTTTGTCCACTGTCGAAGCGATGACCGCTCCCTTCGTTCCGTGATCCCGCCGGATCCACTGCCCGGCTTCGCGATAGCCGATTTGATCGAACCTGCGAGCCAGGACCGCATCGCGAGTTCCTCCCACGACGACCAGAAGCGCCGCCAGACGGACCGCCCACGTTCGGACCGCTCCCGGCGCGTCTCGCTTCTCGAAAAGCCACATTCCGAACGGCCCCAGCCACAACAAGGCCAGCGCGACCGGCGGGTGCAGATACCGCTCGCTGATCTGGTGCGCGGTCCAGTAATTCGTCCACCATACGCATCCCCCATAGACGGCGATCCATGCGGTCAGCCATCCCTTGCCCGTGACGAGGTCATGCCATTTCCGAAATAAAAGAATGGCCGCGACCCATACCACGAGATACGCGGGACCCATTGCTCGCAGGATCTCCTTGCCCAGATACCACGCGCTCGACGCCAGCGGACCATGCTCGGCTCTCCGCTTCCCCCACACGCCGCGCGCTTCCTCTTCTTCCGATCCGCTCCCCGTCGCCAGTTCCACGATCCGCTTCGGAGAATACCGAAACCGGCCGGACTCCAGGCTCAGATGCGCCACATAGGGACCCATGATCGCGAGCGCCAACATTGCCGCACCCAGCGCGGGTCGCCAAGCCCTCCCCCGCCATATCCCCCACCCCAGCGTGACGGCGGTCAGCGCGGCCACGATCAGCCCTTCGCTCTTCGCCAGCAGTCCCAGCGCCGCCGCGGCCGCCGCCAACCACAGTCCGCGGCCGGACAGGACGTATCGAATCGAACCGCAAGCCGCGCAGGCCGCGAGGAGCATGAAAAGCCCGTCGGCAAAGATATCCGACTGGACGTCGATGAAGGAGGGATGAAGCTCGTAGATGGCCGCCGCGATGAGCGCCGCTCGCTCGCTCGATAAATCCCGGATGAGAGCCCACAACGGCCATCCCGCCAGCGCGCCGGCGGCGGCGGAGATGAGCCATCCCGCCGTCTCGGAACCGCCCCCGAGCGCCATGAGCGCCGGATAGAGCGGATGAAATCCCTCCGCGGTGGCCGCATGGACGTCGCCCGAAACGAATCCTTGAGCGATCCGCAGGAACGTGGGGGCGTCGGTATTGACGACGGCGGAGCGGAGCGCCAGCACGATGCGCGCCGCGAAGCCGGCCACGATCAGGACGATCAGAGGCCGCTTCAATACGCCCCTCTCCCGCGCAGGACGGCGGGCAATGTCTTCAGCAGAATCACGACGTCCAGCCAAATCGACCAGCGATCGATGTATTCCAAATCCAATCGCATCCATTCGTCGAATCGGATCTCATTGCGCCCGCTGATCTGCCAGAGGCACGTGATTCCGGGCCGCATGTTCATGCGCCGGCGGTGCCAGGGTTGGAACTTCTCCACTTCATAATCCGGCAGCGGTCGAGGACCCACCAAGCTCATGTCCCCCTTGAACACGTTCCAGAGCTGAGGCAGCTCATCCAAGCTCGTCCGCCGCAGGAACCGCCCCACCGTCGTGACGCGCGGATCGTCCTTGATCTTGAACGCCGGACCGTCGAGCTCGTTTCGCGATTCCAGGCCCGCTCGTTTCAAAGGGGCGTCGCGCTCCATGGTGCGGAACTTGTACAGTGTGAAGCGCCGGCCGTTCATCCCCGCGCGCTGCTGGCGAAAAATCGCCCCCCCCGGCGACTCCAACGCCACCAGCAGGCCCAGCAGGAGCAGGGCCGGAGACAGCGCCACGAGGAGCGCTGCGGCGCCCACGACGTCGATCACGCGCTTGAGGGCGAGCTGCGCCTCCCCGGGCGGCACCGAAGAAAACGTGACGAACGACCGATCCAGGAAATGTCCGGCACGCACGCGCGAGCTGAGCTCTTCGAACCACGGCATGCTCCAATGGACGATGACGCCCATCGCGTCGCACTCGCGGAGCACGCGCTCGACCACGGGCACGTCCCACGCTCGCGGGACGAAGAAAACCTCGTCCACGACCTCGCGCCGCGCGATGTCCGGAATCTCCGAAATCGTTCCCAGGATCCGCCACGCCCCCGCCGTTCGCCCCACCTCGGCGGGATCCTCGGCGGCAAAGCCGCGGACCTGGTAGACGGCCCCGGAGGTGCGCTCCAGGTCGCGCGCCAGTCGAATCGCGTCCGGATGCGTCCCGGCGATCACGACGAAATGCCGATCGTATCCCTTGAGCGTGTAATAGGCCAACACGCTCCGCGTGCCGACGCGCAACGGGAACACGAGCGCGAAATGGCTCGCTCCAACGAGGAGGACCAGAGACCGATTGACCTCCTCGCCCATCTTCGCCAGCGCGATGACGGCAAAAATCGCGAACACCGCCATCGCCTCCCCCGCCAGAACTTGCAGGGCGTGCGCGACCGGACCGCGCTGGCGGAACGAGCGGTAGGCGTCCGTCGACCACGCGAACGCGCCCCACAGCGCCAAGAATACCGGAAGGATCCACAGGTACTGCGAGACCGGGCCGATCTGCTGATCGAACGCGCGTTCGAACCAGGACGCCAGAGGTCCCGATCGGATCCAGTATGCGAGAAAGAACGCCAGAGTCCCGATCCCGAGTTCGACGGCGAAATACGCCTGGACTCGGCGTTCGTGACGGACACGCGCCAGCATAGGGGTCCCCGTCGCCCGGCGGCCTCAGTACCGCGCCGCAGAAGTATCGTACCAGTCTGCTCGCGGCGCGGAGTCCCACGTCCGAAGTCCAAAGTCCAGAGTCGGGCCCCCCCGTCCTCACCTCTGGACTGGGGAATCTGGACTATGCCGCATGCCAACCGAGACGATACTTGTATGCGGCGGTACTCAGGAAGACGAACGCTCCGTATCATTATCGGCAGTTTCGGCGGAGGTTCAATGCTTGATCCCCCGGCGCGAACATGGGAAGTTCCGCCGTCCCGCAAGCGATGAGCGGGATATTCAAGGGAACGTCATGGAACGCAGCCCCGATCTTCCCAAGATCGACCTGTTCGGCATCCGCATCACCCGCGCCACCGGCGAAGAAATCGTCCAGGCGTCCCGGGACGCCGTCCGGACGGGTCGCCGGGCGGAAACGCTGCTGGCGGTCAACGCGCATACCTACGTGGAGGCGCGCCGGAATACTCTCATGGGCCGCGTCCTGAACGAAGCCTTCATCGCCTGGCCCGACGGGGTCGCGGTGGCATGGGCCGCCCGCCTCAGCGGGCGCCCCACCGGACCGCGGATCCACGGCCATGACCTGATGCTTCGCTTTCTGCGGGAGCCCTTCTCGCATTATTTCTATGGATCCACGCCCGAGGTCCTCGCCGACATGCGCCGCCGGCTCGACGGGGTGCGCATCGCGGGCATGCAGTCGCCGCCGCTCACGAAGCGGGCCGAACGGTGCGACGTCTCCGCGATCAACAACTCGGGCGCGGACATCCTGTGGGTGGCGCTGGGCGCGCCCAAACAGGAGCTGTGGGCGCATCTGAACCGAGACCGGATCCGCGTGCCGTTGATCGTCTGCATCGGAGCGGCGTTCGAGCTGCTGGCCGGCCGTTTCAGCCGCGCGCCACGCCTCCTCCAGCGCGCGGGCCTGGAATGGGCGTGGAGGCTCTCGCAGGATCCGGCCCGCCTCTGGCGCCGGTATGTTTCCACCAACGGCGCGTTCGCCGCGCACGTGCTGGGCGGCCTCCTCGCCCACACCTTTTCCCGTCCGGGCCCTGCATCACATATGCATATGGGGAAATTTATGTAATCCGCCTTCCATCCGCCTTGAACCCGTGGTATTCTTCTGGAAGAGGAGTTCAAAAGGCTTCGGCACCTCCGCACGCCCACGACGTCGCCGGCGCCACGAACGCGGAAGCATCCGTCCCCTCGGCGTCCAACCTGCTGGCCACGCTCCTCAATTTCAGCCACGACGGGATCCTCGCGTTCAACCGGGAATTCCGGTACACGGCCTGGAATCACGCGATGGAGCGGATCTCGGGACTTTCGCGCGAAGCCGTTCTCGGCAAGCGCGTCTTTGAAATTTTTCCGGTGTTGAGGGAGATTCCTCCGGACCGCGCGATGGCCGAACTGTCCGAGGGGCGGTCCCTCGTGTCGCGCAACTGCCCGTATCACGTCCGCCAAAGCGGCCGGAAGGGATTTTTCGACGCCACCGTGCACCCGCTCGAGGATGATCACGGTGTCGTGACCGGCGGCATGGCCATCATTCGTGACACCACGAGCGCGTGCGCGCGCAGGATCTTCAACGCGAAAGCGAGTCCAGATTCCGGATCATGGCGGACTGCGCTCCGGTATTGATCTGGATGGCGGGCGCGGACGCTCGCTGCGATTTCTTCAACCGCGGATGGCTGGAGTTCACCGGCCGAACGCTGGAACAGGAACTCGGCTACGGCTGGGCGGAAGGCATCCATCCCGAGGATTTCCAGCGCTGCGTGGACGGCTATCTGGAGGCGTTCCATGCCCGCCGTCCTTTCAGGCTGGAATACCGCCTCCGCCGACACGACGGCGAATATCGCTGGATCTTGGATCAGGACGCTCCCCGAACCACACCGGGAGGCGCCTTCGCGCCGGTCTTCGACGGCTTGCCTCCCGCGAACGGAGAGCCGTCCTTCGACCTTGCCGTCGGCCGGATGTGCGCCCAGCTCAAGGATCTGTACGTGGCGGCCGGCGTGGAGTGCGCGGTCGAGCCCGCCGCGATCCGCCAGGTCACGCCCCCAAACACGTAGTAGAGGATCCGCTTTCACCGCCGAGGCACGAAGACACCAGGAAAAAAGGCTGCTCCGGATGCTTCGTTGAGCTTTCTTGGCGGTTCGGCGCTTTGGCGGTTCAAATCCGACTCTCAAGACCGCACGGACTGTCCGCCGACGGCAACGAATCGACCCATCGCGCCCAGGCTTCGAAAACGATGAACGCCCACAGCGCGCGCCCGTGGTCGGCACCGCCGTCATGTTGGCGCACCAACCGTTCCACTTCACGCGCGTCGAAGATGCCGCGCGCGCGAGCCGTCCGGTCCAGCAGGTGATCGTCGCGCACGCTTCGGAGCGGTCCGCGCAGCCATGCGTCCAAGGGGATGCCGAACCCTTGCTTGGAACGGCGCAGGGTCTCCGGCGGCAGGAGATCTTGAAAGGCCTGGCGCAGGATGGCCTTCCCGACCCGCCCGCGGATCTTCAGTTCGCTCGGAATTCGCCGCGACACGTTCACCACGGCGGGATCCACGAACGGACAGCGCACCTCCACCCCGTGGGCCATGGACGCGATGTCCGTTTTCACCAGCAGGTCGTCGGGCAGATAGCGCTCCATATCGTCGCGCGCGGCGGCCTCCACGGGGTCGTCCGACTCAAATTCCGCGACCAGGCCATCCACCCCAAAACCCAGTCGCGCCCGGGTCTCCGCGTCCACCGGCGCCAGGAGCTCCGCATACAGCGCTCCCAAGGGTTCATCCATCCGCTCCAGCGCCGCCCGGGCCCGCTTCCGATACGCGCGTTCGATCGGCGCCCACCGGGCGGCCCATTGAACCGGGCGGGGCAGCTTCTTCAATCGCGACAGCAGGCGAACCGCGCGGTACCGCCGATATCCGCCGAAGCACTCGTCGCCTCCGTCTCCCGACAGGGCGACTTTGACGTGTGCGGACGCCAAGCGCGCCAGCTCGAACGTCGGCAGCGCGGAAGCATCCGCGAACGGCTCGCCGTAGTGACGGGCGATCTTAGGCAGGAGTCGGGACACGTCCGGAGAAACGACGAATTCCAGATGCCGCGTTCCGAAATGCCGCGCAACCCGGCGCGCCGGCTCCGCTTCGTTGAACGCGGAGTCCTCGAACCCGATCGTGAACGTCCGCACCGGTTCGCGTCCGGCACGGGCCATCACTCCGACCACGATGCTGGAGTCGATTCCTCCGGAAAGAAACGCGCCCAGCGGGACATCCGACTCCAGGCGGGCTTCCACGGCCTCGGTCACGACCGTTCTGACGCGGTCTGCCGCCTCCGCCCGGCTCATCGGTTCTGGGGAAGGCGCCGGAGAACGAAAATCCCGCAGTTCCAGATGATCCCTCTTCCAGCGCGCCCAATGCCCCGGCCGCAGCTTCCGCATCCACTGAAACATGGATCGAGGAGCGGGGACATAGCCGCGCGCCAGATAGAGCCCGATCGCCTCCACGTCCCGATCCCGGGCGATCCACGGACAGCTCGCCAGCGCCTGGAGCTCCGAGGCGAAGGCGAAGCGGGCGCCGTCGGTCCAGTACGCGAGCGGCTTCTTGCCCATCCGATCGCGCGCGAGGAAGAGGGACCGGTCGCGGGCATCCCAGATCGCCAGCGCGAACATTCCTTTCAGTCGTTCCACGGACGCGGGGCCTTCATCCTCGTACAGATGCAGCGCGCTCTCCGCGTCGCCGCGGGAGCGAAAGCGATGACCTCTGGCCTCCAGCGTCCGTCTGAGATCCCGGTGGTTGTAGATCTCGCCGTTGAGCATCAGATGAAGCGTTCCATCCTCGTTCGGCATCGGTTGGGCTCCTCCTTCCAGGTCGAGGATGGATAGCCGTCGGAACCCCAGGGCGGCGTGGGCGTCCGACCAGGAGCGCGCGTCGTCGGGACCTCGATGCGCCAGCGCGACGCTCATCCGCTGAAGCGCCGCGTCGCGCTCGGGTCCGGGAGGAAAGCCGATCAGGCCGCACAGGCCGCACATATGAAGAAGCTAGGAGCTTGGAGCTGGAAGCTTGGGGCTCGGAGCGGAGGCCGATGGCGAGGTCCCCGCTCCAGGTTCCAGGCTCCAAGCTCCGAGCTCAAAGCTTGAGGCACCGCTTTTCGCCGCACGCGAAAATGCAGCAACCCTCGTTGAACCTCCAGCAATCTTCGTGATGCGGCGTGCGGCATCGCCGACAATACACCCGTCCTTCCGGGGGTACCCGATGGCCGCAGACCCGACATGTCGGGATTTCGTCCGACCGCGCGGGAGCGTCCTCCACAATCTCGATCCCGTTCGCGCGCTGCCACAGGGTGGCCACCCGATCACAAATCTGATCCGAGAGGCGCGCGAACAGGCTCAGCTCATGATGGCTGGCCAATATTCCTTTCTTGCGGATCATCAAGCGCGCGGGACTGAGCGATACGTGCACGTGGTCGTTGGCGAGCAGCTTGCGCAGATCCACGATGGCCGCGCGGGTCGGAGGGTCCAGGAACTCCCGGACGAACGGTGCGTTCGCCGACGCGACCGCCAAGCGCGCGTCGAATTCCGAATCTCCCGTTTCCGGTTCGTCCGGATCCGGAGTTCGCCGCGGGAAAATTTCCACGGGAGGCGCTCCCGGATACGGAGCGGCGTACGAGATCTGCGTGAACACGCCGGGACTCTCCTCGCCCGCCTCGTGTAGGGACAAGACAGCCCGGACCACATGATGCAGGTAGGAGACTCGAGGACCCTGGAACGGTCCTCGATCCAGCACCTGCCCTTCCCGCTCGGAGGCCAGCCGCGAAAACGCCCGCCACAGAGTGGAATAGTCGCCGCCGGCAAGGCTTCGGCGGAACGAACGCCCGCCGCCGGATCGGCCCGCGCCCTCCTCGCGGTCTGCGCCACGGGTTGTGTCGTGCAGGATGTCGCCTACGGTCTGCCAGATCCATCCGGCGCCGTAAATCACGAATAGCAATACAAAGACGAAGAAAAGCTCCATCCTGTGACATTAGACTACCGTGGAGGGGGAGAAGTTAGAAGTCAGAAGTCACGCTCGCGCCCTTCGGGCGCTCGCTTCGGAAATGGCGGCTCGGCGACCTTCGGACCGCCTCGCACGCCATTTCCATGCGCGGGCGGGGCTTGGACCCCGCCCGCTTCCAAGCGGAATAACTCCGCCGAAAGCAACGGGGCTTGTTTACATTTGTCAGGAACCAAGAGCCTGAGGACAGGAATCACAAGCCGAGCAATGCTTGCCGGGAGCGGTGGGATTTCAAACGCTTTTCGCTCGGCCGCGACGTGTCTCTGTTGGGGAATCAGGAACCGAACACGTCGTCCAGCTTATTCTTGGCCGCCTCTCCGAAGTCCCGAGCGATGGATTCCGCCTCCGTCTTTCGGGTTGCGATCTCATCGAACAAGGTGGCCAGCTTGCTGGAAACCTGGCCGGCGTAGAGCCGGACCATGCCCAACGTCGTCCGGTCGTCGAAAATGATCGCCAGGATCGTCCGCTCGCCGACCAGGGAGAGTTGAATGTTGTCCTTTTTCCCCTGGTGAAACATGATGGAGAACTCCTCTTCGCCGAGGAGCTTGGCCATTTGCTTGGTCGCGGCGAAGGATCCGGCGACGAGGGCGGAAATGGTATCGGTGTCGTAGGTCGAGGCCTCTCCCGTCTTGGTGACGAGGTGGCCGTCCTTATCGATCAGAAACGTGCACTTCGCGTTTGCGCTCTTGAGGAACTGCTCCAGGACGCGTTCAATTTTTTCGACATCTTCCTTATAAAAAACAAGGCGGGCCGATCGGAGGCCCTCGTCCTGCTTGCCCATTTCCAAGTTCTCCTGACTTAGTTTACCACTCGCGGATCGTTTTGCAACGCATTTTCCCGTCGCCGCGCCGCCCTCATTTGAGAAACATGAAATACGATACAGCCGCCGCGATTCCGGCCGTGATCAGCAGCGTCACGAGGAGCGCGACTTTCTTGGCCGAGCTTTCCTTCGCCCGCGGCGCCGTCCGCGCCGGGGTCGGTCGGGCGACGGGACGGGGCGGGGCCGCAGGCGCCGCCGGTCGCGCCGGAATAGGCCTGGGAACCGGAGGCGGCGGGGGCGGAGGTCGAGGCGCTTCCACGCGCGCCTTCACGGGGGCTCCCACCGCGGGTCGAGGCGGCGCGGAAGGCGCCGGTGCCGGCGGCGCGGGCGCCGCCGCTGGCGCGGCCGCTCCGATCCGACCCGGACCGTAATCCTCGTTGAGCCTGTCGATGATCATGCGGGAAACATGCTTCAACGTCTGCAAGATCCCTTCGCCCTTGACGGCGACCGCCTCGAACGACGGAGCGTTCCATCGGTTCAGTTTGCCGTTGAGCTCGCTCACCGGCAACGCGCCGGGCAAGTCCCGCTTGTTGAACTGGATGACGAACGGAATCTTGCCCAGATCCAGATTGTATTCCTTGAGATTCTCTTGGAGGTTGTTGATGGAATCCACGTTATCCGGCATGCGGTTGGGATCGGAGTCGGCCACGAAGACCACGCCGTCGGCGCCCTGAAGCACCAGCTTGCGCGTGGAATTGTAATAGACTTGCCCGGGCACCGTGTACAAACAGATCTTCGTCTTCATGCCGGCCACCTGTCCGATGTCCAGCGGCATGAAATCGAAGAACAGGGTGCGATCTTCGTCGGTGGCGACCGAGGTCAAGGCGCCGGCCACGCCGTGTCCGGCCTTGCGATGGATCATCTCCAAATTGGTCGTCTTGCCGCTCAGACCCGGCCCGTAATAGACGACCTTGCAGTTCACTTCCCGGCGCGCGAAGTTGATTTGGACCATGTTCTCAATCCCGCATCCCACGGCCGGGCGACCGATGCGGCGAACGCCGCGCGGAAGCGCCTCCCCGGAGAGACGGCGGATTCTCGATTTTCGATTCTTGAACGCCCGGGGTTCGAATCAAGCATCGAAAATCAAGAATCGCTTCGCATCCCTCCCGTCCCTCGGGCCACTCTAATCTCATGAATCCGACGCTATCCTGTGCGGCGCGGCCCGCTAGGAGCGGGTCGAGATATTCAAGAGGATGTCGAGATATAGCGGATGCAGGTGATAAGGCCCCCCTGTGTGGTACGGCACATCTCCATATCTCCAATATCCCGACAATCTCCTAGGCTGTCAGCATCTTGATCTTACGGGCCGCCGAGGTGATCGACAACAGCGTGAAATCCAGGTTGATGGATTTGTCCAGCACCACCACGAGGTAGGCATCTCCCGTATCCTGGAAAATCATCTTTCCGAAGGACGAATTGAAGATGAATCGGGTGAATTCGTCCGACCCGGCGGCCTTGAGCGCCGAGTTGATGTCCTTCACGGTGCTGGACGCCACGGCGCTGACCAGGTCCCCGTTCAAGGGAGGGCCCATCTCGGAGTGCACGAGCACCCCGTCACGCGTCATGACCATGCTCCCCTTCACGCCGACTTCCAGATTCAACGTCAGCAACACTTCCTTCATGAGCGCGGTTGCTCCCGATTACGAACCCGTCAGGCGATGAACGACTGAAACTTTTCCAGCGCCCGATCGAAATCTTCCTGCTTGGCGGGCCGATCCGCCAGGATGCCCAACACGAGCTGCTTCCACTCCAACAGCTTCACCTTGCCCAGCGACGTTTCGAGCTCTCCGTCCACGAAGCTCCCGATATCCATCTTATGCGACGCGGCGTCGGCGCTCCGGTAGACGCACTGGGTCAAGGCGACGAACTTGTCCAGCGGCACCAGCCCCCGGGTGTGGCCGGCGAACAACACCCCGTCCTTCAGCAGCGCTGCGGCGCATTTGTACCCCGGCATCGCTTCGTATCCCCGCAGGAGCTGCTCGACCTTCGCCGGACTGATGGTGATCTGGGTCGCCCCCCGCATCGGCTGGAACAGCTCCATCATCTCGCGTCCGCCGGCCGGCAACATATGTCGCTGTTCGATGTCCGCCACCGCGTCGTCGATCTCGTGGACGGCTTCCGGAATGCGGGCCATCACCAGGCTGAGGAGCTGGCGCATGTTGACGTCATCGGGCTGAAGCCGGAGGTAGGCCTCGATGTGCGGCTTGGCCTTCTCGTACGCCCCGCACTCCGCGTACAGCCGTCCGAGGATCATCATCGCTCCGGCGTGTTGCGGATTCGTGGCCAGGGCCATCTGCCCATGGCGGAGCGCTTCGGAGCAATCGTTGGCGAGGAAATCCTGGTGAAACCGGTCCATCCGGATCTGGGCGCATATAGCGTGCAACGTGTCGCTGGAAGGAAACTTGATGAGGCCTTCCAGGGCGATTTCCATCGCTTTGCCTCGATCGTTGAGATCTTCCAGATACAGTCGGGCAAGCTGCTCGTAATCGCTGTGCTGGGGCCGGGTGCGGATGACGCGATTGAGTTCCTGGATTCGGGCCTGGAACTGCGTCTTGCGCACATACTGATAGGTGAGCGCGCACTTTTCGCTGTCCGGAAATTTCTCGATGGACCGCCTCGCCACCTCGTACGCGCGGGTCCAGTTCTGCATGCGCGCCAGCGTTTCGGCGAGCGCGACCATGTTCTGAGGCGTGGGATTCGACAAGACCTCGCGTTCCAGGGTCTCCAAGCGGCGGCGGGAGGTATCGAACAAGGCCATAGTCGTTCTCCGGGAGTTGCCCGTTCCGGGCCGCGTTGTTACGAACGAGCCAATTTTATCGGGGCGATCACGGGAGTGTCAATCAATCCAAAAGGATCGAATACAAAAGCTGATCCTCCGAGCCGAAGTAGATTCGGGTTCCCGCGAGGGTCGCCGCGCAACGAACGGCTTTCCCGGTGCGGCAGCGCCAGACGACGTCTCCCGTTTCGGTGTCCAGCGCGTAGAACCATCCGTCCCCGCTTCCGAACAGCGCCCGCCCCCCCGCGACCACCGGGGACGCGCGCAGCGATCCGCCCGTGTCCGCTTTCCAGAGCACGTCGCCGCGGCCCGCATCCAAGGCCGCCATGGAGCCCCCCGCCGTCGGAACGAGAATGCGGCGCCCGCTGCGCACGGGAGCGGCGAGAATCTCGCTCTCCAAAGAGGGGCTGGTCCATTCCACCGAGCCTTCCGCGTGAACGGCCATGACCCGGCCGGCGCGGATTCCGACGTAAAGAAACGGAGGAAACATTTCGACGCCGGCCGGCACGCCGCCCGACTCGACCGTCCATTCTCCCGGCGCGGGCTCGGGTCCCTTCACCGCGTGGAGGCGTCCGTTGCGGCACGCCACGAACACGACGCCGCCCTGCTCGGAGGGCTCCGCGACCGCCTCGGCGGACAGTTCCCGCTTCCACAAGACCTCCCGAGTCGCGATGTTGACGGCGAACAGCGTCCGGCCGGCGTCGCACGCGTACAGAATGGTTCGATCGCTTGAAAATCCCGGCCCGACTACCAGAGGATTCGGCGCCTCGAATCGTCCGATCTCCATCTCTTCCATGGAACGATGCGGATCCAGGAATAGGACCGACCGTTCCGACGCGACGTAGAGCACGCCGTTCACCGCCCGAATCGGTCCCGGCAGCGCACCCACCGGCCGGGTCCACGCCAGGACCCGCCGTCCGGTGTCCAGCGCCACGACGCGGCCTCGGATCTGAAGGAGGACCAGATTTCCATCGACCTGCGGAGCCGCTTCCAGTTCGGATCCCAGGGGATACGTCCAGTCGGGCCGCTTCTCGTCCAATCGCATCTCCACCAGTCCGCTGAGGAGACCCTGGATCTCCACGGATTTCGCGACATAACCGTCGCGCTGGAACGTGAGTTGAAATGGCTTTTCATCCGGCCGCAGCCGCAGCACGATGTCCTTTCCGGAGGAATGAGCGATGAGCTCGCGATCCCGCAGGATGCGAACCCCGTCCGGGGCGATCCGCAGCGCCAGAGGGTACGTCGCGGACGCCGCCGCCTCCGAGAACGGGAATCGCCGGAGAAGCTCCGCTACCTTGCGCGCCGCGGCCTCGTAGGCTCCGGCCCCTTCCAACCGGACCGCCTCCTCCTTCAAAGCCGCCGCCCCTTCCAGATACGCGGTGATTTCACGGTCCCGCTTGTCCGCTGCCGCCAACCGTCGTTCATCGCCGACCTGCCGCGCCAGTTCCATCAGCGCGCGCGCGTCTCGCTGTGCCTTCGCCATCTCTCCGCGACTGAACTCGCCTTCCATGGCTTCTTCGAGCCGCCGCATGCGATCGAGAACACGGCCGCGCGCCGCCTCCAGCTCCTTCTGCCGCCGCTCCTCGGCGCGCCGGTCCTGGGCGATCCGCTCCTCGTCCGCGGCGCGGCTCTTGGCGGCCAGCGCGCGCTCGTCCTGATAGGCCTTCAGGAGCGCCGCGAGGCTCACTCGATATGGACCGGATCGGAAGCTCGAGATCCGCTTTCGGGCTTCGGCGAACTCGGCTTCCTCTTCCAGCCTCCGCACCTCATCCGCCACTCGGGCGTATTCACGCCGGGCCTGAATTTCATAGATCCCGGCGAGGACCAGCAGCGCGCCCAACGCCGCGCCGACCATGAGTCGGGCCTTGCGGCGATAGCGCCGCCGCAGCGGGCGCGATCGATGCTCCGCGCCCGGGGCCACTTTCGACAGATCCGGAATCTCGCGCAGGCCTTTGAGAATCCGGTTGGCGGCCGCGTGATCGACGGGGAGGTTCTTGTGAATGAACTGAACCGTCTCATCGCGCTGGGCCTTCATGCCCAGCGCGTGGTAGGCATGAGCCAGTCCCACGCGCATTTCCAGGCGATGCGGAGCCGCCTGGACACCCCGCTCCGCCACGACGCGGGCGATCTGAAAATCCCCCGTCCGGATCGACTCCTGGACGGTCTGCTCCGCGAACTGAAGCGCCTCGTCCACATTGCCCTGCGCCAATTTGATGTCGAACAGCGCCGTCTTGGTTTGAGGATCGTCGGGCATGAGCGCCACCGCCCGCTCGAAATAGCCCAGACCTTCCCGGCTCCGTCCCTGCGCCTGAAGCAGATGGCCCGCGCGAAGAAACATGCGCCCGGCGTCGGGAAGGAGGCCTTCCCGCTCCAAGGCGGCGGCATAGCTGAGCGTCAGGTCCACGTCGTCGGGCGCCAGCCGGATCGAGCATTGATACAGGCGCAAGCCTCGCTCCGGCTGGCCGGCGGCCAGCAATCGCTGGGCCACCTCGCGGACTTCGACCACATCCAACATGCGAACGGCGCCCTTCCGGACCTGATCCACGAGAATCTGGCACACCTCGAGGCGGGGAGCCTGCGTGGCGTCGACGAGGTCGTTCACGGACGATTCACCGTCCACCCGTTGAAGCACCGCCCGCGTCCGGCCCTCCGCCACGGCCAACTCCTGCGCGCGGTGGAGCTCCCCCGTGAAGCCGAACACGCAGTCCAAGCTGGGAATCGTCTCTTTGACCCGGGTCCATTCATCGGTCTGGCGCACCGCTTCGAGCAGCAACGCGTTCGGGTCGAACGCCAAACGGATCACGTGACTGTCGGGATCCTGGAGCTGCTCGGCGGGCGGCCCTTCGATGAATTCGAACGACGCGTTCTTCCACAGGAAGAGATCGTAGATCTCCTGTTCGATCTGGGTCCGGACCACGCCGTCGATGTCCTCCCGCGCCACCAGGCCGATCGCGACGAGCTCCTCGCCGAGCAAGCGGCGGGTACCTTTCTGTTGATCGAGAACCTGGCGCAATTGTTCGGCGCTGAGTTTTCCCGCGCGGACCAGCATGTCGCCGATCCGAAAGCCCCGCCGCCGTCCTGTGGAGAGGAGTTGGACCCCTTCGCGTCCGAAATAGATCGCCTTCCGGCTGTCCCTGTCCTTGACGACGAGGGTGCCTTCCTTGGCACTCATCGAAATCATCTGGAAGATTTCGCCGAGCCCGATGGTATTGAGGTCACCTTTCAGCGACATGGGATCAAATGATATCTAAGTGGCCCGGCGCGGAGAAAGATGATCGGATGACATGAGAAGTCCGTCATCGGCGCTTCTTATCCTCCAGCGCCGCCTGCGCCGCGGCGAGACGAGCGATGGGAATCCGGTACGGCGAACACGAGACATAATCGAGCTTGATGGAATGGCAGAACCTGATGCTGGCCGGATCGCCGCCATGCTCTCCGCAAATGCCCACCTTCAAGGCCGGCCGCGAAGACCGCCCGCGATCCAAAGCCCATTTCATGAGTCCCCCCACCCCTTCCACGTCGAGCGACTGGAACGGATCCGTGCGGAAGACGCGGGAGGGCCCGACATAGTCGGGCAGGAAGCGTCCCGCGTCGTCGCGCGACAACCCCATGGTCATCTGCGTGAGGTCGTTGGTGCCGAAGCTGAAGAACTCCGCCACCCGCGCGATCCGATCCGCCAGGAACGCCGCCCGCGGCACTTCGATCATCGTTCCCACCAGGTACTTGATCTTCATTCGCGAAGCTCGGATGAGCGGATCCGCCACGGCTCGCGTTCGCCGTTCCAGGATCTCCAGCTCGCCCGCATCCATGACCAGCGGGTGCATGATTTCGGGACAAACCGCTTTTCCTTGGCGCCGGACCGCGATGGCCGCCTCGATGATCGCCCGCACTTGCGTGTCGAGAATTTCGGGATACGTCAGGCACAGCCGGCTGCCGCGATGGCCCAGCATCGGATTCGCTTCCCGAAGCTGCTCGACGCGTTGAGCGACGGCTTCGACGGAGATCCCGAGTCGAAGGGCCAGCGCCTCCTGCTTGGATCGTTCATGCGGAACGAACTCGTGCAAGGGGGGATCGATCAGGCGAATCGTGACGGGCCGGCCGTCCATGGCCTCGAAGATGCCCACGAAATCGGCGCGCTGGAACGGAAGCAGCCGGTTCAAGGCGGCGCGCCGCCGCTCGGGCGTCTCCGCCAGGATCATTTCCTGGATCGCCAGGCGCCGCTCCTCGGTCTCGAAAAACATGTGCTCGGTGCGGCACAGGCCGATGCCCTCGGCGCCCATCTCGACGGCTTTCTGGGCGTCCTTCGGCGTGTCCGCGTTGGCTCGAACCCTCAGGCGCCGGAACCGATCCGCCCATCCGAGCAAGATCCCGTAGGCCGGAGACAGCGTCGGTCGCACCAGCGGCACCTCCCCCTCGTAGACCGTACCGGAGCTGCCGTCCAGGGTGATGATTTCTCCCTGCCGGAGCACCCGGCCGTTGGCCCGCATCACCCTCTGATCCGAATCGATCTGTACGTCCTCGCAGCCGACGATGCAGCACTTGGCCCAACCTCGCGCCACCACGGCGGCATGGCTCGTTTTGCCGCCCGTGGACGTCAGAATCCCCTGGGCCGCGTGCATTCCCCCCACGTCTTCCGGACTCGTCTCGCGCCGGACGAGGATGACCGCCCGCCCGGCCGCTCCGAGCCGTTCCGCGTCGCCCGCCGTGAACACGATTTCGCCCTTGGCGGCGCCCGGCACCGCGTCGATGCCCTGAGCCAACCGCCGCCGTTCGAGGTCCTGCGCCGGCACGGAGGGATCGATCACCGGATAGAAGAGCCGCTCGATGTCTTCCGGCGTAATGCGCCGAACCGCTTCCTCGCGCGTAAGCAGCCGCTCCTTGGCCATGTCCACCGCGATCCGAAAGGCGGCCTGCGGCGAGCGCTTGCCGGCGCGGCACTGGAGGATGTAGAGCTTTCCGTGCTCCACGGTGAACTCGATGTCCTGCATGTCCCGATAATGGCGCTCGAGGATCCGGCGCACGCGGGCGAGCTGCCGGTACACGTCCGGGAGGATCCGTTGAACTTCGGAGAGCTTGAGGGGCGTGCGGATGCCCGCGACGACGTCCTCGCCCTGCGCGTTCACGAGAAAATCGCCGTACAGCGTGTTCTCGCCCGAATTGGGATCGCGGGTGAAGTACACGCCGGTACCGGAATCCTCCCCCATGTTCCCGAACACCATCTGGACCACGTTCACCGCGGTTCCCCGCAGGCCGGTGATCTTCTCGACCCGCCGATACGTGACCGCTTTCTCCGCCATCCACGAGGCGAAGACGGCGTTGACGGCTCCCTGGAGTTGGTCCCGCGGATCCTGAGGAAACTGCTCCCGCGTCTGCTCGACGTAGATCTTCTTGAAGCGGTGAACGACTTCGCGCAGTTCGGCTTCGTCGACCTGGGTGTCGGCCACCCGCACGCCGGGGTCGATCCCCAGGCGGGGCCGCGTGCGCTCCTCCTTGACTCGATCCAGCTCCTGATCGAACCGTTCCCGGGGAATTCCCTTCGCGGTGGAACCGAACATCGAGATCAGCCGGCGGTACGCGTCGTACGCGAAACGCGGATGGGAGGTCAAGCGCGCCAGACCCTCGACGGTGCGATCGTTGAGCCCCAGATTCAGGATCGTCTCCATCATCCCCGGCATCGAACGGGCCGCGCCGGACCGCACGGAAACGAGCAGCGGGTTGGCGGCGTCTCCGAACGATTTTCGGGAGACTTTTTCCAGGCGGCCGAGCGCTTGACGGACCTGCCGCTCCAACCCGGTGGGCCAGCGGCGTTCTTTCCGGTAATACACGTCGCACACGTCCGTCGTGATCGTGAATCCCGCCGGCACGGGAAGGCCCAGGGCCGTCATGGCCGCCAGTCCGGCGCCCTTTCCGCCCAGCAGCTCTCGTTGATCGCCGCGACCTTCCGCGCGGCCGTTTCCGAAGAAATAAACCCATTTATTCATGCTTCTTCCCATGTCATCCCCGAGGAAAAATCAGTACGCCTTCGTGAAGATCTTTGGTGCGTACAAAGAAACAAAAGTCACGGCGCGAAGCGCCGCCTTGAAATCGCGGGCCGCTGTCAACCCGATCCCGCGATTTCAGAAACAGCGAGCCGCAACGCCCCATCTGGTGGCGGCGAAGCTGCGTCCGTGGTTATTTTTCTCGGTGAACTCCGATTCCTCCGGGGCCTCGGAGGCAGGGGCAGTCGGCGGCCACCGGAGCGTACTCCCAATCCGGAGGGTACGCATAAATGCGCCCGTCGGCCGCGTCGCGCTGCCGGCGATACCACGCCATCAGGGCCGGCTCCAACGTCTCCACGAGCTGTTCCCGGGTGAAATCGATCGCCCAATACCAGCGGCCCGCCAGGCGCTCCCGCATCAGGCGGATGTCCAGGAACACGCCGAACTCCCGATTGCACCAGCGGGCGAGCGCGGTCTCTCCATCGGGCGATACGGTCACGGAGTGTTGCTCGAAGCCCAGAATCAGGCGTTTCGTCGCGTCCGGAGCGAGCGTGTTCCGGACCGCCAGGGTAAAGCTGCCTTCCGGGAACCGTTTCTTGGCGTCGGCGGAGAGGATCTCCCGTGCTTTGGCCGGAAGATCGCAGCGGATCATTTCCATGAAATAATCGAACGGATGGGCGGGATTCTGAAGGAACTTCCATCGAGGGCTGAAATCCCGAGGCTCCGGGGAGCGGCAAGCGCCGAGCATGCCCAACGGAAGGAGGATCAGGAATTTGCCCATGACGGACCGAAGCGCGAGTCGCAGTATAGGGCGCGCGGCCTCATACCGTCAACTCATACGAACGAAACGCCTGCTTGACTTCGCATTTTCAGGAAACCTATAATGCAATTCTCCAACCCATTTTTCGGGAGGTGGTCTTGAACGGGCCTCAGTCGCAGCAGAAGAAGACCACGAGTTCCATTTCCAAGATCTCCTCCGGAGTTCCCGGCGCCACGAAGACCAAGACGCCCGTCTCTTCCCAGGTGCCGCCCGCGCGGACGGCCGTCCCGCGCCGGCCGTCGATCGCGCAGAGTCGAAAGCTCCTCGGACGCATTCTCGAAGAGATGCGGGTCGTGACTCCCGAGCAGGTCGGGGCCGCGATGAAGAAGCAATCCGAAGAGGCGGGGAAACGCATCGGCGAAATCCTCGTCGAGATGGGAGCCGCCACGCCGGCCCAGGTGACCGAAGCGTTGGCCAAGCAATTCAATTTTCCGTACGTGGATCTCAAACTGATCAAGGTCAATCCCGAAATCACCAACATCGTCAAGCGCGAGACCTGCGAAGAGCACGGCATCTTCCCCATCAGCATGAACGGGAAGGCCCTGACCGTCGCCATCAGCGATCCGGTGGACATGGTGGCACTGGAAAACCTGAAATTCATCTTGAACACCGAGATCATCTGCGCCCTTTCGCCCAAGCCGGAGATCATGGCCGCGATCGACAAATTCTACGGGACCAAGCAGCAGTCGGAACTCATGGGCGCCATCGACGACGCTGCGGCTTCCACGGAGGTGAAACTCCGCGGCAGCGAGGTGGACCTGGAGACGGTGGATCCGGACAAGGACGACGCGCCGGTCATCAAGTTCGTCCAGCTCATGATCGCCGAAGCCGTGAAGAATCGGGCGAGCGACATCCACGTCGAGCCGATGGAGGACCGCGTCCGCATCCGCTACCGCGTGGACGGCCAGTGCTACGAAGTGAACGCGCCGCCCAAGCGGCTCCAGGGCGCGGTGCTGTCGCGCATCAAGATCCTGGCCGAGATGGACATCGCCGAAAAGCGCAAGCCCCAGGACGGCCGCATCAAGATCCACGTCAGCGGCCGCGAGCTGGACATCCGCGTCAGCGCGCTGCCGGCCACGCACGGCGAATCGATCGTCATGCGGCTCCTGGACAAGCAGGCGGGCCTCGTCGGAATGGAGGAGCTCGGCTTCTACACGACCGACTACAAGCGCTTCAAGAGCATCATCAAGCGGCCCAACGGCATCGTCCTGGTGACGGGCCCGACCGGCTCGGGAAAGACGACCACGCTGTACGCCGCCCTCAAGGAGCTCAACCGCCCGGACGTGAAGATCATTACGGCGGAGAACCCGGTCGAGTACAACCTCAGCGGCATCAATCAGGCGCAGGTCAAGGCGCACATCGGAATGACGTTCCAGCGTATCCTCCGCGCGATGCTGCGGCAGGCGCCGAACATCATTCTCGTCGGCGAAATTCGCGACGCCGAGACGGCGGAAATCGCGATTCAGGCCGCGTTGACCGGCCACTTGGTGTTCTCGACGCTCCACACCAACGACGCGCCCGGCGCGTTGACGCGGCTCATCGATATGGGCGTCAAGCCCTTCCTGGTCGCCTCTTCGATCCAGGCCATCATGGCCCAGCGCCTCGTTCGCGTCTTGTGCCCCAAGTGCAAGGAGCCGAATCCCGAGCCGGATCTTCTGGCCCTCGCCGCGCTGTCCATCAAGCCGGAAGATCTCAAAGGGCGGGCCGTGTGGCGCGCCGTGGGCTGCGACGCCTGCAAGAACACGGGATTCAAAGGCCGCAAGGGCATCTTCGAGCTCATGGAATTGAGTTCCACGCTCCGGGAGATGGTCTTCCGCAAGGAGACCACGTCCAAGATCAAGGAGCAGGCCCGGCTTTCCGGAGGGATGGTGACGCTCCTCGAGGACGGCGTCCGCAAGGTGTTCGACGGGATCACGACTCCCGAGGAAGTGATGACCCTTACCCATCGCGAGGACATTTCGTATTGAAGACCGATTTCCGATCTCGGACGTCCGATCTCCGATGTACGCCGTCGGGACCCCGTGAAAACAAGAGGGTTAAGCTCCGCATGAGTCATCCGAAAGAAATTGACCTTCCGCAGTCCAACACCGATATTACTTCGGCTTTCGTTTCTTGACAGCGGACATCGGATATAGGACATCGGATATAGGACTTCACTATGGCGGTTGAACTTAACAAGCTGCTCAACCTGGTAGTCGAAAAGCGGGCCTCTGACCTGCACCTTACGGTCGGCATCCCTCCCACGATCCGCCTCAACGGGCGCCTGAAGCCGCTGAACACGCCGCCTCTGACGCCGGACGATACCGTGGGGTTTATGAAGTCGATCGCTCCCGAGCGCTGCCAGCAGGAGCTGAAAGAAAAAGGCGGCGCCGATTTTGGCTTCGCTTTCGAGAAGAAGGCCCGCTTCCGCGTGGCCGTCTACATGCAAAAGGGACAGGTCGGCATCGCCCTTCGATTGATTCCCTCCAAGATTTTGTCGTTCGAAGAGATCGGCCTGCCGCCCAGCGTCAAGAATCTTCTCGGACGGCCGCGAGGGCTCATCTTGGTGACCGGGCCTACCGGCTGCGGGAAGACCACCACCCTGGCGACCATGATCGATTTCATCAATAAGGATGAAGATTGCCACATCATCACGATCGAGGACCCGATCGAGTACTACCACGAGCACAAGACATCGATCGTCAGCCAGCGCGAACTGGGCGTCGACATCGGCTCGTTCGCCGAAGCCATCCGTCGCGGGCTGCGCATGGATCCGGACGTCATTCTGGTCGGCGAAATGCGCGATCTGGAGACGATCTCGGCCGCCATCACGGCGGCGGAAACCGGCCACCTCGTATTCGCCACCCTGCACACCACCGGCGCGACGCGAACGCTCAACCGCATCGTGGACGCTTTCCCCGTCGAGCAGCAGGAGCAGATCCGCGCCCAGCTTTCGACCGCCCTGCTCTCGGTTGTCTCTCAAGTGCTCTTGCCCACGGTGGACGGCAACGGCGTCGTGGCCGCGTTCGAGATCATGATCATCACCGCCGCCATTCAGCACCTGATTCGCGAAAACCAGACGCACAAGATCGTCAGCGCGATCCAGACCGGCGCCAAAGAGGGCATGATCCTCCTGGACGACTTTCTGTACAATCTCTTCATTCAAAAGAAGATCACTTATCAAACCATGATGGCTTCGGCTCAGGCGCCTGACGATCTGGAGCAGAAGATCCGGGAGTTCACGTACGCGTCGACCGCGCGCCGGTAAAGTTGACTCGCCCGAAAGCGCGGCTCTCCTTGCAGGCGAGTCGACCATGCCGTAGCAGCCTCAAAAACCACGTGGCGGAGGCGGCCTTCCGTCCGCCTTCACCGGGCCCCCTTCGCCATCCGACTTCGCCAAGGCTTCGTCGGACGGGAGGCTTCGGCGGGATGCTTCCGTCGCAAGGAATAGGTCGCTTTTCACGGCGGAATCATGCTTCGCTCGCGAGGCCTCGGATCGCTGGAATCATTCGCGCTTTGGGCATTTCTGGCCGACACGCTGATTTTCTATCTCACGAAGCAGCCTCTGAGCGACTGGGCCGAGATTCACCTCGGTCATGGGTCGTATGGGATTCTGGCTCATTACGGGCTGCGGGCCGCCGCCGCCCTTCTCCTGGCGCTGGCGATGTTCCAGGCGCGGGCGGCCACAGCGGGGGATCTGGGGCTCTCCTTCCGCGGTTTCACCAGCGATCTGGCATGGACTTTGAAGGTCATCGCCTTGCTCCTGGTTGTGTCGTTGGCGCTCATGGCCGTCGCGGTGATGTGCCTGCGGTGGTTTCGGATCCCCCTCTCGGGTTGGCCGCTGGAGATCGACGCCATGGGGGGCCCGCTTTCGTATGTGCTCGTCTCCCTTCTGGCCGCGCCGCTGGTCGAGGAATTCGTCTACCGCAGCCTGATCGTTCCGGGCCTCCGCCTGGGATATGGGGACCGCGGAGCCATGGCCGCCGGCGCGGTGCTTTTCTACGTCCTGCATCTCGTGTACGGCTACGAGTGGTGGAAGCTCCATTACCTCGCCGCGGGCGCGATCCTGACGTGGGCGTTTCTCCGTCGCGGGCGGCTGTGGATCTGCGTCCTTCTGCATGCAGGCGGAAACCTGCTCGTGGTCGTGGACGACGTGCTCCTGAAGGCGAGCCCGAGCCTGTTCAAGGCGATCATGGGGGGATGGCCCGGTCCTTAAAAGAGCCTCAAGCCATCGTGCCCCAATTTGGACAGGACGACTTCGCCCGGCGCCATACTGGTATGCCATCCCATGGCGAGGACGATCGCATGAAGGGCGTCGCCCGCCTTGATCCGCTTGAACGCAAACGCCGGCGGCGCGCGACGTGGTGCCCGCGGACCGATGGTTGGTTTAGTTGCCGTAAGAAGGGGCCAGCGGCCGCAGGGAGGACCTCGCCGTGAGCCTTGACGGCACCCGGATCGAGGAGTACTCTTCCCGCCATGCTGGAACGGAACGGAAAGCCCGTGACGCGGGCGGAACTGCGGGAGGAACTGCGGAAGGAGCTGAGGAAGGAACTGCGGAAGGAGCTGAGGAAGTTTGTCACCAAGGACGACCTTCGGGCGGAACTGAAGAAGTTTGTCACCAAGGACGACTTGCGGGCGGAACTCAAAAAATTCGCTACCAAAAAGGACCACGCCAAACTGGCGCGAGAAATCGTGAACCTCAAGGCGGAGATGCAGGACGTGAAGGAACGGATGGCCACCAAAGACGATGTTCAGCGCATTATGGATGTTTTGGACTCGATGATGGCCACATCCAAGGCCGCCTGGGACAAACTTGTCGTGCAGGACGAGCGCCACCGCCGTTCGGAAGGACGCCTCGATGACCACGAACGCCGCATCGGCCTCATCGAAACGCACGGCGCCTCTTCTTGAACGAATGCCTTTCCCTCGGTGTTTCAAGTCCGAATGAGGCCGCTGCCCCCGTCCGGAAATCTCTGCGACGATTTTCCGCCCCGCCAAGACGGTCGGCATCGGACCGGCGATCCGACGGGCGCTGAACGGCGCGCGAGGCATCCGCTCGGCATTCCTCTTCGGCTCGTACGCGCGTTTTCTGGGGCGCGAGCGGGACGCCGAATGGACCGGAGCCAGTGACATCGACCTGATCATCGTCGGCGATGCCGACCTGGGCGACGTGCTCGCCTATCCGGTACTTTCGTTGATCGGTTTTGACGAAGGACAAATCATCAAGCCGGCCCGTCTGTCTTTCAAGGACATGAAGGAGAGGCTGCATGGATCGCAAGGCGATTGAGATTTTGGTCTCCCGCAAAGCCTTACGCGCCGCGCCGTCCGGAGTCAGAAGAACGAGATTCTGGCCGGCCCGGTGCAGCCGGTTGACGAAAACTTCCCATGCCGCCGCGTTCTGGACGTCATCCAAGAACCAGACGCGCGCGGAAGGCCGGCGGGCATCGGCGAGCATCCAGGGCTGCACGGGCACTTGCTCCGGACCCGACCCGCACGCTCCAAGAACGCACATCGCCGCCGCAAGTCCCAGAATCGTCCATCTCATGAGCGACTCCACATTGCCGGGTTACGCTCGTCACGGCCTCTGCTTTGTATGACGCCTCCGAAACCTGAAATATTCCGCCGGAACGTCATCGAGCGGCGGCCCAAATGCCCACTTTCTCCGACTTGGCTTGCTCCTCGGCCCGGCCCGCGTTGCGGAGGAATTCGTTGAACTCGACCCGCGGCACCTCGATCCGCTCCATCGAGGAAGCCATGGTCTCCGCGGGACAGCAGCCGCGCCGGACGAGATGGAGATTCAAGTTGTCTTCCCCCTGCGCCACCCAGACGTACGTCATCCGGAAGCGCCGCGCGGGCGGCGAGACGTCTTCGACGATCGCGACCGGAATCACCCGCGCCTCCGGATGCGCCCGAAGCCACTCCTCGATCACTCGATCGATGTCCCGCGCGGTGCGCGCCGCGAAGTATCCCCGCCCCATCAGGGAATACATGATCGAGGGATGGTCGTGCCGCTCGCCTAAGATGCCCCGCCATGCGATGTCCGAGGCGGGTATGCCCCGTTCCGCTCCCTCCCCACTCCCGGCGGAGGCGCTCTCCGGCGGAAGCTCCGAAACGCGGGGGGGCGCGCACGCGCCCGCCAGCGCCACTCCGGCCAACACAATGGCTCTTCTCAGCACGACGACTCTGGACTGTGGACTTCCCATAGGCGGCATTATTCGGGAATCCTCTCCCTCGCGTCAATCGCGATCGAGCACGAAGAAGAAGCCGCAGGACGTCACGCGGCCGCGTTTCCATTGAAAAAAGCCGAGCGTGTCCGCCTTCGGATCCACGACCAGCGCGACCTGATGTGGGAGATTGAAAAAATGCTCCTGGATGAACATGTCCAAGCCGGAGAGAAAGACGCCGTAGCCCGGATGCGTGTGCTGCCATCCGACCAGGGGTTTGTCCTCGAACCGCCGCAGCTTCTCCTTCAGGATCCCGCTCCACGAGTCGGCGGTGAACCGAAAGCTCGCGGCGGTGTGGACGTAATGTTCCGCCCGGATGTAGCCGTCGATCTCGATCCAGAGTCGGCCGCGCCATTGATAGAACGATCCCGGAAGGACGCCCCCCAGTTCGCACCGCGGGTTCGACTTGGCGTGCGCGACGATTTCCCGCAGCGTGTTCTCGCGCAGAAAGATGTGCAGGTCGTCGCTTCGGATCGTGCCCATGGGCTCCACGCGCTGGACGGGGTCTTCGGTCGGGATCAATTTCTCGGGCGGCACCGCGATCTCCAGATCGCCGGCGTGGATGAACTCCGAGGATTCCATAGACGATTCACAAAAAACGGAGTCTCAAGTCCAGAGTCGGTTCCCTCCATTCTCGCCCCCCGGGGGGCGCCAAGGGGACGAGACTCTGGACTCAGGGCTCGGGACGCTGGACTCCGCCGCACGCGAGCGCTACTCGATGATCAGGATGTCCTCACCGCCCGCCGCGGCGGAGGGGGAACCCGATCGAGCGCGCTCCTCAACACGGACCGCGTCCTCCGTGATGATAAGCACGTCCTCCTCGGCGGGCTTGGCGATCGACGGAGCTTGGCGAGGCTCCGCTCCGGCCGCGCCTGGAGCCAGGTCCAGCTTGATCACGTTGTGCCCGACGGTCTGGCCCAGCCGGTCCCGGAGGTTGCGGCGATCCAGCGGGAACGAGAACTGCGTCTGCGACTCGCACCAGCGGCCGGCGGCGTAATTGTACGCGCTGTTGGGATCGAAGTTCGCCATTCGAACCATGTCCCACAGCATCTCGACCAACTCCGTCAAGCTCAGGCTGGGAACCCAATGAGCGCTGTAGCCGCCCAGACAAACGGCGCCCACGGCGGAGATGTTGGGATGATAAATGCTCGTCAACCACTGAATGTCCGGACGGCTGCGCGGGTAATCGATCCCCAGCCGAATTTCGACCCGATGCACCTCGGCGATCTCGACCGCCTCCGTCTCGCTGCGCCTCAGGAGTCCTTGGCCGCGGAACGTCACGAGGTACCGTTCCGGCGGCTGGCCGTAGGCGATGTACTCCAGGATCGTCGAGCTTCCGCGCAAGGCGTTCATCGCCTCGGCGTCCGCCACCAATCGTCGATTTCTGGGGGTGTCCAGCATCGCAGGCTCTCGGAAGCTACCTCACGACCCTGACTCGCGAGGTCACGGAGAAATCGGAGCGCACGGAGAAAAATTGGGAGACGCGAAGATCTTGGAGATAGGGAGATGGGGATATGGTGGAAGATAGAACTCCTGCAAAAAACATCTCCGCGTCTCCGCTATCTCCCCATCTCCGTAAGATCCTCTCCGTGCCTCCGTGGTCATTCTTCACAGTGATCTCCGGCTCCTCCGTGGGTTTGAATCCACACACCTTGCACCACGCTTCTAATCCCGGCCCGCGACCATTTCGGGAAAGACGATCAGATGATCCCCTTCCTTGATTCCCGCGTCCGGCAGCGTTTGATGCTCCTGCAAGCGCTTGCCCCCTTCCTTGTGGTCCAGCGAGTAGGACATCGGCGTCCCGTCGGGGGCGGTGACCGGAAGCTGCATCTTGGTAATGATGGTCGGAAGGATTTTCTTCACCGTGACCGTGGGCGAAATCTTCGCCTTGACGCTCTTGGCGCCCGTTTGATCGAGAAACGTGACCAGAATGCCCTCGCCTTCCGCCATGGCAGCCTCCTTCTGTGCGACAGCTCTCTGAGGTTAGGACCCCGGGACGTGCGGAATGTTACGTGAACCGCAGGCCCGGCATCCGCCCCTATTCTACCATGCCGTGCGTTATCTCCAATCCAAGGCGTCCGATCGATCGCCCGCCAGGCGGCAGAATTTTATCTCCCCTCCCGCCCGCACGCTCACGATGTCGAACGGAGGCACGCCCAACGCGCTCATCGAATACCCGGCCAGACGCGACGTCTTCTCGATCTCGTGAATCATCTCGGTCCGCGTCAATGCTCCGCACCGTGCGCAGAGGCCGTCCCGCGCGGCGACGGACGCGCGAGGCTTGAGAACCTCCTCTCGGGTTCCACAGACCGGGCACGACCGAGAGACGACCAGGTCGCGGTCCAACACGAGGGCGTCGCCGCCCGCCGCCGCCAGCGTTTCGACCGCCGTCGAGGAAGCCCGAAGCGGCAGATCGATCGGCGGAGGAACCGTGTGGTGAGCCAGGCAGTCCTCACGCCGCTGATAACGCGTCGCGTAGAATTGATTCGCGTCGCCGTTGAAGACCAGGGCGGTTCCTTCCGCCGCCGGCCATCCGTGCAACAATTTCAACCCCTCCTGCGTCTGCAAGCCTGCGACGATCGAGGCGATGGTGGGAGTCGTCGGCACCTTGCCTTCGGCGATGTCGTCGCGGTGGAGCAGCGGGCACGAATAACGACGATTCAAAAGTCGGTAATCGGTTTCGGTCATGCCGCACTCGTAACACGCGCCGTCGGGGGGCACGAATACCTTGACGGTGCCGCTGATCTCCTGGATGGCCCCGTCCACCCAGGGGCGATTGGCTTTCCAGCACTGACGATTGATCCACCAGCGCGCTTCCCGATTGTCGACGCAGCCGATGACCGCGTCCATCTCGGCGAAGACGCCCAGGCCCACATCCGTCAGGACATTGCCCGCGCACGGGCGTACCTTGACGTCGGGATTGATGGCTCGAACGGCGGTGGCGGCGCGATCCGCTTTCGGCCGCCCGGCATCTTCGGGACGGTAGAGCACCGACCGGCCGAGGTTGCCGACTTCGACCATGTCGCAATCGATGAGGTAGATATGACCGACGCCGAGGAGGGCGAGATTCTTGAGCACCTCGTTGCCCAGGGCTCCCGCGCCGACCACCATGACGCGGGCGCGGGCGAGCGTCTCCTGGCGCCACCACGAGATGAGGCGGAATGGAGCGTACCGGTCGAGATCGTCCACTTTCAGCACATCGTCCGGCATAGAGTTCAGCTTATAATAGGAGCGGCGCCGGCTCGAAACGTTTTGAGCGCGAAAACCGCCGGCGTGGCCGTCGTGACGGAGAACGGAGGTAACGCGGTACGATGACGCCGGAAGACAAAGCGTTCGCGAGAGAAGCGCTACAGCGCGGATGGATGACCGTCGAGCAGATCGAGCGATGCCGCGTGGTCGCCGAGGAAAATTCCAAGGCGCTTCGGGAGATCGCCGGAACGTATGGATATCTGCCTCGACCTCCCGCGCGTTCGAGCTCCGGGGTGTTCGCGGCCGCGCTGATCGGAGCGCTGGTGATCTTCGTCGCCGGCAGCGCCGCGGTGTTGATTCATGCTCGCCGGGAAAGCCGCCGGCAGGAGCTGGTCGCCGCCCGCCTGCACTCCGAGCTGATGGCGCAGCCTCTTCCGGCTCCCACCCCGGACGGGACCCGGGAGGCGATCGAGGCGGAGCAACGTCTCCGGAGCGGTCGGGCCGCGCTGCGGTTCGTGGCCGAGAATTCCAAGACCCTGTCCGATATCGATCGCTTGAATCGCCTGGAAGAGGCCGTGGGGGATTTCACGGCTTATCTGGAATACCGTCCCACCTACGCCCCGGTCCTGTACGATCGAGCGCGCGCGTTCGACATGCTGGGCCGCCTTCGGGAGGCGCTCGCCGACTACGAAGCCGCGGCCGCGGCGGATGCGCGGCATGCCGACATGCTCCGTCCCCGCATCGCCGAATTGCGCCAGGTGCTGAGGAGATGAGGAGAAACTTGGAGATCGGGAGATAGGAACCAGGCTCGCACCTCCTCATCTCCTCGCATCTTCCCATCCCCTCAGAAGATGGATTTTCCCAACGCGCTCAAGATGAGCTCGCCGGCGAACTCCGCCGTTTGATTGCGCGTGTCGAAGATGGGATTGACTTCCACCATATCCAAGGCGATCATCCGCCCGGCATCGGCGATCATCTCCAGGCACAAATGCGCTTCCCGATAGTTCAAGCCGCCCTTCTTCGGGGTTCCCACGCCGGGGGCGACGCTCGGATCGCAGGCGTCGATGTCGAAGCTCACGTGAATGCCGGCCGTTCCCTCCCCGACGGCCGCCAGCGCTTCTTCTATGACGCTCGATACGCCGCGCTTGTCGATGTCCTTCATGGTGAAGACGCGCACGCCGCTGTCGTGCACGAGCTTTTTCTCGCGGTCGTCCAGGTCGCGCACGCCCACCAGCGCGCATCGCGCGGCATCCGCCTTGGGACTGAACCCGCCGATGCCGGCCAATCCGGGGTCGCCCAAACCCAGGACATGCGCCAGAGGCATCCCGTGAACGTTGCCGCTGTTCGTGGATTCCGGCGTGTTCATGTCTCCGTGGGCGTCGAACCAGACGATTCCTATCTTCTGGTTCTTTTCGCGGAAGAATTTCGAGGTGGCGGCGATGCTGCCCATGGCTAGGGAATGGTCCCCGCCGAGAAAGACCGGCGTCCATTCCTGGCGCAGGATGGCCAGCGCCTTTTCGCAGACGTCATTGCAGACGTCCTGGATGTCCTCCGCAAATTTCTTGTTCTTCTCTCCGACCTCGCATTCTTCCGGAAGGGGGACGTCGATGTCGCCGAAATCGCGCACCTCCAGCTTCAGCGTGCGGATCCGTTCCGTCAGTCCGGTGACCCGCAGCGCGCTGGGGCCCATGTCGACTCCGCGCCGATTGGCCCCCAGGTCGATCGGCACGCCGATGACGGCGATCTTGCGATTCATCGTTCTCTTCATCCCGGAGCATCAACGCGGCGTCTTTATTTTCCGGATCGCTTCCTGGATGTCCTTGATGACCCGCCGGTCGAACTCCTGCGGAATCCGGCGCTCCAACGCCGGCACGGCCGCGGGCTCGCCCAGGATCGCCAGCTTGTCGATCACGCCTCGGCGCAGGCGGAAGTCCGGATCGTCCACCAGCTCGATCAGACGAGCCAGCCCCTTTTCGGACTTCACGCCAGCTTCCTTTTGTCGCCGCACGTTTTCGGCCAGGCAATCGGCGGCGCGGCGCCGGATGTGCGGATGGATCCCGTACGCGGAGAATCGAAGGAACACGTCCATCGCGCTCGGCTGGCCGGTCTCGAGGAGTCCGGACAGCACTCCCGGCATGATGAGTTCGTCCCGCCCGTATCGTTCGGCCGCTTCCGAAAGCTCCTTCAGGGCACCCTCGCCTTTGCGGCCCATGGAAGCCGCGGCGGCCTCGCGGCACGCGGGGCTCGAATCCTCAGCCAGCACCCGAACCAGCGCCGACCACGCTTTGTCGTCTTGAACGTGCCCTCCCAGAGCCCGCAGAACCGCCACGCGCACATGTGCGTCTTCCGTCGTGGACGCCTCCAGGAGGGCTTCGCGGGCCGCCGGCGCGGGGATCGATCCCAGGGAGCCCGCCGCCACGATTCGGACGCGCCTCGATGTGTCGCCGCGCAGCGCGGCGGCCAAGGCGGCCGCTCCCTCTTCCTTGCCCGCGAGCTGACCCGCCGCCCACCAGCGGTGCCACGGCTGGTCGTCGCGTTCAAGCTGCACCGCCAACTCCGCTGCGGATTTCGGGAAATCGAGCGACTTCAGGAGATTCGAGTCCCGATCGAAATCCACGATCACGGGCGCCGAATTCAAGGCGAACGTGAAGGTCTGCTCCTGCTGCGTGATCTGTAAGCGATGCGTTTTGCGGCCCTGCGCCGTCTCGATCTCGACATCGACGGGCACCTTGTACAGCGGCCGGGCGGTCGAGAGTTGCCGGTAGGACAGCTTTCGGATCGGCTGGGTCTGGACCACGGTGAGCTTGAGCGCCTTGGACGAGTCATCCCAGGCTTGCGTCACTTTGAACTCCGGATGGCCGACCTCGTAAAGCCATTGAGTGAAGAACGGCTTGAGGTCGCGGCCGCTGACTTCTTCCAGCGCGACTCGCAAGTCGTCGGTGGAGACGCAGCCTTCGCGATGGCGCTTGAGATAGTGGTTGATCCCCTTCCACCAGGTTTCGTCGCCCAGTTCCGCGCGCAGCATGTGCAGGACCCAGGCGCCCCGGGGGTAGACGTAAGAATCGAACACATCGTCGGGATATGTGTAGTACTCGCAGACGGTGGGTCGCCGGTACTCGCCGGCTTGTTGGAAATACCACCCGGCACCGTCCTCGAGATCCGCGAGCAGCGCCTCGCGGCCGGAGACGTGCTCCTGCCAGAGCGCGTCGAAATAGGTCGCGAAGCCTTCGTTCAGCCAGATGTGCGCCCAGCTCCGGCAGGTCACCAGGTCGCCGAACCATTGATGCGCCAGTTCGTGCGCGATGAGTCCGTCGGAGTCCCGATCCATCCAGGCGCGTTTGGGAACGACGGTGCCGGGATGAAGCGTGGTGGCGGAGATGTTCTCCATTCCTCCCCAGATGAAATCCAGGACGACCGTCTGGGCGTACTTGGTGAACGGGTAGGCATGCCCCGTCTTCTCGGAGAAGAAACGGAGCATGGCGGACGTGCGCTCGAACGTGTGGCGGATCTCCTCTTCGGTATGGCGGCCTTTGGGCGCCAAGTACTGAAGGGTCACCTTGGGTCCGGAATCGTTGACCACTTCCTCGACCAGGTCGAACTCGCCGACCACGATCGAGCTCAGGTAGGCCACGTGAGGGACTTCCATTTTCCAATGGTCCGTCCGCCATCCTTCTTTGACCTTCCGATCCACGAGCGTGCCGTTGGACATGGTCGTGTATTTTTCGCGGACGGTGACGATCATTTCGCTGGTGGCCCGGTCGTTGGGGTAGTCGGTGCAGGGAAACCAGTGATGATTGTATTCGGTCTCGCCCTGCGTCCACGCCATCCACGGCTTGTCCGGATACCCGTCGTCCGGAGCGATGAAGAAGAGGCCGTGGGTCGGCTTGGCGACATACTCGATCACGAGGCGCAGGGATTCCCCTTTTTTCGCTTGGCGTCCCAGCTCCAGCGCCAGCTTCCCGTCGGCGGCGCGATAGGTCAGCGCATCCCCTTCGGCCAGAGCCACGCGGCGGAACGTCATGTCGGCGGCGTCCAGCTCGATGCGTTCCGCATCGGCCACGAATGCCAGCTCGATCTCCGCGGTGCCTTCGATCTCGCGCTTTTGATCATCGATGGTCACCGAGACGCGATAATGCTTCACGTCCAGGTTGGAGGCGCGTTCGGGATGGTGACGGTTTTCCGGATCGCTGAAGGGGGTCCAAGGCTCCTCCTGGAGGAGCGCGAACAACAGCGGAAGAAACAGCGTCAGCCTCATGAGTTTTTCTCCATGTTCGGAAGCGAGGGGGATATCAAACCCGCCCGCCGGCGCTCTGTCACCGAAAAGAGTTGCTACAATATATTCTCAAAACTTATTGTAA